>NZ_JBVHTO010000001.1:654794-997077 GCF_055565855.1 Streptomyces sp. NPDC028308
GCCTGGGGCTTCGCCCGGGTGCTGTCGGGTCGCGCTGCGCGCTGGTCCTCAATCGCCGGACGGGCTGAATTTTCTGGCGCCGAGCGTTTGTCCGTGCGCGCCGGACGGGCTGGAATTCCCCGCGCCCATGGGACCGATACTCCTGGCCCCTGCCGCCTGCGCCATGGTGACTTCGGTGGCGTTGGTCGTCTGAGTCAAGGGAGGAAAATTCCAGCCCCTCCGGCGTCTGAGGAGCGGGGTCCGGGGCGGAGCCCCGTGGGGGTCGGGGAGGAGGCTTCGGCCGGGGAGCCCCGGGTGGGGTGAGTCGCGCGGAGTCACCGGGACGGTGTTCGCAGGGCCCGGTCCACTCCCGGCTCGCGGGGGCCCAGGAAGCGGGGGTCGGGTTCGAACACGGCGTCCCACGCGGCCTTGCCCGCCGCGAGGACCTCGCGCGTACCGCCGTAGTACCAGGTCACGTCGTGCGCAGCGTCGACCCCGACGCCGTAGGACCGCACCCCGGCCGCCTCGCACAGGGCGACCGCCCGCCGGATGTGGAACCCCTGGCTGATCAGCACGGCCCGGTCGACCCCGAAGATCTTCTTCGCCCGCACGCAGGAGTCCCAGGTGTCGAACCCGGCGTAGTCGCTGACGATGCGCCGGCCGGGCACCCCGCGCTCGGTCAGATAGGCGCGCATGGCGTCGGGCTCGTCGTAGTCCTTCCGGCTGTTGTCCCCGGTGACGAGCACGACCTTCACCCGCCCCGCCCGGTACAGCTCCGCCGCCGCGTCCAGCCGGTGCGCGAGGTACGGGGAGGGCTCACCGCCCCAGAGGCCGGCGCCGAACACCACCGCGACCTCGGTCCGCGGCACGTCCGTGGTCGTCCGCAGCCGGTCACCCGTCGTCACGTACATCCAGGTCGCGGGCGACAGCGCCAGCACGCACAGCAGCATGACGGCCTGCACGGCCCGCCGCTGCCCCTGGCGGGTGCGCGGCAGGGAGGGCCGGCGCAGACGCACCGCGGGCAGCCAAGAACGCGGTGACGGTCTGCGGATGCTCGGGCGCGGCAGGCGCATGTTCGGTGTCCCCCAGGTGACGTCGGCCCTCGGCACAGGGAGACGCGGCGAACGGGAGTACGGTTCAGGAAAGGACCGTGACAGGGCTCACCCCGAGTCCCGGACCGCGGCCGACAGAGGCCCGGCGAGCCCTCACACCCCCGGGTGCCTCGCGGTGAACCGCCGGAAAACACCCGTGACGCCCGCGCAACGGCGTGGCAACGTCCCCCCGCCAGGATCGGTCCATGACGGCGTCGACACCAGCACACGACGAGTCCCAGAACCGCCCCGGCGGCCGGCCGCCGGGCGGCGCCCACCTCGACAGTACGGCGCAACTCATGAACCGGATCACCAGCCAGCTCGGCAGCCAGCTCCGCCTCGTCTCGCCCGGCGGCGCGCGCCGCCCGGCGCCGCCCGCGCTCGTCATGGTGGCCCACGGCAGCCGCGACCCGCGCGCCCTCGACACCGTGCGGACCCTGGCCGAGAGGGTCCGTGAGCTGCGCCCCCACCTTTCCGTGCGCCTCGGCCACATCGAGCTCAACGAACCGCTGCTGCCCGACACGCTCGCCTCCCTGGACACCGGCGAGGCCGTCCTCGTACCGCTGCTCCTGAGCCGCGGCTACCACGTCAAGCAGGACATCCCCCAGGCCGCGGCGGCCGTCCCGGAGCTGGACTGCCGGGTCGCCGCCCCGCTCGGCCCGCACCCGCTGCTCGTCGAGACGCTGTACGCGCGGCTCGTCGAGGCGGGCTGGCGGACCCGCATGAGCGAGGCGACCCGCCGCGCCAGTGGCGTCGTCCTCGCCGCGGCCGGCTCCCGCGACCCCGACGCGGCCGTCGACACGCGCCGCACCGCCCGGCTGCTCGCCGAGCGGCTCGGCGTCCCGGTCGTGCCCGCCTACGCCTCCGCCGCCGCGCCCACCGTGCCCGCCGCGGTGCGCGCCCTCGCCGCCCGGGGCCGCCACCGGGTCGCCGTCGCCTCCTACTTCACCGCCCCCGGTCGCTTCGCCACCGAGTGCGCCGCGGCCGCCCCCTGGATCGCCGCCGCCCCGCTCGGCGCCCACCCGGCGATGGCCCGTCTCGTCCTGCACCGCTACGACCGGGCCCTCGCGGCCCCCGGGTCCGCCGCAGCACGCACCCTGGCCTCGGCCTGAACCCGGCGGGCGCGCGTGCCGGACCCGGCCGCACTGGGGTGATCCGGACGACAGGGCCTAGGGTCGGGGCATGGAAGGCACCGCACCGAAGACCTCGTCCGAGACCGAGAGCACCCCGCGCCGGGTCCGCGAGGACCGGTCCGCGCGCGGCGAGTACGACGAAGCGGCCGTCGAGCGCTGGGCCGTCGAGCCCGACAAGCGTCCCGGCCGCACCGCCTTCCAGCGCGATCGCGCGCGCGTGCTGCACTCCGCGGCGCTGCGCCGGCTCGCCGGCAAGACCCAGGTCGTCACGCCCGGCACCCGCACCCGGGCCTGGGACGCCAGCCCCCGCACCCGGCTGACCCACTCCCTGGAGTGCGCCCAGGTCGGCCGCGAGCTCGGCGCCGCCCTCGGCTGCGACCCCGACCTGGTCGAGGCGGCCTGCCTCTCGCACGACCTCGGCCACCCGCCCTTCGGGCACAACGGCGAACAGGCCCTCAACGAGTTCGCGCGGGACTGCGGCGGCTTCGAGGGCAACGCGCAGTCGCTGCGGCTGCTCACCCGCATCGAGCCCAAGCGCTTCGTCCGCAGCGAGGAGAGCGGCGAACTGGTCAGCGTCGGCCTCAACCTCACCCGGGCCGCCCTCGACGCCGCGACCAAGTACCCCTGGCCGCGCGGCGGCCACCCCACCGCCCCCGGGTCCCCGAAGTTCGGGGTCTACGAGGACGACCGGCCGGTCTTCGACTGGGCCCGCAAGGGCGCCCCCGGGACGCGTATCTGCTTCGAGGCCCAGGTCATGGACTGGTCCGACGACGTGGCGTACTCGGTGCACGACGTCGAGGACGGGCTGCACGCCGGGCACATCGACCCCAACTGCCTGCACGCCGAACCGGAACGGGACGCGGTCTTCGCGGTCGCCGTCGCACGGTACGTGCCCGCCGGCACCGACCTCGCCGAGCTCGCCGCCGCCCTCGACCGCCTCCTCGACCAGGAGTGGTGGCCGCACGGCTACGACGGCTCGGCGGTCGCCCAGGCCCGGCTGAAGGACGCCACCAGCCAGCTCATCGGCCGTTTCTGCCTGGCCGCCGAGGCCGCCACCCGCGAGCGGTACGGCACCGGACGCCTCACCCGGTACACGGCGGAACTGGTCGTCCCGTGGGAGACCCGCCTGGAGTGCGCCGTCCTCAAGGCGGTCGCCGACCGGTACGTCATGCAGCGCGCCGAGCAGGAGATCCTCCGCGCCGACCAGCGGATCGTCGTCGCCGAGCTGGCCGAGGCGCTCACCGCCCGCGCCCCCGACGGGCTGGAGCCGCAGTTCCGAGCCCAGTTCGACGCGGCTCCCGACGACCGGGCCCGCAAGCGGGTCGTGGTCGACCAGATCGCCTCGCTCACGGACGCCTCGGCACGTTCCCTGCACCTCGGGCTCACCACGCGCCCCGGCGGAGGCGGCGCGGTGTGACCCCGCGTGGCCTGATCGGGCCACTCCCTCTTCCCGCACCACGCCGCGTGCGGGACGCTCGCATGTGGCGACATCCTTACGAGGAGGCATCAAGTGGTCGACGCGGATCAGACATTCGTCATCGTCGGAGGAGGTCTGGCCGGCGCGAAGGCGGCCGAGACGCTCCGCGCGGAGGGGTTCACCGGCCGGGTGATACTGATCTGTGACGAGCGCGACCACCCCTACGAGCGGCCGCCCCTGTCCAAGGGGTACCTGCTCGGCAAGGAGGAGCGCGACAGCGTCTTCGTCCACGAACCCGGCTGGTACGCGCAGAACGACATCGAGCTGCACCTCGGCCAGACCGTCGACGCCATCGACCGGATCGCGAAGACCGTCCGGTTCGGCGACGACGGCACCCTCGTGCACTACGACAAGCTGCTCCTCGCCACCGGTGCCGAGCCCCGCAGGCTGGACATCCCCGGGACCGACCTGGCGGGCGTCCACCACCTGCGCCGCCTCGCCCACGCCGAGCGACTGAAGGGCGTCCTGGCCGCCCTCGGCCGCGACAACGGTCACATCGTCATCGCGGGCGCCGGCTGGATCGGCCTGGAGGTCGCCGCCGCGGCCCGGGAGTACGGCGCCGAGGTCACCGTCGTGGAACCCGAGCCGACCCCGCTGCACGGCGTCCTCGGCCCCGAGCTCGGCCAGCTCTTCGCCGAGCTGCACCGCGAGCACGGCGTCCGCTTCCACTTCGGCGCCCGCCTCACCGAGATCGCCGGGCAGGACGGCATGGTGCTCGCCGCCCGCACCGACGACGGCGAGGAGCACCCCGCGCACGACGTGCTCGCCGCGATCGGCGCCGCCCCGCGCACCGGCCTCGCCGAGACGGCGGGCCTCACCCTGGCCGACCGCGCGCACGGCGGCGGCATCGCGGTCGACGAGCGGCTGCGCACCTCCGACCCGGACATCTACGCGGCCGGCGACGTGGCCTCCTTCCACCACACCCTCTTCGACGCCCGGCTGCGCGTGGAGCACTGGGCGAACGCCCTCAACGGCGGACCGGCCGCCGCGCGCGCGATGCTGGGCCGCGAGACGACGTACGACCGCGTGCCCTACTTCTTCTCCGACCAGTACGACGTTGGGCTGGAGTACTCCGGCTGGGCGCCGCCGGGGACCTACGACCAGGTGGTCATCCGCGGCGACGCGGGCAAGCGGCAGTTCGTGGCCTTCTGGGTCAAGGACGAACGGGTGCTGGCCGGCATGAACGTGAATGTGTGGGACGTCACGGATCCCATCCAGTCCCTGATCCGATCCCGGGCCCGCGTGGACACCGAGGCCCTCGCCGACCCGCACGTCCCACTGGAGACCCTCGTACCGTGACCTGCCGCGGCGCCCGGCTGTCACACCGTCCCCGTAGAATTCACGCGTGGCAGGACGGATCAACGACGAGGACGTGAAGGCTGTTCGGGACGCGGTCTCGATCGACGCCGTGGTGTCCGAGTACCTCCAGCTGCGCAACGCGGGCGGCGGCAACCTGAAAGGGCTCTGCCCGTTCCACGACGAGAAGTCGCCGTCCTTCCAGGTCAGCCCGAGCAAAGGGCTCTTCCACTGCTTCGGCTGCCAGGAGGGCGGCGACACCATCACGTTCGTGATGAAGGTCGACCACCTCACCTTCTCGGAGGCCGTCGAGCGCCTGGCCGGCCAGGCGGGCATCACCCTGCGGTACGAGGAGGGCGGGTACAACCCCTCCCACCAGCGGGGGGAGCGCATCCGGCTGGTCGAGGCGCACAAGGCGGCCGCCCAGTTCTACGTGGAGCAGCTCGACACCAGCCCCGAGGCCGACGCGGGCCGCAAGTTCCTCGCCGAGCGCGGCTTCGACCAGGCCGCCGCGGCCCACTTCGGCGTCGGCTACAGCCCCCAGGGCTGGGACCACCTCACCCGCCACCTGCGCGGCAAGGGCTTCACGGACAAGGAGCTGGTCCTCTCCGGCCTCTCCCAGGACGGCCGCCGCGGCCCCATCGACCGCTTCCGGGGCCGCCTGATGTGGCCCATCCGCGACATCGGGGGCGAGGTCGTGGGCTTCGGCGCCCGCAAGCTCTACGACTCCGACAACGGCCCGAAGTACCTCAACACGCCCGACACCGCGATCTACCGCAAGTCGCAGGTCCTCTACGGCATCGACCTCGCCAAGAAGGAGATCGCCAAGACCAGTCGCGCGGTCGTGGTCGAGGGCTACACGGACGTCATGGCCTGCCACCTGGCCGGTATCACCACCGCCATCGCCACCTGCGGCACCGCCTTCGGCACCGACCACATCAAGATCCTCCGCCGGCTCCTCATGGACAACGGCTCGGCGCGCGTGATCTTCACCTTCGACGGCGACGCGGCGGGCCAGAAGGCCGCCCTGCGCGCCTTCGAGGACGACCAGAAGTTCGCCGCCGAGACGTACATCGCGGTGGCCCCCGACGGCATGGACCCCTGCGACCTGCGGCTCGCCAAGGGCGACGAGGCCGTCGCCGACCTGGTGGAGCCCCGCACCCCGCTCTTCGAGTTCGCGCTGCGCCAGATCGTCCTGCGCTACGACCTGGAGACCCCCGCCGGCCGCGCCGCCGCCCTGGACGAGGCGGCGCCCGTCGTCGCCCGCATCAAGAACAGCGGCGCCCAGCACGAGGTCGCCGTGCAGCTCGCGGGCATGCTGGGCATCCTCGACACGCAGTTCGTCGTCAAGCGGGTGGCGCAGCTGGCCCGTTGGGCCCGCGACCGCGGCGGCAAGGGCCCCGCGCCCGAGCGGCAGCGGCCCCAGCAGGCGTACGGGGCGGCTCAGCGACCGGGCGGCGCGGCCCCCGGCGGCCCCGCGCTCAACCTGCGCAACCCGGTCTTCGCCACCGAGCGCGAGCTGCTCAAACTGGCCCTCCAGCGGCCCGAGTTGGTCTCCCCGGCCTTCGACGCCTACGGCATCGACGAGTTCACCGCCGCGCCGTACGCGGCGGTCCGCCAGGCGATCATGGACGCCGGCGGCGCGGAGTACGGCGTCCAGGACCCCCAGGAGTACCTGGTCCGGGTCCGTGACGCCGCCCCGGACGACGTGGTGCGCGCCATGGTCACGGAACTCGCCGTCGAGGCCATCATGCGCAGGACCGTCGACGAGGCCTACGCGGGCGACCAGTTGGTCATGGTCCGCAGACGGGCCGTGGACCGGCGCATCCAGCAGGTGCAGGGTTCGCTGGCCCGTGCGAGCGCCCAGGGCGACCCGGCCAGGCTGGCCGCCGTGCAGAACGAACTGTGGGTGCTCCAGCAGTACGGGCAGGCGCTGCGCGAACGGGGCGCGTCGGCCCTCTGACCTCCCGGCCGGGCCCGGCGCCTCCGGCGCACTCCGGCACGCGCCGGTGAACGGCCCCCGGTTCGCCTGTTTCCGGGGGTTTCGGTTCCGTCGGGCTGCGCACTCGTGCGTCAGGGTAATCATGCGGTCACGGACCGGACGCAAAAAGTCACCGCACGCCCCTCGTGGCGGTGATGTGTCGTACTCCACACTGGGGTGCGGTGCCTGAGTCCTCGGAGCGCGGCAGACCCGTACGCGACGGGTCCCCCATCCCCGCGGTTCCGCCAAACGACTACGGGATGGACAGCGGCGAGGCCGTCGACCCCATCCCCGACGTACCGCTGCCGCATGCCTCAGCAGCGACATTCCTGGAGGTCGCCCCCGTGCAGACCCAGACCCTCACCGAGACCGACAACACCACGGACACGGACGCGGAAGACGGCGTCGTCGCGGCGGTCCCCCCGCAGAGCCGTGCCACGCACCACCCGGAGGCGCGGCCGGAGAACCCGCCCGAAGCGGACGGACCGGCCGCCGACGCCGACGAGGCGCCCGGGAGCGACGTGCCCGAGGCCGAGGCCGTGGAGGCCGTGGAGGCCGAGCCCGTCGTACCGCCCCGCAGCCGCGCCGCCGACACCAGCGGCCCCTCCTCGGACCTGTTCCGCCAGTACCTGCGCGAGATCGGCCGCATCCCCCTGCTCACCGCGGCCGAGGAGGTCGAACTCGCCCGCCGTGTGGAGGCCGGCCTCTTCGCCGAGGAGAAGCTGCGGCTCGCCCGCGACCTGGACAGCCAGCTCGCCCTCGACCTCGACAGGCTGGTCGTCATGGGCCGGATGGCCAAGCGCCGGCTCATCGAGGCGAACCTGCGGCTCGTGGTCTCCGTCGCCAAGCGGTACGTCGGGCGCGGGCTGACCATGCTCGACCTGGTCCAGGAGGGCAACCTGGGCCTGATCCGGGCGGTCGAGAAGTTCGACTACGCCCGCGGCTACAAGTTCTCCACGTACGCGACCTGGTGGATCCGGCAGGCCATGTCACGGGCGCTGGCCGACCAGGCCCGCACGATCCGGGTGCCCGTCCACGTGGTCGAGCTGATCAACCGGGTCGTCCGGGTGCAGCGGCGCATGCTCCAGGAGCGCGGCTACGAGCCGACGCCCGAGGAGGTCGCCGCCCACCTGGACCTGCCCGGCGAGCGGGTCAGCGAAGTCCTGCGGCTGGCCCAGGAACCGGTCTCCCTGCACGCCCCGGTGGGCGAGGAGGACGACGTGGCCCTCGGTGACCTGATCGAGGACGGCGACGCGGCGTCCCCGGTGGAGTCCGCCGCGTTCCTGCTGCTGCGCGAGCACCTGGAGGCGGTGCTGTCCACGCTCGGGGAGCGCGAGCGCAAGGTCGTGCAGCTGCGCTACGGACTGGCCGACGGGCGTCCGCGCACGCTGGAGGAGATAGGCCGCATCTTCGGGGTGACGCGCGAGCGCATCCGCCAGATCGAGTCCAAGACCCTCAACAAGCTGCGGGACCACGCCTTCGCGGACCAGCTCCGCGGCTACCTGGACTGACAGACGGCTCCGCCCCCCTCCGGCGCGCGAAGGCGGCGGAAGGGGGCGGAATCGGCGGCAGGGTGACGGACCGTCAGTCGACCTCGGCGACTGCCTGCGCGAACTGCGCCTGGTACAGCCGCGCGTAGGCGCCGCCCGCCTCCAGCAGCTCCGTGTGCGCGCCCTGCTCCACGATGGCCCCGTTCTCCATCACCAGGATGGTGTCCGCGTCCCGGATCGTGGAGAGCCGGTGCGCGATCACGAACGACGTCCGCCCGTGGGCGAGTTTCGCCATCGCCTTCTGGATGAGCACCTCGGTGCGGGTGTCCACCGAACTCGTCGCCTCGTCGAGGACGAGGATGACCGGGTCGGACAGGAACGCCCGGGCGATCGTGATGAGCTGCTTCTCGCCCGCGCTCACCCCGGACCCCTCGTCGTCGATTACGGTGTCGTACCCCTCAGGCAGCGTCCGGACGAACCGGTCCGCGTGGGCCGCCCGCGCCGCCTCCTCGATCTCGCCCCGGGTGACCTCGCGCGTGGCGCCGTACGCGATGTTCTCCGCGATCGTCCCGCCGAACAGCCAGGTGTCCTGGAGCACCATGCCGATGGCGGCCCGCAGTTCGTCCCGGGTCATCCGCGCGATGTCGACCCCGTCGAGCGTGATCCGCCCGCCGGTGACCTCGTAGAACCGCATGAGGAGGTTCACCAGCGTCGTCTTGCCCGCTCCCGTCGGTCCGACGATCGCGACCGTGTGACCGGGCTCGACCTTCAGGGAGAGGTCCTCGATGAGCGGCTTGTCGGGCTCGTAGCGGAAGGAGACGTGCTCCAGCGCGACGCGTCCGCGCACCTCGGCGGGCCGCTCGGCGGCGACCGGGTCGGCGCCCTGCTCCTCCGCGTCGAGGAGCTCGAAGATCCGCTCGGCGGACGCCACGCCGGACTGCACCAGGTTCGCCATCGAAGCGACCTGCGTCAGCGGCATCGAGAACTGGCGCGAGTACTGGATGAACGCCTGCACGTCACCGATCGACAGGGACCCCGAGGCGACCCGCAGCCCGCCGACGACCGCCACCAGCACGTAGTTCAGGTTCGACACGAACATCATCAGCGGCTGCATGATCCCGCTGTTGAACTGCGCCTTGAACCCGGCCTCGTACAGCTTCTCGTTCTGCTCGGCGAACTGCGCCGCCGACTCCTCCTGCCGCCCGAACACCTTCACCAGCGTGTGCCCGGTGTACATCTCCTCGATGTGCGCGTTGAGCTTGCCGGTGGTGCGCCACTGCTGCACGAAGTGCGGCTGCGACCGCTTGCCCACGCGGGTGGCGACGACGAACGACAGCGGCACGGTGACCAGCGCGACCAGCGCCAGCAGCGGCGACACCCAGAACATCATCGCCAGCACACCGACGATGGTCAGCAGCGAGTTGATGAGCTGGCCCATCGACTGCTGGAGGGTCTGCCCGATGTTGTCGATGTCGTTGGTGGCCCGGCTGAGCACCTCACCGCGCTGCCGCTGGTCGAAGTACGACAGCGGCAGCCGCGACAGCTTCGTCTGCACGTCCTCGCGCAGCCGGTACACGGTCCGGTTGACCGCCCGGTTCACCAGACGGGTCGCCACCGCCATCAGCAGTCCGGCCAGCACGAACACCACGAGCGCGAGCCCGAGCACCCTGCCGACCGCGTCGAAGTCGATGCCCTGGCCCGGCGTGAAGTCGGTGCCGGAGAGCATGTCGGCCATGCCGCCGTCACCGCGCTCGCGCATGGACTCCAGCACCTCGGCCTTGGAGGTGCCCCCGGGCAGCTCACGTCCGATGATGCCGGCGAAGACCAGGTCGGTGGCCCGGCCCAGGATCTTCGGCCCGACCACCGACAGGCCCACGCTCATCACGACCGCGGCCAGCATCGCGTACATCGTGCCGCGCTCGGGCCGGAAGTGGGACAGGAGCCTCCTGCCCGACCCCTTGAAGTCCATCGAGCGCTGATCGGGGCCGCCCCCGGCCATCATCCGTCCCATGGGACCGGCCATCAGGCAGCCTCCGCTTCCGTCAGCTGGGAGAGCACGATCTCCCGGTAGGTCTCGTTGTCCGCCATCAGCTCGTGGTGCCGGCCGGTGCCGACGACCCGGCCCTCGTCGAGCACCACGATCCGGTCGGCGTCCCGGATGGTCGACACCCGCTGGGCGACGATCACCACGGTCGCCTCCGCCGTCTCCTGGGACAGGGCCGCCCGCAGCGCGGCGTCCGTCGCGTAGTCGAGGGCCGAGAAGGAGTCGTCGAAGAGGTAGATCTCCGGGCGCTGCACCAGCGTCCGCGCGATCGCGAGCCGCTGTCGCTGCCCGCCGGAGACGTTCGTGCCGCCCTGCGCGACGGGGGAGTCCAGGCCGTTCTCCAGCCGCTCCACGAAGTCCCTGGCCTGCGCCACCTCCAGCGCGTGCCACAGTTCGTCGTCGGTCGCGTCCGGATTGCCGTACCGCAGGTTCGAGGCGACGGTCCCCGCGAACAGGTACGGCTTCTGCGGGACGAGTCCCACGGTCCTGGCGAGCAGCCCCGGGTCGAGGGTCCGTACGTCCGCGCCGTCCACCAGGACGTTCCCGTCGGTCGCGTCGAACAGCCGGGGCACGAGCCCGAGCAGCGTGGACTTGCCGCTGCCGGTGGACCCGATCACGGCGGTCACCTCGCCGGGCCGCGCCACCATGTCCACGGACCGCAGCACCGGCTCCTCGGCGCCCGGGTAGCGGAACCCGGCGCCGCGGATCTCCAGATGCCCGTGCCGCCGCAGCTCCAGGACCGGCGCCTTCGGGGGCACCACACTGCTCTCCGTCTCCAGGACGTCCTGGATGCGCTCGGCGCAGACCTCCGCGCGCGGCACCATCATGAACATGAAGGTGGCCATCATCACGGACATGACGATCTGCATCAGGTAGGCGAGGAACGCGGTCAGGTCGCCGATCTGCATCCCGCCGCTGTCGATCCGGTGCGCGCCGAACCACACCACGGCGATCGAGGACAGGTTCACCACCGTCATAACGATCGGGAACATCAGAGCCAGCAGCCGCCCGGTGCCCAGCGACACCTCGGTCAGGTCGCCGTTGGCCTTGCGGAAGCGGTCCTTCTCGTAGCCGTCCCGGACGAAGGCGCGGATCACGCGGTTGCCGGTGATCTGCTCGCGCAGCACCCGGTTCACGGTGTCCAGGCGCACCTGCATGAGCCGGAACAGCGGCCGCAGCCGGCGCACGATCAGCGTGACGCAGATGCCGAGCACGGGCACCACCGCGACGAGCACCGCGGACAGCGGCACGTCGAGTCCGAGCGCGAGGACGATGCCGCCCACACACATGATCGGTGCCGACGCCATCAGGGTGAACGCCATCAGGGCGAGCATCTGCACCTGCTGGACGTCATTGGTGGTGCGGGTGATCAGCGACGGCGCGCCGAAGTGGCCCACCTCACGCGCGGAGAACGACTGCACCCGGTCGAAGACGGCCGCCCGGATGTCCCGGCCGAGCGCCGAGGCGGTCCGGGCGCCGAAGTACACGGCGCCGATGTTGCAGACGACCTGGATCAGCGAGATGCCGATCATCAGGGCGCCGAAGGACAGGATGTAGCCCGTGTCGCCCTTCACGACACCGTTGTCGATGATGTCCGCGTTCAGCGTGGGGAGGTAGAGCGTGGCGCTGGTCTGCAGGAACTGCAGCAGCACCAGCAGGGAGATGGGCTTGCGGTACGGACTGAGGTGGGTCCGCAGAAGTCGTATGAGCACGCGGGGTCTCTCGGAGTCGTCGACGGAAGGGATCGGGTGGTGCACCACCCCCTATCGTCGGGCACTCCACCCGTGTTACCTCAACCGATTAACCCAAGAGCGGTCCAAGGACGGACGAAATCTCCGCCCGGTCCGCCCCTTTCCCGGGGGCCGGGAACCGGGGCGGCGCCGCCCCGGCCGTGCCGTTCACACCCGGAACGCCCCGGGATGCGTCTGTTCCCGTACGGACACGTACTGCTGGCGTACGGCCTGACCCACGGCCAGCTCCTCGCCGGGCTCCAACACCTGTGCGGCGGCACCCCGCCATACGGGTGGCAGCCGGGGGTCGAGGGTGCCCTGCGAGGCGCCGAGCGCCCAGGCCGCCTGCCGGGCCGCGCCGAGCGCCGCGTAGTCGGCGGGCTGCGGCACCACGACCTGCGCGCCGAACAGCGAGGGCGCCGCGGCCTGGACGGCGGGCAGCTCGGCGGCGGCACCCAGCAGGAACACCCGCTGGACGTCGACACCCCGGCCGCGCAGTACGTCCAGGGCGTCCGCGAGCCCGCACAGCATGCCCTCGAAGGCGGCCCGCGCCAGGTGCTCGGGCTTCATCGACTCCCGCCTGAGCCCGGCCAGCGTCCCCGCCGTGTACGGCAGGCTCGGCGTCCGCTCGCCCTCCAGGTACGGCAGCAGGACCAGGCCGTGCGCTCCCGGCGTCGACTTCATCGCGAGGTCGGACAGGCTCTCCAGGTCCGGCAGCCCGAGGAGTTCGGCCGCGCCGCGCAGCGCCCGTACGGCGTTGAGGGTGTGGACGACCGGCAGGTGCATGCCGGTGGCGTCCGCCAGCGAGGTGATCATCCCGGAGGAGTCGACCAGCGCCTCGGGGTGCACGGCCATCACGGACCCGGAGGCCCCCAGGGACACGACGGCGTCCCCGAGCCCGATCCCGAGGCCGAAGGCCGCCGCCATCGTCTCGCCGGTCCCGGCGGAGATCAGCAGCCCTTCCGGGGTGGTGCCGGCGGCCTCCGAGGGGCCGAGCACCTCGGGCAGCACCGCCTGGTGCCCGAGCGCCAGCTCGATCAGGTCCGGCCGGTACGCGCCGGTGGCCGCCGACCAGTAGCCGGTGCCGGAGGCCCCGCCGCGGTCGGTGGTGCGCCGCGCGGGCCGCCCGAGCAGCTGCCACACGAGCCAGTCGTGCGCCTGGAGCAGCGCCGCGGTGCGCAGCGCCGACTCCGGTTCCGTCCGGCTGAGCCAGCGCAGCTTGGTCACCGGCTGCGCCGCCTGCGGCACGCAGCCCACGGCCTGCGCCCACGCCTCGCGCCCGCCGAGCGCGTCGATCAGGTCCGCCGCCGCGACCTGCGCCCGCTTGTCCCCGCCGACCAGCGCGGGCCGCACCGTGTTGCCCTGCGCGTCCAGGGGGACGAGCCCGTTCTGCTGCGCGGAGACGCCGATGGCCTGGACGCCTTCGAGGAGCCCGCCGCTCGCGGCCTCGCCCAGCGACAGCAGCCAGGCCTGCGGGTCGACGTCGGAGGGACGGCCGCCCTCGGCGCTCTCGACCGGATGCGGGGCATACCCCTGCCGGAGCACGGCACCCGTGTCGGTGTCGCAGACGACGATACGAGTGAAATCGGGCGAACTGTCCAACCCGGCGACTATCCCCATGGCGGAAATTCTGCCGTACGAAGGGGGGTGTGTGCGCCGGGCGCGCGCCGGCCGGGCCCCTGGCGACATGCGCGACCGCCGGTGGACGGGTGTCCGCCGGCGGCCGTGGTGCGTGTGACCTCAGGTGTTCGTGGTGCCCCAGTCGTCCTCGCCGGGGCCGGCGTTCCGCTCCCGCAGGGACCGCACGCGGTCCGCCACGGAGTCGGGGACGCGGTCGCCCACCTTCTCGCTGACCACGTGGTACGCCTTGCCCGCGATCTGCCGCCCCTGCTGGGCGGCACTCTCGGCGGTGTTGCGCACCGCCGGGTTCTGCGCCACTTGTCGGGCGCTCTTCCTCAACTGCTCGTAGCGCTCACGACCGGCCCTCGTGCCCAGCACGTAACCCAGAGCCAGTCCGGTGATGAACATGAGCCGGTAGCGCATGGCAGCCACCCTTCCCTTGCGTCGGCATCGGTCGCAGCGGAGTACCGATTGGCGGAGCACCCCCCTGCTTGCGCTAATGTATGTGTCGCAGCGAACGCGCGCCCCCTGGCGAATACCCAGGTAGGTGCGTTCGATGCAACGAGACATTCCTCCGTAGCTCAATTGGCAGAGCAGCCGGCTGTTAACCGGCAGGTTACTGGTTCGAGTCCAGTCGGGGGAGCTCGGTCTCCTGTAGCTCAATTGGCAGAGCAGCCGGCTGTTAACCGGCAGGTTACTGGTTCGAGTCCAGTCGGGAGAGCAGTGGAAGAGGGCCCCTCAGGGGTCCTTTTTCATGTCCGCGGGAACCGTGCGCCGCGCGCCGTGGTCCTCAAGGTCATGCGAAGCCGACCATCCGAAGCAGGAGATCGTATGAGCGGCTATGCTGCGGCAGACGGCGCGCACAAATGTGCGCGACGCGCCGTAATGGGGCGGTAGCTCAGCCGGTTAGAGCAGCGGACTCATAATCCGTCGGCCGTGGGTTCGAGTCCCACCCGCCCCACCAAGGCGTCCTCCCGCAGGAACGTTTCAGCCCGGGACGGTACCGTCAGCCCCTCGTCGTACGAGGGGCTTTCGTCGTCTCCGGGGTCCGTCCTGCCGGGGCCGCGGCCGGGTGCCCCTAGCGGCCCAGCGCCGCGCCGCCGTTGATGTGCAGCAGCTGCCCGGTCATGTAGCCCGCCTCGGGGGAGCTGACGTAGCGGATGGCCGCGGCGATCTCCGCGGGGCGGCCGGGTTCGCCGGTGAGGGACTCCGAGACGCGGGCCGCGACGAACTCCGGAGTGGCGCGGTCGCCGAAGAACTCCGTGTCGCCGACGAAGCCGGGGGCGACCGCGTTCGCGGTGATCCCCTCGGGGCCGAGGCGCCGGGCGAGGTCGTACGTGTACGTGTTGATCCAGCCCTTGGAGCCGCCGTAGGAGCCCGGGCCGCGCAGGGAGGCGATCGAGGAGACCTGCACGATGCGGCCGCCGGGACGGCGCAGGTGGGGCAGGAGCGCCTCGGTGAGCAGGACGGCCGTCAGGACGTTGGCGTCGAAGTTGCGGCGGTAGCTGTCGGCGATGGAGGCGAGGGTGCCGTCGTTCGTGGGGGCCACGTTGCCGCCCGCGTTGGCGACCACGACGTCGACCGGGGTCTCGTCCGTGGCGATGAACTCGGTCGCGGCGGCCACCTGCTCCGGGTCGGAGAGGTCGGCCGCGTACCAGGTCGCCGTGGCGGCGCCGTGGCAGTCGTTGAGCTTCTCCGCCGCCTTGCGCAGCACGTCCTCGCGGCGCCCGAGGAGCACCACCCGGTCCCCGTCCGCGGCGAACAGCTCCGCAGTCGCCAGGCCGATCCCGGTGCCTCCGCCGGACACCACCACACGTCGCTGGAACATGGTCATCGGTCTCGCCCTCGCCCTCGTGCGCGTACTCGTCCCTGGATGTGAATGCCGATCACATGTGCGTACGGGCGTGACGCTACGGAGCGGGCGATGCCCCGTCAAGAGGGTGCCCCGCGGCGGGTCGTGCCCGCCGGGTTCCCTTCGGAGAGTGGAGGCACACGGCCGAAAGATGTCGGTCCGCCTGCGTGCGCCGGGTCCCCGGAGACGTCCGGGGGAGGCGGCCGGCCCGGGCGGAGGCCGGGCGGGGAACGGCCGCGATCCCGCTCGCGGGGGCCGTCGGCGGGGGCCGCGACCGGGACCCCGCGCACGGCGCCTGAGCACCTCGTTTCCCGGGTCCCGGCAGCTGTCGCGGGCCGTTCTCGGGAGCGCCGGAGACCGTCGGGCGCAGGCGGTCGTGAATTCCCAACTCCGTTTGCTGGCACGGGTATTGGGTGGCGGCGAGGGCTGTCGGGAGGGCGCGGGTCTTTCGCCGAGAGAGTACTGGTCCAGCCCCGCGTTCGGCGCGACGATGTCGGCTCACACCTTTTACCACCGGGGGGGCGGCGATGGGGGACGGGACTCCCGTACCGAGCACCACCTTGAGCGCGGGTGACCTGCCTCCGCTGTTCCACGAGAGTGACCGGCAGGCGTTGAGCCGGCAGAGTGAATCGTTCCTCGCCGTCCGGGCCCAGCTGGTCGTCCTGCTGCTCGCCACCTGCGCCGCCACCCTCGCGGAGCACGTGGACGACCACGCCGTCGCCGCGCTCGCCGCCGTCCTCTACGCCCTGACCATCGTCATCGGCGTCCACGCCTCCCGGCGGCGCGCGCGTGCGCACTGGCAGGCACACCGGGCGGTCGCCGAGACCGTGAAGTCGCTCGCCTGGCAGTACATGGTGCACGGCGGCCCGTTCCGCACCGGACTCGCCGACCCGGACGGCATGTTCACGGAACGGCTGACCGACCGGCTGCGGGAGTTGCGCAAGGTGGGCTGGGAGGACGAGCGTTCCGCCGCCGGGCTCGGCGCCGGCCAGATCACCCCCGCCATGCGGGCGGTGCGGGCCAAGCCGTTCGAGGTGCGCCGGGACTTCTATCTGCGCGACCGGGTCCTGGAGCAGCTCGTCTGGTACGGCAACAGCGCCGCCCAGGCCCGGCGGGCCGCCGCCCGCTGGTCGACCGTCACGGCCGTACTGACGCTGCTGGCGCTCTTCGCGGCGGTGCTGCGGGCGATGGGGGCGCTGGGCGACTGGGACCTCACCGGTGTGCTGAGCGCGGCGGCGGCGGGCGGCGTGGCCTGGCAGGAGGTCCGCCGGCACCGCCCTCTGACGTACGCGCACTCGCTGATAGAGCAGGACCTGGAGACCGCGCGGATCGGGATGGCGACGACGGTCACCGAGGACGGCTGGGCGGAGGCGGTCGCGGAGGCGGAGCGGCTGGTGAGCCCGCAGCACACGGACTGGCTGGTGCGCTTCGGCAGTTGACGGCGCGGCAGGGACGGCTCGTGGAGGACGCCCGGGGAGCCGTGCGCGCCCCCGGGTCCGCGGCGCCCGCTAGTGCCTGACCACCCCGGGGCGCCACAGCACGCGCACGGGAACGCCGTTGCGGCGCGCGTACCGCACCACGTCGGCGGTGCCGCCGAGGCCCCGCGCCGGGCGGCCGTCCCAGACGGCGACCAGCCGGTCCGCGTGGTCGACGATCCAGCGGCCGGCCGCGTAGTACGCCTCCTCGTGCGTCGGCTCCGGGGGCAGTTTCACCCGGGAAGAGCACGCCTTCAGCAGGCGCTGGTAGGCGGCCCGCACCTCGTCGCCGCCGAGATGGGCCTCGTAGTCCATGCCCGGGATCACCGCGGTGACCGGGATGCCGTGGTCGAGGGCGAGTTCCGCGAAGAGCTGGTCGGCGCCGGCCGCGAGGCTGCTCAGGGCCTCGGTGCCCGCGCAGCCGCGGAGTTCGGCTCCGATGCCGGCGCGGACGGACGGCAGTGCGGCGGCGGGAATCCCTCGGTGCCCGGTGACGCCGATCCTGGTCACGAGAACCACCTTCGCAGTCGAGGCCGTCCCTTCCACACTAGCGTCGGGAATCCGGCCGGGCGACGGGTGTTCGAGGCGCACGGGCAGCTCACAGGGGCGACTGCCACGTCTTCGTCGTGCCCGCTGCGCCCGCCTCCGCCGACCCGTCGTCATACACCGTCAGCCGTACGCCCGGCCGGCCGTCCGGCAGCACCGCCGTCGCGTCGACCGTCACCTCCACCCGGCGGACCCCGGGGCGCCGGGACGCGGCGGCCAGCGCGCGGCGCAGGGCGGCGAGCAGATGACCGGCGACGGGTTCGGTGATCCGGCTCTCGACGGCCCCGGTGAAGCGCGCCGACGGCTGGAAGCCGAGGAGCGCGGCGGTCCCGGCCGTCTCCCGCAGGACCTTGCCGCGGAAGGTGGTGGGGGCGTCGGCGGGCGGCTGCTGCAGCGCGAAGATCGCCGTACGGACCTCCTGGACGGTGGACTGGAGCTCGTCCACGGCCCGGCCGAGCATGTCGTACACGTCCTCGCCCCCGGTACGGCGCTGGGTGGACTCCAGCATCATGCCCGTCGCGAACAGCCGCTGGACGACCAGGTCGTGCAGGTCGCGGGCGATCCGGTCGCGGTCCTCCAGGACGGCGAGCCGCTCCCGGTGCTGACGGGCGTCGGCGAGGACGAGCGCCACCGCCGCCTGGGAGGCGAACTGGGTGGCGAGCAGTCGCTCCACCGGCGTGTACGGGCGGGCGCCGCGGTGCCGGGGCAGGGCGAGGGTGCCGATGAGCCGGCCCGCGGTCTGGAGCGGGAGCAGCATGCTCGGCCCGAACCGGTGGCGCACGTGCGTCGTCATCCGGGGGTCCGTGGCGGAGTCCTCCACGAACACCGGCTGCCCGCCGAGGAGTTGTTCGAGGACCGGGCTGCCCGGCTCGATCACGGTGCCGACGATGTCCCCGGGGTCGTCGAGCGTGGAGGCGGTGACGATCTCCATGCCGCCCTCGTCGGTGGGCTGCAGGATGACGCCGGCGGAGGCGTCCGCGAGGATCCGGGCCCGCTCGGCGACCGTCATCAGGGCGTCGGCCGCGGCCTCGCCGGTCAGCAGCGCGTTCGTGACGGCCGCCGCGCCCTCGATCCACCGCTCGCGCTGCCGGGCCGTCTCGTACAGCCGGGCGTTGCCGATCGCGATGCCGGCCTGGGTGGCCAGGACGCGCAGCAGCTGCTCGTCCTCGTCCGTGAAGGGGCCCTGGGGCTTGTCGACCAGGTAGAGGTTGCCGAACACCTCGTCGTCCACGCGGATGGAGACCCCCAGGAAGTCGTCCGTGCGGCCGACCGGGGTGCGGTCGGTCGCGGACAGGCCCGCCGTGCGGATCTCCATCAGCCCCTCGTGCTTCGGGTCGACCATGGCGAGCGCCGCGCACCGGGCACCCGTCAGCTCCGCCGCGCCGTCGACGATGTGCTGGAGCGTGGCCCGCAGCTCCAGGTCGGTCCCGACGCTCAGGACCGCCTCCAGCAGGGACGGGAGGCGGGGGACGGGGTCGGTCATCGCCGCACGTCAGCCCGCCAGCGGATCCAGGACCAGGGGCTCGATCCGGCCCTCCAGCATGTAGCCGAGGCCCTGGACCGCGCACACGTCGGGACGCTCGGCGATGTGCACCGGCATACCGGTCGCCTGCCGCAGCATCTGGTCGAGTCCGGGGAGCAGGGCGCTGCCGCCGACCATCATGATCCCGCGGTCGGCGAGGTCGGCGACCAGGTCGGGCGGGCAGTCGCGCAGCACCTTGCCGATGCCGTCGAGCACGGCGGTCAGCGGGGTCTGGATGGCGTCGCGCACGGCGGCGGTGTCGACCTGCACGGAGCGGGCGAGGCCGGTGGCGACGTCCCGTCCGTGGATCTCGGTGACGGCGGGTCCGTGCGGGGTGAGCCCGTTCCCGGAGAGGGCCAGCTGAAGCGGGCGTACGGACTGGCTCGGCAGCATCAGTTCGTGCTGGTGGCGCAGGTGCTGGACGATCGCGTGGTCGACGGCCTCGCCGCCCACCGGGATGCGCTCGGCGGTGACGATCGAGCCGAGCGAGAGCACCGCGACCTGGGTGGCGGCGGCCCCGCAGACCATGACCATGGTGGCCTCGGGCTGCTCGACGGGCAGACCGCAGCCGACGGCGGCGGCGATGAGCGTGTCGACCAGCTCCACCCGCCGTGCGCCCAGCCCGACCAGCGTCTCGATCGCCGCGCGCTGGGCGAGCGGGTCGGCGTCGTGCGGGGTGCAGGCGGCGGCCCGCAGCCGCGGCTTGCGGCGCAGCGCGCGGCGGACCTTGTCGCCGAGCAGCTGGCGCAGCATGCGCTGGGCCATCTCGATGTCGACGACGGTGCCGCCGGACACCGGCCGCACCACGCGGATGTAGTCGGGGGTACGGCCCGTCATCCGCTCGGCGAACTCGCCGACCGCGATCAGGGCGCCGGTCTTCGTGTTGATGGCGGCCGCGCTCGGCTGGTCGACGACGAGCCCGGCCCCCTTCACGTACACACGGGTCCGTGCCGCCCCCAGGTCGACGGCGAAGTGACAGCGGCGCAGCTGATCCAGACTGCCGGTCATGGCGGTTCCTCCCGAGAGCACAGACCGTGAGACTCCGCCGGACAGCGGTCCTCATTCGCATCGTGCGGGACCTGACGGGGCGTCGCCTGCTGGGGTGGGCCGGGCGGGGTGCGGCCGGACGGGTGGTTTCGGACGGTGCGCGGCGATGGTCCCGCCGCGGTCGCCGCGGCTGCCCTGGCGGGAAGCCGCCAGGGCAGCTTCCCGCCAGGCCGCGTCGACTTCCCCGTAACACAAGGGCCCCGACACTCTTCGCAGCGCGCGGCCACCACCCCGTCCGCGACGCGTGCCGCCGGCGCCGTCGGCGAGAAGAGCCAGAGAGGCTTCCATGACCAGAGGAAGAGCCAGACGCGGGGCGACGCTGCTGTCGGCCGGACTCGTGTGCGCGCTGCTGCCCGCGGGACCCGCGACCGCCGGGACCGCGGCCGGCGCCCCCGCCGCGCGCGCCGCGGACACCTCCCGCACCGTCACCCTGATCACCGGGGACGAGGTCACCGTCACGGACCTGGCGGGCGGCCGGAAGACCGTCACCGTCGAACGGCCGCGGGGCGCAACAGGCGCCGTGCGGACCGAGGTCGCGGACGGCGCCGTCACCGTCGTGCCGGACGAGGCGCTGCCGTATCTGCGGGCGGGCACGCTCGACCGGCGGCTGTTCGACGTCAGCGGGCTGATACGGCAGGGGCTGGGCGACGGCAGGACCGACGAGCTGCCGCTGATCGTGACGTACGACAAGGGCACGCGGGCGGTGACCCCGCGCGGCGCCGAGCGGACCCGCGCCCTTCCCAGCATCCGCGCGGTCGCCGTCGACGCCGGCAAGGGGCGGAGCCTGTGGCGGTCGCTGACCCGGCAGGACGGCGTCGGCAAGGTGTGGCTCGACGGGCGGGTCACGGCCGACATGGCCGAGAGCAACGCCCAGATCGGCACGCCGGAGGCCTGGGAGGCCGGGCTGACGGGCAAGGGCGTGACCGTCGCCGTCCTCGACACGGGCGTCGACACCGGCCACCCCGACCTGGCCGGACGGGTCGCCGCCACCCGCAGCTTCATCGACGGGGAGGAGGTCGCCGACCGCAACGGGCACGGCACGCACGTCACGTCGACCGTCGGCGGCAGCGGCGCCGCCTCGGAGGGCAAGGAGCGGGGCGTGGCGCCGGACGCCACCCTCGCCGTGGGGAAGGTGCTGAGCGACCAGGGCTCCGGCAGCGAGTCGCAGATCATCGCCGGCATGGAGTGGGCGGCGCGGGACGTGGGCGCCGACGTGGTGTCGATGAGCCTCGGGTCGGCCGAGCCGAGCGACGGCACCGACCCGATGGCCGCGGCGGTGGACGCCCTCTCCGCGGAGACCGGCGCGCTCTTCGTCGTCGCCGCGGGCAACACCGGCGCCCCGTCGTCGATCGGCTCGCCCGGCGCCGCCGACTCCGCGCTGACCGTCGGCGCGGTCGACTCCGCCGACGAGGCCGCGTACTTCACCAGCGCGGGCCCCCGCTCCGGGGACAACGCGCTCAAGCCGGACCTGTCCGCGCCGGGTGTCGGCATCCTCGCCGCCCGCTCCTCCCTCGCCGAGGGCAGCGGCCCCTACACCTCCATGAGCGGTACGTCGATGGCGACCCCGCACGTCGCCGGTGTCGCCGCGCTCCTCGCCGAGGCGCACCCCGACTGGACCGGCGCCCGGCTCAAGGACGCGCTGATGTCGACGTCCACGCCGCTCGACGCGTCCGCCTACGTACTGGGGGCGGGCCGGGTGGACGTGCCGGACGCGGTGAACGCGCGGATCACCGCCACCGGCAGCGCCGACCTCGGCTACCACCGCTGGCCCTACGACACGGACAAGCCCGTGACGAGGACGCTCACCTACACGAACTCCTCCGATGCGCCGATCGAGTTGAGTCTCGCCGCGCAGGGCGCCCCGGACGGCGCGGTCACGCTCGCCGACGACCGGCTCACCGTGCCCGCGCACGGCACCGCCGCCACCACCGTCACCGGCGACGGGGCGAAGGCACCGGTGGGGAACACCTCCGGGCGGATCGTGGCCAGCGCCGACGGGAAGCCGGTCGCGCACACCGCGTTCGGGCTGGTCAAGGAGGAGGAGCGGTACACGCTCACCGTGCACGTCAAGGACCGCGACGGAGCCGCCGCGGCCGCCGGCCTGACCGTGCAGCGGCTCGCCCGGGACGCGGAACCGTTCCCGGCGGCGGTCGGCGACTCCGGGACGCTGCGACTGCGGCTGGTACCGGGCACGTACAGCGTGACCTCCTTCCTCGACGTGCGCGGCGGACACGGCCGCGACTCCCTGGGCCTCGGCTTCCTCGCCGCACCCGAGATCGTCCTCGACCGCGACCGCGAGGTCACCCTGGACGGACGGACGCTCCAGGAGATCGACGCCGAGGTCGGCCGGCGCACCGAGACGCGGCAGCTCCTCATGGAGTACGACCGCGACGCCGGCGGCTCCGACCTGTTCGGCGCCGTGCAGGTGCCCCTCGCGTACGACAGCGTCTTCGCCGCGCCCACCTCGAAGGTCACCGAGGGGACCTTCGAGTACCGGACCGTGTGGCGGCTCGGCAAACCACTGCTCCAGGTCAAGGGGATCGGCGAGGCCGTCGTCCAGTCCGGCGGCACCCTGGCCGAGGGCCACAGCACGCTGCCGCTCGTCGACGCCGGGACCTTCACGGGCGGCGCCCTCACCGGCGTCCGCGGCAGGGCCGTCCTCGCGCGGCTGCCCGCCGGCACCGAGCCCGCCGCGCTCGCCCAGGCCGCCCAGGACGCCGGAGCCGAGGCACTCTTCGTGACGGACGACGCGCCGGGACGGCTCATGGCCTGGTTCGGCACGGACGACAACGCGGACCGGCCGCTGCAGATCGCCACCGTGAACACGGCCGACGCGGCACGGCTGCGCGCGGCCCGCCGCGTCGACATGACCGGCACGCGCAACACCCCGTACGTGTACGACCTCTCCGAGGGCCACCGCGGCGCCGTCCCGCGCGGGGACCTGACGTACGCGCCGGATCGGCGTGAACTCGCCGTCCTGGACACCCGGTTCCACGCGTCGGAGCCGGTCGGCGGCGGCGAGTTCCGGTACTCGCTCACCGACGCCTTCCCCGTCGGCATCGGCTTCCTGGAGCGGATCGACTACCCGGCCGAGCGGACGGATCACGTCTCCACCGGCCCCGGCCAGCAGTGGCACGAGTCGGTGACGATGGCGGACGGCGCGCTGGAGGAGCGCAGCGGAGTGCTCCGGTACCGGGGCGGGACGCGCACCGCGCTCGACTGGTTCAGGCCCGTCTGGCACCCGTGGCTCGGCACCGGACTCGGCTGGGGCCAGCAGCGCGCCGGCAACCAGATCCAGTTCAACACCCCGGGCTGGGGCGACTCGGGCCCCGACCACACCGGCTTCGGCGACGTGTGGAGCGAGGGCAGCGGCATGACCCAGACCACCGAGGTCCACCAGGACGGCGTCCTCGTCGACCGGCGGACCGGCTCCGGCGCGTACGTCTGGGACGCGCCCGCCGACGAGCACACCTACCGGGTCGTCACCGACACCGCCCTCGACCCCGACCGCTGGCGGCTGTCGGTGCGGAGCCGCTCCGAGTGGACCCTGAGGTCGGCCGCCACCCCCGAGGACCACTGGACCCTGCTGCCTCTGATCAACCTCGGCTACGACATCGGCACCGACCTCGCGGGCGATGTCCGCGGCGGCGCCCGGGTGCCGGTCGGGCTGTCCGCCGAGTACGTCGCCCACGCCGCCGGCACCGGGACCCTCGGCGGCGGGCGGCTCGACGTGTCCTACGACGACGGGAAGACGTGGCGGACGGTCCGCCTCTCCGGGGACGGCGCGTCCTGGCGGGGGACGCTGACCGTGCCCCGCGACGCCCGGTACGTCTCGCTGCGCGCGTCGGCGGACGACGACCGGGGCGGCTCGGTGCGCCAGGAGATCATCCGGGCGGTGGGGGTGCGGTAGCCCCCGGCCCGGTCACGCCGCGGACGACCCCCAGGGCGACCAGGTCCTGGGGGCGTACGCGCAGCTGGTCGGCCGTCGCGCGCACGCGGTCCGCGGGACGCTTGAGGATCGCGGCGGCGAGCTCCGGCGCGATGACCGAGAAGTAACTGTCCGGCGCCGCCCAGGTGTTGCCCGGGGCGGCGAGGGCGAGGGCGCCCCCGGAACCCCCCTCGCCGACGACGACCGTGGTGATCGGGACGCGGGCTCCGGCGACCGCGGCGAACACGTCGGCGATCGCGGCGCCCGCGCCCTGCCGTTCGGCGTCCGCGTCGTTGGCGGCGCCTGGCGTGTCCACGAGCGTCAGGACGGGGATGCCGAGCCGGTCCGCCAGACGGATCAGCCGGGCGGCGGTGCGGTACCCGGCGGGACGGGTGGCCGTCCCGCACTGGGCGGCGTACGCGACGGTCCGCCCCGCGTGCTCGCCGAAGCCGCACAGCATCCCGTCGTCCGTGCCGCCGCAACGGTCGCCGCGGATCGGCGCCCGCCGGCTGAAGTAGGTGCTCAAGTAGGCGTCGGCGCGCGGCCGTTCGGGGGAGCGGGCACGCAGGACGGCGTCCCAGCCGGTGGCGGGGAGACCGGCGGGCGGCCCCGGGGACGGCGGAGGCGGCGCGGGCTCGGCGGACGGCGCGGTCAGCAGCGCCAGGTACAGCGCCAGCGTCCCGCTCAGGTCCTCGGGCCGTACGACCGCGTCGACCGCGCCCGACGCCAGCTGCGCCTCGGCCGTGTACGCCGCCGGGTCCGCGTCGGGCGGACGCACCCGGGAGCCCGCGAAGCCGACCTGGGCGCCGGGCAGCGCGAGGATCACGTCGGCGCCCGCGCCCAGCGTCGCCCAGCCGCCGCCCGTCGTCGGATCGCGCAGCACCGCGATCTGCGGCAGCCCGGCCTCCCGGGTGAGCGCCGACTGCCGTGCCACCCGCTGGAGTTGGGTGAGGGCGAGCATGCCCTCCTGCATCCGGCTGCCGCCCGTCGCGACGAGCGAGACGACGGGCAGGCGGTGCTCGCGGGCGTAGGTGTACGCGGCCTCCAGCCGGTCGCCGGTCCGTTCGCCGAGCGAGCCGCCCAGGTACCCGAACTCGAAGGCGACGAGCACGGCGGCGGTGCCGCCGACGGACGCCCGCCCGCACACGACGGACTCCGTCTCGCCGGTGCGCAGCGCGGCCCGGTCGCGCGCGGCGCCGTAGCCCTGCCAGTCCAGGGGACCGTCGGGCTCCGACTCGCCCTCGGGGACGGGGAGTTCGGTGAAGACGGCGCCAGCCGTGGCCAGGGCGAGGGCCTCGCGGGCCGAGTGACGGTCAGTCATGCCGCAGCGCCCGCTTCATGATCTTGCCCATGTCGTTGCGGGGCAGCGACTCCAGGAAGCGCACCGTGCGCGGACGCTTGTGCGGGGCGAGCCGCGCCGCCACGTGGTCGGCGAGTTCGGTGCCGAGAGCGGGCCCCGCCGGTTCCTGCGGCACCACCCAGGCCACGATCCGCTCGCCCAGATCGGCGTCCGGCTCACCCGTGACGGCGGCCTCCCGCACCGCCGGATGCTCCAGCAGCGCGTTCTCGATCTCGCCCGCCCCGATCTTGTAACCGCCGCTCTTGATCAGGTCGGTGGCCTTGCGGCCGACGATGCGCACGTACCCGTCGCCGTCGCGCACCGCCACGTCACCGGTGCGGAACCAGCCGTCCCCGGTGAACGCGGCCGCGTCCGCGTCGGGCCGGTTCAGGTAGCCGCTGAAGAGGTTCGGCCCGCGCACCTGGATCTCGCCGACCCGCTCCCCGTCCGTCGAGCCCACCGGCGTCCCGTCGGTGTCGTACCCGCCGATGACGGTGCCGTCCTCCTCGACGAGGCGCACGTCGACGCCCGGCAGCGGCACCCCGACCGTCCCCGCGCGGGCCTCGCCGTCCGCCCGCACACTCGTGATCATCAGCGTCTCCGTCATGCCGTACCGCTCGACCACCCGGCGCCCGGTGGCCGCCGCGATCCGCTCGTGGTCGTGCACGGGCAGCGCGGCCGAGCCGGACACCAGCAGCCGCGCCCCGCCGAGCGCCGCGGCGAGGCCGGGATCGCCCGGGAGCGCCTCCGCGATCCGGTGGTACATCGTCGGCACCCCGAACAGCATCGTCGCGCCGTCGGCCAGCTCGCGCGCCACGCCCTCCGTGCTGAACCGGCCCAGGTGCCGCACGGCACCACCGCGCCGCAGCGGTCCGAGGACGCCCAGGATCAGCCCGTGCACGTGGAACAGCGGCAGCCCGTGCACCAGCACGTCGTCGCCGGTCCACCCCCAGGCGTCGGCCAGCGCGTCCAGCGTCGAGGAGACCGCGCGGCGCGGGATCACGGCGCCCTTGGGCGGCCCGGTGGTGCCGGAGGTGTAGACGACGAGGGCGGGCGCGGCGGGGTCCGCGCCGGCGGTCTCCGCGGCCGGTCCCGTCGCGTGCGCGTCGACGTCGGTACGCGCCAGGGCGTCCAGCGCGGGCGGCAGCCGGTCGCCCGCGGCGGCCAGCACCAGCGAGGGGGAGCTGTCGGCCAGGATGTGCCCCAGCTCGCCCTCGCCCGACCTCGGGTTGAGCGGTACGACGGGCACACCGGCCTGGAGCGCGGCCACGACGGCGACGGCGGTCTCCAGCGCGGGCGTCGCCCACACGGCGACCCGGCCGGCGTCACGGAGCCGCGGGGCCAGGGCACCGGCCGCCGAGGCGAGTTCCGCGTACGTCAGGGAGCGGTCGCCGAAGCGCAGCGCGGGCCGCGCGGCGGCCGAGCCGCCCGTCAGGGCCGGAAAGAGGGAGGACACGCGGCGTACTCCTAGGTCGCAGGGCTCGTCTGGGCTCGTCTGGGTTTGTCTTCGTTCTTGTTCCTACACCAACGCCAGGGAGATCCGCCGCAGTACGAGGTTGATGCCGACGATCTCGACGGTCAGCTCGTCGCCCGGCCGGGGCGGGGAGGGCAGGGTGGCGAGCGCGTCCTTGTGCACCAGCCCCTGGAGCCCGTCGGCGACCCGTACGAACACCCCGAAGGGGGCGACCTGGGTGACGGTCCCGCGCACCACCCGGCCGAGCCCGTCCCGGCCGAGCGCGGCCATCGGGTCCGGCTGGAGCGCCTTGAGGGAGAGCTGCACCTGCTGGCGCTCCGCGTCGATGTCCAGCACCTGCGCGGTGACCTCCTGGCCGACCCGGACCACGTCGTCCACGGAGTCGACGTGCCGCCAGGTGAGTTCGGGGACGCGGACGAACCCCTCGATGCCGTCGAGGTCGACGAACACGCCGAAGCGGGGCGTGTGGGTGACCACACCCCGGCAGATCTGGCCGCGTTCCAGCGCGTGCAGCCGGTCGGCGGCCGGCGGTCTGCGGGTGCCGACCACCGTGCACAGGTCCGCGGCCAGCCGCACCTCGGTCGCGTGCAGCAGCGGATGGTTCAGCCAGTGCAGCCGGGCCCGGTCCAGGACGCCCTGGTGCAGGGGCGGCCAGCTGGTGGCCGGCGTGAAGTCGTCCACCACGATCGTGCCGCCGGGGGAGAGCAGCGGGAACAGCCCGGCCGTGCCGTCGTCGTGCCCCTTGCCGTGGCCGCCGCCGTCCAGCACCAGCAGGTCGTACGGGCCGTGCTCGCCGATCCGCTGCCACGCGCCGTGCACGATCCGCACGTCGGGCCGGTCGGCGAACACCTCGGCGGCCACCCGCGCCCGCCCGGCGTCCCGTTCCACACTGATCAGCTCGACGCCCTCCCGCGCCCCCGACGCCAGCCATGCCATCCCGACACCGCACCCCGTGCCCGTCTCGCCGATCCGGTACCGGGCGCCGCCCGCCAGCAGCTGGAGCAGCCGCCCCTGTTCGGGCCGGCACGAGTGCGTGAAGCCGTGGCGCCGCGCGGCGGCGACGGCCCGCCCGACGAGCGGGGGCAGAGGCTCCGCGAAGTGGTCGTACGCGTCCGTTCCTGAGATCGCCATGACGCGATCGTGCCCGCTCCGCGGCCGTCCCGCCCCGACCGGGGCAGCGATCGCGCCACCCGGGCACGGGCGGGCCGGCCGGCCGTCCCGCGACGGGTCTCCGGCGCCACGGCGGCCACCGGCCGCCGCCCCGTGCGGTTCCGGCCGTGTCCGGGGCCCAGTCGTCCGGGAGGCATGGCGCGGGCCGGGCGGGGCCCGTAGTCTCGGCCTTCAGCGACACTTGACGGGTCAACTGCCGGGAGTCCATGAGTGAGTGAGTCCCTGCCCTCTACCGCCGGGACGCCGGAGCCGGGCGGCCGGGCGGCCCTGCCCGTGCCCGACGGGCGGCCGGACCGTGAGGAGAGGCGACGGTGAAACTCCCCCGTGGGAGAGGGGCGTTCACCGCCCGCGTACGGCGGGCGGCGGACGCGGTCGCGGCGCTGCTCCCGCCGAGGGCCGACTCCGAGATGCGCGCGCTCGCCGCCGAGCTGACCCGCGCGCTGCGCGGCCGGCTCGATCCGCCGGTCGACGTGCGCGAACTGGCCCGCGCCCTGTGCGCGGAGATGAGCAGGCGGCGCGACGGCCGTCCCGTCGAACTGCGCTTCGAGCGCTTCCCCGACGAGATGGAGGTCACCGGACTCTGGCTCCAGTTCCAGGACTTCGACCTCGTCATCGTCGAGGAACGTGCCGAGACCGTGCAGCAACTGGTCATCCTCGGGCACGAGTTGTGGCACCTGAAGGAGGGGCACCGCGACCACCACGTGGTCGGCGCCGCCGAGGCCGCGCGCGCCCTGTCCGGCGGCCCCGGCCCCGGACCGTCCGGTGCAGCCGGCGTACGGGCCCTGCCCGGCACCCCGACCTGGCCCGGGATCGCGCTGACCGTCGCCGCCCGCAACGGCTCCCACGAGGCCGAGGAGGCGGAGGCCGAGGAGTTCGGCCTGCACCTCGCCAGCGCCTTCCGGTCCTGGGTGACCGGTCCCGGCGCCGAGGGCCCCGCCGACCCCGTCGGCCGGGCCATCCAGGCGTCGCTGGGCTACCGCGACCCGAGGAGCGGACAGCGGTGAAACCCGCCGGCCTCCTCGACGGGATGTACATCTCGTTCTGGATACCGCTGGCGGTCCTCGCGGTCGCCCTCGCGATCAGGCTGCCCGGCATCATCAAGCTCTGGCAGGACCCGCTGCTGCGCGCCGTCGGCGGCCTGCTGCTGCTCGCCTGCGCCGTCTTCGTCTTCGCCGCACCCGACACCATCGCCTGGACCAACCGCGTCACCGGCGTGCCCAACATCTCGGCGCCGGTGGTCTACACGCTGCTCACCGCGTTCTGCGGCTCCTGCCTGCTGCTGGTCATCGCCTGGCGCAACGGGCTGTCCGAGCACTCCCCGAGGACCCGCCGCGCCACCCGGTGGGTCCTCGCCCTCTACACGGGCGTCATCGTCGCGCTGTGGGCGCTGTTCGCGCTCGCCGACGTCCCCGACGAGCGGGTGCGCGACCTGGACACGTACTACGCCAGAACGGCCTTCATGCGCGAGGAGATCCTGCTCTACCTCCTCGCGCACACCGCCGCCTGCCTCGTCACGTCCCGGGTGATCTGGAACTGGATCCGCACCGGCGGACTCGGCCCGTGGCTGCGCGGCGGCCTGCGGTTCATGGGCGTCGGATACGCCATGAACCTCCTCTACGACGGCGCGAAACTCTCCGCCGTCCTCGCCCGCTGGACCGGCCACGACCTGGACTGGCTGAGCACCGACCTGGCACCTCCCGTCGCCTGCGTCTCCGCCGTCCTCATCGCGGTCGGCTTCGTCCTGCCGCACACCGGCCAGTACCTCCAGCGCCGTACACGCACCCGGCTCAGCCACTGGCGGCTGCGGCCGCTGTACCGGCTGATGCGCACCGTCACGGACGGGCGGGTGGCGTTCAAGCTGCGTGCCGCGCCCGAACTGCGCCTGACGCGCCGCGAGACGTTCATCCGGGACGAGCTGCTCCACCTCGCCCGCTACCTCGACGAGGACCTGCGCCGCCGTGCCCACGACGCGGCGCTGGGCCAGGGTTTCGGCGAGCGGGACGCCCGGCTGCTCGCCCACGTGGTGACGGTCCAGGATGCCGTCGACACCCGGAGGAAGTGCCGTGCCGACGCCGCCGCCCGCTCCCTCGGCAGCCCGGACGTCGAGGACCTCCTGGAGGAGATCGAGGCCGTCTCCCGGACCCTGCGCAGAACCGCCGACATCCGCGCGGTCCGGGACCGCGCGAGCGCCGTGCCGGCCCACGTCCCCGCCTCCTGACCGGCCGCCCGGGACGCCGGGGGACATCCGCTGTCTGCGCTGCCAGGACGCTTGTTAGCCTGCGGCTGGACCGCCGGAACACTTGAGGATGGAGCCACCGTGGCCCGCACCACAGTCCGTGCCCGCGTCGCACTCGTCACCTACCGGCCCGGCGAGAACGGCAACGCCGACCGGGACCTGCCGGCCCTGAAGGAGGCTCTGGAGGACGCCGGCGCGCACGCCGTCGTCGCCCACTGGGACGACCCGGAGGTCGACTGGGCGGCCTTCGACCTCGTCCTGATCCGGTCCACCTGGGACTACAGCTGGCGGGTGGCCGAGTTCGTGGCGTGGGCCGAGCTGTGCGGGAAGCTGACCCGGCTCGCCAACCCGGCGGACGTGGTGCGGTGGAACACCGACAAGCGCTACCTCGGGGACCTCGCGGCGGCCGGGGTCCCGGTGGTCCCGACCCGCTACGTCGCCCCGGGCGAGGACGCCGAACTCCCCGAGGACCACGAGTTCGTGGTGAAGCCCACCGCCGGCGCGGGCGCCCGCTTCGCCGCCCGCTACACCCCCGCGGAACGGGAGACGGCCGCCCGGCAGCTCGCGCGGATGCACGCCGAGGGCCTGACGGCGATGGTGCAGCCCTACCTGCGGAACATCGACGCCGCCGGGGAGCGGGCGCTCCAGTTCTTCGGCGGGCGCTTCCTGCACGCCAGCCGCAAGGGCGCCGTCCTGGAGCCCGGGACGCCCTACGACGGGGTCAAGGTGCCGCACCCGCAGCTCCAGGACTGGGAGGTGACGCCCGCCGAACTCCTCGTGGCCGAGCGGGCGCTGGCCGCCGTCCCGGACGCCGTCGCGGCCGCCGCGGGCGGGGAGGGCGCCGCCCCCGAGCTGCTCTACGCCCGGGTCGACCTGGTCGACGGCGACGACGGCGAGCCGCGGGTCATGGAACTCGAACTTGTCGAGCCGAACCTGTTCCTCTGGCTGCACCCGGAGTCCCTGCACGTCGTCGCGGAGGCCGTCATCCGGGCCGCTCGCTGACCGCCACCCGCTGGAGCAGCCCCCAGGTGAACTCGGCGGCGCACGCCCGCGGCACGCCCGATCCGTCCCGTGCCGTGAACGCGAGCCCCCAGCGGGTCGGCGCGCTGCCCTCCAGCGGACGGACCGGGGCGAAGGCGCGGGCCGCCTCGTCGACCGTGCAGGACCAGGGGCGCAGGTCGTCCAGCGTGCGCAGCGCGGGGCCCGCGGCGCCCGGGGCCCGGACCAGCCACTCGTTCCAGGCCACGCCGTTCGGGGCGAGCAGCACCTCGAAGCGCAGGTCCGGCCAGAGCGGGACGGGCCAGAGCAGGGCCTCGCAGTCCAGGTCGCCGATCCGGCGCTCCTCGACGGACTCCGGGGTGCCGAGGACGGAGCGGTAGCGGGCGGCGGCTCCCCGGGAGCGCGGCGAGCGCAGCATCGCCTGCCAGCGGCGGTTGGCCTCGCGCATGTCCGCCAGGGAGGCGCCCAGCTCGTGCCGGGCGTCCTCGACCAGGTCAGGGTTGTGGTCGGCCATGCGGCGCAGCAGGACCAGCTGGAAGTCGAGTGGGGTGAACGGGGTGGCGGGTCTTCTGGCCGGCATGCGGCCCATCCTCGCGTACGCGGTCCCCGCCCGGACGGCGGCCGTCCGGCAGGAACAGCACCGAGTTCACGTACCGGGGGCCGCGCCACGGCAGCACCCGGCGCAGCAGGCCGCGGGAGACCACGTGCGCGGTGCGGGCCTGGTGCTCCTCCAGGGGGAAGCCGGCGAGCGGGCGCCAGGTGTCGCCGGGCAGCACCCAGCCCGCGTACCCCCGCTCGGCGAGGTGCGAGACGACCGGGGCGACCGGCTGGATGCGGGACTCCAGCTCGACGAAGAGGGCCGGGCGGTCGCGGGCCAGCAGGGTGTCGGCGCCGCGCAGGACCGCCAGTTCGTTGCCGTCCACGTCGATCTTCACGAAGCCGACACCGCGCAGCTCCAGGCTGTCCAGGGTGACGCAGGGGACCTCGACGGCGCGGGCGTGGATGTCCCGGCGGACCAGCGAGGACACGCCCCGGTCGCCGGGGTCGCCCGCGGGCAGCCACAGCCGGGCCGTGCCGGTCCGGTCGGAGGCGGCGGCGGTGATCACGCGGACGCCGGGGAAGCCCGCCGAGGACACCAGCCGGGCGAGGTGCGGGACCGGTTCCACGGTCACCACGCGGCGGGCCCGGCGGGACAGCAGCCGGGTCCAGGGCCCGTACCAGCCGCCGACGTCGACCGCGGTCTCGCAGTCCGCCGGGCACAGCTCGGCCAGGCGCGCCAGTTCGGGCTCGAAGCGCGGGTAGACCAGCCGGGCGCCCGCGGCGACCAGCCGCACCGGCAGGAAGGGCGCGAGACGGGCGGCCAGCGTGGTCATGGCGCCATCCGCCCGAGCAGGTCCTCGTGCTCGTCCTCGGTGACCTGCTCCCCGGAGGACGGGAGCAGCTGCGGGATGCCGTCGACGATCGGGTAGCGGCGGCGCAGCCGCGGGTTGTAGAGCGCCTCCTCCGCCGCGGCCTTCGACTGGTCGGGGACGAGCAGGTGCAGCGGCCCCTTGTCGAGCGGGCAGGCCAGGATCCTGAGCAGCGGGTCGTCCGGGTTCATGGGGTCAACTCCTTGGCGCCGGAGATGGGTTGGGGAGCGGTGTCGTGCTTGGGCATGACCAGCAGGACGGAGACCGCGAGCGCGGTCCCGGCGATCCGCAGGGCGAGCCGCACCGGTTCGTGCGGCAGCGCCTCGCCGAACGCCAGGGTCCCGAGCACCGCGGTGAACAGGCACGTCACGGTCGTGCAGACCGGCACGATCAGCGAGGCCCGGCAGCGCTGGAGCGCCGCCTGCGACATGACCAGGCCGAACACACCGGTGAACATGAGGAGATACGGGTACGGCGAGCGCAGCAGGCCGAGGGCCGCCGAGCCCAGCCCGCTCGTGGTCAGGTAGCTCGACACGCCCTTGATCGCCAGCGAGCTGACGCCGTACAGCAGGCCCACCGCGACGCCGTACTCCACTCCGGTGGTCGGCATGCGGTGCCGGTGGCGGGCCCGGCGCTCGGCGGAGCCGTACAGCCACAGCCCCGCCGCCAGCGAGGGCACGCACACCAGCAGGATCAGCGGGGCCGGGGCGCCGCGGCCCACCGAGTCGGAGCCCTCGCTCAGCGACAGCACCACCATCAGCAGCGCGGCGAGGATCGCGCCGAGCGCGTACCGCTCCCGCCCGGTCGTCTCCTCGCCGAGCAGCCGGGCCGACAGCAGCACCAGCAGCACCAGACCGGAGACGAAGATGCCCTGCGCGGCGGCGATCGGCAGCGTGCGGTAGACGGCGAGCTGCGCCCCGAACCCGGCGGCCAGGGACAGCGAGCCGCCGATCCACAGGGGAGAGCCGACGACCAGGCGCAGCAGGCGGGCGGGGCGGCGGATGTTCACCTCCGGCAGCGCGGCGAGCGCCCGCTTCTCCAGGACGAATCCGGTGCTGTACAGGACGTTCGCCAGCAGGGCCGCGGCCACTCCCCACCACATCGGCTACGTCCTTCGCGCGTGCAGCAGCAGGATCGAGGACGCCGCGGGGACGGCGCAGGCGAGCCGGTCCAGCGGCCGCAGCGGACGCGGTACGCCGTGGAAGGGCGCGCCCCGCAGTGCGACGACCTCGAAGCCCGACGCGGCCACGAACTCCCGCAGCGCGCGCGCCGTGTAGAGCCGCAGATGGCCGACGACCTCCCGGCCCGGACGCCCGTGGACCGCCCGCAGGCTCACCTCGGAGAACACGGGCTGCACGCCCGCGAGCAGCAGGGCGCGGTTGTACCAGGCGGCGAGGTTCGGGGTGGAGAGCATCAGGTGGCCGCCGGGGCGCAGCACCCGCCGGATCTCGTCGAGGGCGGAGTCGGGGTCGACAAGGTGCTCGATCACCTCGCTGAACAGGACCGCGTCGGCCGCCCCGGACGCGAACGGCAGCCCGCCGTCGGTGAGTTCACCGCGCACGGAGTACGGCAGCCGGGCGTGGGCACGTCTGAGGGCGTCCTGGGACCAGTCGACGCCGACGAGCCGGTGCCCGGCGAGGAAGGGGGCGGCGGTGGCGGCGGCGGTGCCGTCGCCGCAGCCGATGTCGAGGACGGTGCGCGCGCCCTCGGTGGCCGGGCCGAGCGCGGCGGCCAGCATGCGGGCCTGGCGCAGACTGCGGGGGGTGCCGGAGGCGACGGGGACGGCCGGGTCCTCGTAGAAGTCCCGCAGGCCCCGCCGGGCCGGGGCGGTCGTGGTCACGGGCCCTCCTGCGTCGCGTGCAGACGGTGCTCGAAGAGGTCGCGCAGCCGGGCGCCGTCGCCGTGTCCGAGCAGGGAGCGCGACCACCGCAGGGCCACGTGGAGGCGGCCCGCGGTGGACGCGGTCGTGACGGTCAGGCCGCGAGGCATGCGGGCCGGCGCGGAGAACCAGACCGCGTGCGCGCGGCCGGCGTCCTCCCCGAAGTCCAGCGAGTACGGGATGCGGCCGATGTTGCTCAGCAGGGTGGTCGACGTCCAGGGCGCCACCGCCCGGCGCAGCCCCCGGGTGGCGGCGGCCCGCCAGGCGACCGGCACCACCGGGGCGGTCAACAGGGCCGCGCCGTGCCCGAGTTGGGGGCGCGGCTGGGACTTGAGGGCGCGCGTGCGGTCCGCCGTACGGCGCAGCAGCTCACGCATCCGGGCCGGGTCCAGTTCCTCCGGCGCGAAGGGCACCTCGACGAGCCGGGTGCCGTTGCCGATCGGCATGTCCGTGCCCCGGGGGCGGTCGTCGACCGGCATCGTGATGCGCAGCGGGCGGGGACGCGCGCCGTGCTCCCGGTTCCAGTCGGTGATCATCAGGGCGGTGGCCACCATCAGCTGGTCGTTGACCGTGTACGGGGAGCCCTTGGGGCGGTGCGGGACGGGCAGTTCGGTGACGAGCAGGCCGTTGCCGGGCGAGGATTCGGGCGTGCCGCGGGCGACCCGGGCGGGCGGGGCCCAGCCGGACGCGGCCTGCGGCGCGGCGGCGGGCGAGGGGTCGGGCACGCGCACCGGCGGCGCGGCGGGGGCGTTGTCCCGGCCGCCGTACAGCTCGGCCGCGGTGGCGAGGACGCGCAGGCAGGCGGGGCCGTCCAGCGCCGTGTGGTTGACGGTGAGGAACAGGACGGTGCCGTGGGAGCCGTCGTCCTCGACGACCTCCAGCCGGATCGGGGGCGACGCGGTCAGCGGCGGGGCGCTGTCCAGGGCCCGCCGGCGCGCGCGGTCGAGGGCGTCGCGGCCCGGCGGCGGGAAGGTCACCACCTCGACGTCCGGGTCCCCGGTCAGCTCCCACTCGTAGCGCCGCCGGTACCAGGGGCCCGCGGCCTCGCGCATCAGGATGCGGGGGTGCCGCCGCAGGGCCGCCGTGAAGGCCGCGGTGAGACGCGCCCGGTCGAGCCGGCCGGGCAGGTGGACCTCGATGTGGACGGTCTCGGGCTCCTCGTCCTGCCGGCAGTGCCGGGCGACCTCGTCCACCACGGGGAACGGCACGCGCGCGGGCGGCCGTCCGGGTCCGTTCGTGCCGTCCCGCGCCGGATGCTGCACAGCGGTCATGTGGCCTCGCCCTTCCCCGTGTCGCCCTGGCGGTCCGTGTCCGTGTCCGTGTCTTTGGACGGTGTCGCGGGCCGCGGTTTGCGGAAGCCGATCCGGGCGGTGGGCGGATCGGTGTCGGGCCGCGCCGGCCCCCGCGCGGAGACGGTCGGCCCGGCGACGGGCCGCGGCGGCGCCTCCGGTACGGGGGAGGCGTCGGCGGGGGCCCAGGGCGCGGGCGGAGGCGGCGGCGCCCCCGCGCCCTCCCCGTCCCGGCCCGCTCCGCCGTCCCGCGCACCGCCGGGAGCCGCGGCGCCGGGTCCGCTGTCCTGGCCGCGGGCCGGACCGGCCCCGTGCCCGTAGGCCGGCGGGGCCGCGGGAGCGGAGCCCCGCTCCCCGGGTGCGCTCTCGGCGTGGGCCGCGGGCGGGTCCCCGCCGGTGCGCCGGGTGTCCGTCCCCGGGCCGCCGTGCTCGCCCCTGCGGCGGCGCGGCAGCGGAGCGGTGGGGGCCTCCGACGCCGGTGGCGTCTCCCACCGCAGGGTCGATCCCGCCGCCCCCGGCGTGGTCTCCCGCACGCTCACCAGCGCCGCGAACAAGCCGACCAGCGCGAGCAGTTGGGCCACCGGGTGGAAGGCGCCGACGTCCGCCCCGGGCGGTGACCCGGCGCCGGTGGCGGCGGTGATCCCCGCCCCGGTGAGCGCGAGGAAGGCGACCGGCACGAGCAGCGCGTGCCGCTTCACGGCGAGCAGCGCCAGCAGCGGGACCAGCAGCGCGAGCAACCCGGCGATCACGATCCCCACGAGCGTGAGCGCGACCACGCCCAGCCACGGACCCGGGCCCGGCGGTACGGGCCCCGGCTCGTCGGGGTCGGGTGAGCGGCGGCGCCACAGGACGAGCCCGGCGAGCAGCGCCACGGCGACGACACCGCCGATCAGCCCGGCCTCGTAGACGGTCGAGGGGCCGTACGACAGCTTGACGGTGCCGCCAGCGCCGGCCGGGATCCGCCAGCCCTGCTGCCAGCCGTCGAGCCGGACCGGCGTGAGCTTCCTGCCGTCCAGCGTCGCCTCCCAGCCGTCGTTGAAGTTCTCGTACGTCGTCAGGTAGGAGGCCGCGCCGGAGCCGACGGTGAGCGTGCGCCGGTCGCCGAGCCAGTCGCGTACGCGCAGGTCGCGGCCGGCCGTGGACGCCTCCGCCACCGTCCCGTGGGTCAGCGTCACGTCGGTCACGGCGAGCGGACCCGCGTCCCCGGCCTCGACGCGGTGGGCGCCGGTGCCCAGTTGCAGCGCCGCGTCCGCCGCGCCTTCCTGACAGAGCGTCAGCTCGATCGGACGGCGCTCGGTCAGGTCCCGTACCGTGCCCTTCGCGGCCGTCTCGTACAACTCGCCGTCGACCGCGAGGACCGGCCCCTTCCCGCACGGGAGCGAGAAGGTCCGGGACGGCGAGGGCTGCCGGGTGCGGTACTGGTCGAGGGCCGGGATGTACGCCTCGGTGAGGCCGACCGGCAGTTGCAGGTCGTCGTCCGCCACCGGGTTGTGGACGGTGAGCGGCGCGCTCTCCGTCACGGTGATGTCGAGCCGGTCGGTCGTGATCGGGTCGAAGCGGGCCCAGCCGTTCTCGTCGACCCCGGCGATCGCCGCGCCGTCCGGGGAGCTGATGCTGATCTTCGTGGGCCGGGTGGACAGGCCGCCCGCCGGGGCCAGCACGATCGAGCCGACCGCCTGCTTGTCCGGCCAGCGCAGGTGGATGACGGGGCTGCCGCCCGCGATCCACGCCGTCGTCAGGTCGCCGTCGGTGAGGTTGCGGGCCGACAGTCCGCTGCCGAGCCGGGCCGTGGAGTCCGCCGTGGCGACGATCCGGCTCCGCTGCCCCGGCGCGACCTCGTAGAGCAGCCGGTCCAGTTCCTCGCCGGGGACGGGGACCGCGCTCGCCCGCACCTCGTAGCTGCCGGCGGCCGAGGCCGTGAACCGGCGGTGCAGGCCCGCCTCGGTGCCCGTCGGGGACAGCCCGGTCGGGTCGGACGTGCGGTGCAGCGAGACGATCCCGGCGGCGGCGTCCGAGCCGGCGGCGTCCGTCGGGAGCCGCAGCAGCCGCGTCACCTGGGCGTCGGGGAGGTCGATCTCGGAGAAGCCGGCGCCGGTGAGGCCGGGGTGCCGCGCGGTGGAGCCGACGATCGTGACCTTCAGCCAACTCGTCTCCCCGGCCGGGGCCTTGACGCGCTGGGTCATGCCGTTCGGCTGGAGGAAGCTGGTCGCGGAGCCCTTCTCCGTCTCGATCCGCACGCGGGTGGGCGCCGACCGCACCCCGTCCTGCGGCAGCGGCGTCACCCGGAACGACGACGGCACGTCCACGGAACCGGTGAAGCCGATGCGCAGCCACTGCCCGTCGGCCGACTTCGCCGCGCCCTCGGCCCAGGCGGTGCCGGGATTGCCGTCGAAGGCGTTCACGGGGTCGTACTGGGGCAGGTGGAACAGCCAGTTGCCGCTCGACGAGGCGGTCACCGAGCGGGCGCCGCGCAGCTCGGCCACCGTCTGGTGCTCCAGGCCCGTCGTCGGCAGGATCTGGTGCGGCTTCTCACCCGCGTCCTGTGCGCTGTCCTCGTCGTTGCGCTGGTCACGCGTGTACGTGTACGAGGTGTTGGAGTTGACGAGGCCGAAGCGGGTGTCGGCCCGGCGCAGCCCGTCGCCGAGCACCTGCACCGGCGGGGTGCCGAGACCGGGGTGGCTGTCACCGGTCAGCACCGCGGCCCTGTTCCGCATCCCGGGTTCGGCGGACAGCGGGAGCAGCGCCTCGGGTCCGCCGGAGACGACGGCGGTGTCGGCGACCGCCTTCAGCCCGGCCTGCCCGGGCCGCGGGACGTCCGCGTCCGCCGGCTCGTAGATCTCGACGGCGCGCTGGCGCGGGTACAGGCCCTCGACCTGCAACGGGGTGTCCTCCGCGATCCGGCCGCCGGTCGTCACGGGCCCGAGGCCGGTGACCCGCCGGTACCCGGACTGCTCCAGGGTCCGCTTCACGGTCGCGGTGGGGACGTAGCCGAGCTGGTCGGGGTCGAGGTCGTTGCGGACGACGACGTAGTAGAGGCCGGCCCGGCTCAGGTAGTCGGCCAGGCCCGGCACCTCGGCGCCCGTCATCAGGGACTGCTCCACCGCGTCCATGGCCCGGCGGTTGCCGGGGGTGCCGAAGGGGACGTAGTCCCGCTGCGCCCAGCGGGAGCCGGCGAGGACGTCGAGCGGCTGGTCGACGGGGGAGCCCCAGGTGTAGAGGCCGTGCGCGGTGGCCGGCACGACGAGGGCCCGGGAGTCCGGCGAGTACTTCTCCAGCCAGTCGGCCGTGCTCTGCCAGTACCGGGGCAGCTCCCGGAACGAACCCGGGTTCAGGATCGACCCGTTGAGATACGGCCAGGCGAGCCCCGGCAGGACCAGGACCGCCGCGACCAGCGGGGCGAGACGGCGTCCGCGCACCCGGCGGGCCCCGCGTTCGGAGGAGGCCACGCCGACCAGATGGGCCAGCCCGAGCACGAGCGCGAGAGCGAGTCCCGTCTGGAACTTGTAGATGTTGCGGAAGGGGACGAGCCCGCCGTTCAGCCAGTCCTGGACGGTGCCGTGGAAGGGCGCGCCGAGCGAACCGCCGTACCCCGCCAGCGTGATGAGGGCGACCGTGAGCACGGTCAGCACCAGCCACCGGCGCTCCGGCAGGTCCCGTCTCGCGAGACCGGCGAGGCCGAGGCCCGCGGCGAGCGCCGAGCAGAGCACCACGGCCACCGAGGAGACGACGGTCCAGCCGGCCGGCAGCCAGGCCTCGCCGAAGTGCAGATAGGCGACCCAGTTCCCGGCGCCGCGCAGGGTCTCGGTGGCGGACATGGTGGCCGTCGTCGTCTGCGAGGTCTCCACGTACGGGAGGAAGTTCTCCCCGTAGACGCCGAGCAGCAGCAGGGGGATCACCCACCAGGCCGTCGCCAGCAGCACGCCCGGCACCCACCAGGCGATGAGCTTGCGCTGCCGGGGGCCGCGCGGACGCGAGAGCAGGTACAGGCCGACGGGCAGCAGGGAGGCCAGGGTCGCGGCCGCGTTCACCCCGCCCATGAAGGGGACGATCAGCGCGGAGCGCAGCGCGGCGATCCGGGCGGCGTACCGCCCGTCGGTCAGCGGCAGCAGCACCCACGGCAGGAAGGCGCCCGGCAGGGCGGCGGCCGAGGTGGAGCCGACGACGATCGTGAAGACCGGCCACAGCGCGTACGCCGTCGCGGCGAGCAGCCGGGACGCGGACGTGCCGACGCGCAGCCGCTCCGCCAGCCGCAGCGCGCCCCAGAACGCGACGGACACGACGACCGACAGCCACAGCCGCTCCGCCAGCCACACCGGCAGGTGGACCAGCTTGCACAGGCCGTAGAACGGCAGCATCGGCCAGGCGTAGCCGACGTACTGGTCCTGGAGGCCGCCGAAACCGCCCCGGTCGTGCCACAGCTGGCCGAGGTCGGAGAGGAACTGCCAGGGGTCCAGCGCGACACCGAGCTTGGTGTCGAAGGTCGTCCGGCCGGGGTGCACGGCCAGGAACAGCACGAACACCACGGCCCAGAACCCCAGCAGCCACCGCCGCGACCGCGGACCCTCCGGGGGGCCGGAGGCGGTGGCGGCGGGGCGGACGGCTGCCGGGGGTGGGGCCTGGACCGTGCTCGTCATGGTGGACACCGCCGGAGGATGAGGAGGAGGTTCCAGGTGGCGAACTCGCGCAGTCCCGGCGCCTTCGCGACGGCGGACGCGAGGAACGGCCAGTAGCGGGAGCGCGCCGAGAGGACCGCGACGTCGTCACGGGCGCGGACCTGCCGCAGGGTGGAGCCGATGTGCACGGCGAAGAGGTTCTCGCCGAGGGTGTGCTTGGCCGGCTTGCCCGTACGGCGGCGGTAGCGGGCCCGGGCCCGCTCGGCGCCGAGGTAGTGCCAGGGCGCCCACTCGTGACCGCCCCACGGGGAGAGCCAGTTGGTGAAGGAGACGTAGATCAGCCCGCCGGGCCGGGTCACCCGCACCATCTCGCTGAGGAAGGTCTGCGGGTCGGCCACGTGCTCCAGGACGTTGGAGGAGAAGCAGACGTCGGCGACCCCGTCGGCCAGCGGCAGCAGGTATCCGTCGGCGACGACCGCCCCGTCCGGCGGTTTCCGGCCCAGCTCCGCGACGTCGGGTTCGAAGAGGTACGCCTGCGCGCCGCGGCGGCGGAACTCCGCGGTGAAGTAACCGCCCCCGCCGCCGACGTCCACGACGGTACGGCCGCGGACGGGGCCGTACGCCTCGACCTGGTCGGCGGCGTCGCGGGCGAGCAGCGAGTAGCAGGCGGCGGGGTCGTCCTGCTCGTGCCGGAAGGCCCGGAAGAGAGCGAGGGACCGCCGCAGCGAGGGATCTTTGAACCCGGTCCCGCCAGGCCCCTTCGCCCCGGCACCCGGGCCGGCACCTGCATCGGTACCGGCGTTGGCACCCGGATCGGCACCGGCAGGGGCACCGGCACCGGCACCCGGACCAGCACCTGCATCGGTACCGGTGTTGGTACCCGTACCGGTACCGGCATGGGCACCGGCACCGGCACCCGGACCAGCACCTGCATCGATACCGGTGTTGGTACCCGTACCGGCACCGGCATGGGCACCGGCACCGGCACCCGGACCAGCACCTGCATCGGTACCGGTGTTGGTACCCGGACCGGTACCGGCACCGGTACCCGCACCCATACCCCTCGGGGTGCTCACGGCGTCCAGCTCCTCACCGCCTCCGCGGCCACCGCTCCGAACCGGCGGACCGTGTGGTTCCAGCGGTACCGGGCGGCGTGCTCACGGGCGGCGGCGCCCATCCGGGCGCGCCGGTGGCCGCTGAGCGCGAGGGTGCACCAGGCCGCCGCGAAGGAGGACTCGCCGCGCGCCAGCACCCCCGTCTCGCCGTCCACCACGGAGTCCCGCAGCCCGGGGACGTCGAAGGCGATCGCCGGGGTCTCCCGGGTGGCGGCCTCGGTGACGACCAGGCCCCACCCCTCGACCGCCGAGGGGTGCAGCAGCAGCCACGCCGCGCACAGCAGCCGGTGCTTCTCGGCCTCCGACACCCGGCCGGCGAACTCGACGCCCGGACCCGCGAGCCGTTCCAGCCGCTCCCGCTCGGGGCCCTCGCCGACGATCACCAGCCGGCCGCCGGTGACCGGACGGACCCGCTCCCACAGCCGCAGCAACAGGTCGATCCGCTTGTACTCGACGAGCCGTCCCATCGCCAGGAACAGCGGCTCCGGCGAGCGCGGGGACCGCGGCCCGGGCTCCTCGACCCCGTTGTGCACGACCCGGATCCGGTCCCGCTCGACCCCGATCGCGCGCAGCGCCTGCGCGGTCGAGGGGGAGACGGCGACCACCAGGTTGCGCCGCTGCGCACCGGTCAGCGCCCAGTGTTCGAGTCTGCGGCCGAGCCGGGCGGCCGGCGCGAGCGGACCGCCGAAGCGCATCCGCCACAGATCGGTGTGGACGTGGTTGACCAGGCACAGCGTGGGTCCGCGGTGCCACAGCGGGGCCAGGTACGGCATCCCGTTGCACACCTCGACCAGCAGGTCGCAGTCGCCGACCTGACGCCGGAAGGCGGAGCGGGCGCGCAGGTAGTGGCCGAGGTCGCCGCCCGCCGAGACGACCCGGTAGTCGCGGTAGGACGCGGGTCCTCCGCACAGCAGCGTGACCTGGTGGCCGAGCCGGGTGAGTCCGTCGGCGAGCCGGTCGACCAGGAGTTCGGAGCCGCCGGCGGCGGGGTTCCCGAGGTCGCGGTGCGCGAGGAAGACGATGCGGCGCGGGTGTGGGGGGAGCGCCGGGGGGTACTGCGCGGAGCGCGGGAACGCGTCGCGCAGCGAGGAAGGCACGTGCTGGGGCATGGGTGCTCCAACTCGTCTCAGGGTGCGGAACTCAGCGTGGGGGGAGGGGCGTGGAGCGGGTGCGGATCTTCGGTCCGCCGGTCGGGGTCTCGGTTCTCGGTCGGTTCCGTTCCGTGGGGGGAAACGGGGCCGGCTGTGGTGGGGTTGTGACCGGGCTGTGTTCGGGTGGGGTGGACAGTTTTCGCCCAGCCGTTCGTTGCTGCTACTCACCGGCGTGACAATTTCGGGGCTTTGTGGAGCTGACGGCACATCACTTCGTGAGGGCTGAACGGGAGGAGTCGGGCGTATCGGGACGCGGTCGCCCGCGCAGCACCAAAACGGCTCCCGCCGCGGCGAGCAGGAAGCCCAGTACCGCGGCCCCCACGGGCAACGTCTGGCCCAGCATGCGCAGTTGGCCGCTCTCCGACTTCGCCTGTTTCACCTGGTCCTTCTGGGTGGCGGTGGTGAAGGCGAGCTTCCTGCTGTCCAGGAGCACCGCCGCGTCCTTCGCGGCGCCCGGGGCGCGCAGTGTCCTGCGGGGACCGACCTGCGCGTAGAGCACCCGGCCCGTGCGCTGGTCGACGACGAGCTCGACGAGGTGGTTGGCGTACCACTCCTCGGCGAGCACCTGACTGCGCTCGGGCTGCCCGACGATCGCGCCCGGTACGAGCCTGGTCCCGGTCCTGGTGGCCGGCACGGTGCCGGTGAAGCGGTAACCCTCGTACCCCTGGACCTTCTTGGTGTCCCGGTAGTGCAGGGTGACCGTCGCGCCGAGGGAGTTGTCCCACCAGCGGTAGGCGCGTTTCTGCACGTCGAAGGGGAACTTGAGGTAGGCCTCGCCCTGGATGTACGGCTTCTCCCGGCAGCAGTGCACCGGGGCGTTGGTCCTGCGGTCGGTGACCCACCGGTGCGGCGTGAACTCCAGGGCGTCGTGCGGGTCGGCCGCGGGCAGCGACTTGTCCGTGTCGACCGTCGTCGTCACGTCCCAGACCGCTCTGCCGCTGCGCTCGCTGTCGGCGACGTCGCCGCGCACCCGCTGGGTGACGGTGATCCGCTGGTCCGGGACGGTCTCGACCTTCTCGACGTCGAAGACGCTGCCGGTGCCGGTGTAGACCGCGGTGGTGTCGATGTCGACGGGGTTCACGGCGGCGCGCGGCTGCACGTACCACGCGAGCATCGGGGCCAGTACCAGCAGGAAGGTGCCGAGGCCCAGCAGGAGGAGGGAGACGGAGACGGGCGGGCGCGCCCGGAAGGGCCTCCGTGCGGGGTGGTGGTCGGGAGACGGGCGGGCGGTCCGGCGCATCCGGGCACTCCAGTGGCTTGAGTCGGCTCGGCACACGCGTGATACGTGGTGGTACGAGCGGATACGCGTGCGTCGACACCAGGAGGGAAAGTGCACGTGCGGTATGGGCCGGGAACCGTAGGCGCACCCTTGACGAAGTGTCAATGCATTGTCGAGACTGGGCACTTGCCGGACGGGGCCGGTACGGGGCAGGCAGGACGCGCGGCCTTCGGGCCGGGTGGCCGGGGTGGGGACGACCTCCGACAGAGAGGCTGACCCTGCGATGTCCAGACTGCTCGCCGCCGCGTTGACCGTCGTGGCCGCCGCCGCCCTCGCCGTGGGCGCCGCGTTCGGCATCGTGGCGCTGCTCGACGCCACTCCGGACCAGCCCGACACCCCGCTGATCACGTACGAGCATGCCGCCCGGGAGCGCTGACCGTGACCTCCCGCCCGGGGACGGTCACCGCGCGCTCGGCCTGGCGTGACGTTCCGCGCCTTCAGGTACGGCAGTTCGCCGCGCTGGCGATGGCGGAGGCCCCCGTGCTCGCCGAGGAGATCCTGCGGGAGATCCGCCGGGAGTACCCGCATCTGCCCGTCGTGCTCGACGACTCCGGCGAACCGATGGCGCTGATCGGCATCCGACGGGCGATCGAGGTCTTCGTCCAGCACCTGGAGACCGCCGAGGGGCGCCCGCGCGTTCCCCCCGAGGTCTTCCAGGAGTTCGGCCGCGGCGAGGGGCTGAACGGCCGCAGCCTCGACTCGCTCCAGGCGATCTACCGGCTCGGGGTGCGGCTCGCCTGGCGCCGGTTCGCCGAGATCGGGCAGCGCGTCGAGATCCCGCCACCGGCGATGTACGAACTCGTCGACGCGGGCTACGAGTATCTCGACGGGCTGGTCGACCAGTCCGTGCGCGGCTACGCGGAGGCGGCGGCCCGCCAGGCCGGCGAGCGGCTGCGTCTCCAGCGCCGCCTCATGGAGCTGCTCCTCGCCGAGCACACCAGGGGCGACCCGACCGACGCGCTCGCCGAACGCGCCGCCCGGATCGGCTGGCCGCTGCCCGCCAAGGTCGCGGTCGGGGTGCTGCTGCGCCCGGCGCGCGAGGCCGTCGCCCCCGCCGTGGGCCAGAGCGTCCTGCTCGACATGGAGTACGAGCAGCCCCGCATGGTCGTGCCGGAACCGGACGCGGCGGGCCGCCCCGAACTCCTGCACCGCGCGCTCACCGGCTGGGCCGGGGCGATCGGGCCGCCGGTCCCGCTGGTCGACGCGGCGAAGTCGCTGCGCTGGGCGGAGGCGGCGGTACGGCTCATGGAGCGGCGGCTGCTGCCGGGCGGCGAGGTGCTGCACTGCACGGAACACACGGAGGCCCTGGTCCTGCTCCAGCCCGAGGAGCTGATCGACGACCTCGCGCTGCGCTGCCTGGCCCCGCTCGCGCACTGCGGTCCCACCCACGGCCGCCGGCTCGCGGAGACCATGCTGGCCTGGCTGGAGACACGCGGTGGCGCCCCCGAGGTCGCCGCCCGGCTCGGGGTCCATCCGCAGACCGTCCGCTACCGGCTGCGGCAGATCAGGGAGCTGTGGGGCGACGAGGTCGACGACCCGGACCGCCGCTTCGAACTGGAACTCGTCCTGCGCGCACAACGGCTGAGGGGAGAGCTGGGGGTGGCCCGCGGCAGACGCTGACGGGGCCCGACGGGGATGACCGGGATGAGAGGACCGGAGGGGCAGACCGCCGTGCCGGTGAGGAAGAGGCCGGCTCCGGTCGGACCCCGGTCCGTCTCGTCGGCGGTCCCCGAATAAGACTCCCCGCCGGTGCGGGCCGCCGCCCGACCCCTGGGCGTGGAGTCGCGGCGGCCCACCCCTCGGCCGCCCCGCGGGTCTGCGCCCGCACCCGTTCCGGCCCCGCCCGCACCCGGTTCCGTCCCCGCCCGCACCCGGTCCGGACGTCCGCCCCCGTCCGCCCATTGCCCGGCCCAGCCCATATGACTAGCCTGTGTTCGTCATCCCGATCGTCTGTTGAAATTTCGAACACAAGGGAGGGGCCGCTCGTGGGACGCCTCGTACCTGCCGTGACCCGCGCTCTCGACATACTCGAGCTCTTCCTGGACGGAGACGGCACACTCTCCGCGCCCGACATCGTGCGCAAGCTCCAGCTGCCCCGCACCACCGTGCACGAGCTGGTCACCACCCTCGCCGCCCGGTCGTACATCGTCCAGGTGCCGGGTCAGCCCGGACGCTACCGGCTCGGGGTGCGGCCGTACCAGCTCGGCAGCCGCTACGCCGAGCAGCTGGACCTCGCCGCCGAGGGCCAGCAGGTCGCCCGCTCGGTCGCCGAGACCTGCGACGAGACCGTGCACGTGGCGATCCTCGAAGGCACCGACGTCATCTACATCGCGAAGGTGGACTCCACGCACGCGGTGCGCATGGTGTCGGCCGCCGGACGCCGGCTGCCCGCGCACTGCACCTCCGTGGGCAAGATGCTGCTGGCCTCGCTGCCCGACTCCGAGCTGAGCTCGCGCATCCCGGACGACTCGGCGCTGGCCGCGATGACGCCGAACAGCATCACCGAGCCCGGCGCCCTGCGCGAGGCCCTCGCCGAGATCCGCCGGCGCGGCGTCGCGGTGGAGAGCCGGGAGTCCAACCCGGACGTCAGCTGCGTCGCGGCCCCCGTGCGGGACCGCACCGGGCAGGTCGTCGCCGCGCTCTCCATCTCCGTCCCGATGATCCGCTGGAGCGACGACCGGCTCGGCGAGCTGGAGCAGCTGGCCGCGAAGGGCGCCGCCGATCTGTCCGAGCGGCTCGGCTACCGGAGCGTGGCATGAGCGCCGAGGTCGCGGTCCGCGCGTACGCGGCGCTCGGTGAGGGCCCCACGTGGGACACCGCCGGGCAGCGGCTGGTCTGGGTCGACATCCTCGGCTCCCGGGTGCACACGTACGACCCGGTGTCCGGCCGCACCACGGTCATGGCCACCGAGCAGCACGTCGGCGCCGCCAAACCGCGCGCGGGCGGCGGTCTGGTGGTCAACCTCCGGGACGGGGTGGCGCTCTACGGGCCGCCGGGCTCCGGGGAGGGCTTCCGCTGGCTGCACCGCGAGCCCGTCCCCGGCCGCCGGGGCAACGACGCCGCCGTCGCCCCCGACGGCTCGCTGTGGACCGGCACCATGCGGTACGACGAGGCCCCGGGCGGCGGCACGCTGTCCCGGATCGCCCCCGACGGCACCGTGCGCACCGTGCTCGACGACGTCGCCGTCAGCAACGGCGCCGGGTGGAGCCCCGACGGACGGCTGATGTACTACATCGACTCGCCGACCCGCCGGATCGACGTCTTCGACGTGGGTGAGGACCAAGTGCCGGTGAACCGGCGCCCGTTCGCCCGGATCGAGGACGGCTCCGGGTCCCCCGACGGCCTCACCGTGGACGCCGGGGGCTGTGTGTGGGTGGCCCTGTGGGACGGCGGGGCGGTCCGCCGCTACACCCCGTCCGGCGAGCTGGACCGGGTCGTGGAGCTGCCCGTCCCGCGCCCCACCGCCTGCGCGTTCGGCGGCGCGGACCTGACCGACCTGTACATCACCACCGCCCGTACGGGCCTTGAGGCACCGCATCCGCTCAGCGGTTCGGTGCTGGTGGTCCCCGGTGCCGGGAAAGGCCTCGCCCAGCCCGCCTTCGCCGGCTAGACCGGCCGCCCGGAGCCCCGCCCGTCGGCCCCGGCCGAGAGCTAGCCGAGCCGGGCCCGCGACACGAACTCGCCCCAGGCGGCCGGGGAGAGTTCGAGCCGCGGGCCCGTCCGGTCCTTGGAGTCACGGACGTGCACGGCGACGGGGGTGAGGGCGACCTCGACGCAGTCGCCCTGGCTGCCGCTGCTGTAGCTGCTCTTGAACCAGGTCAGTTCCGGGGTGCCGCTCATAGCGCTCCTCGCATCCGCTTCAGCAGGCACTTCGAGTCCTCTGGGGTGAGAGCCTGCGCGCGCAGTTTTCCATACCGCTGGCTGAGGACGCTGATCTCTTTCCGGTCGGAGATGAGGCGGCCGTTGTTCTGCCCCTCCGAGTAGGCGAACCATAGGTTCTCCGGCGTCTCCAGCAACTGCAAGGGGCCGTCCAGACCTGGGTGGTCGGGCTGGCGCAGCGGCATGATCTGCACCTGCACGTTCCAGTGCCGGTCGATCACGTGCAGTACGTGGTCCAGCAGCCCGCGCGTGACGTCTTCGCCCCCTGTGTGCCGCTCCAGCAGGGCCTGCTCGAAGATGAAACTGAACGCACAGGGTGGCTTCCGCCGTGTCGACAGCAGCTCCTGCCGCGCCAGCCGCGCGGCGATCCGCTGGGTCAACTCCGCCTCGTCCGGGAGAGGTGGCACGCTGAGCGTCACGGCCCTTGCGTACGCCTCCGTCTGCAGGAGACCCGGTACCACCCGGCACTCGTACGTGTCCAGGTTGATGGCCACGGACTCCATCCGCGCCCACTGCCTGAACCACGCCGCCAGTCCCGGCTGGCGTGCCAGATGGCCCGCCGCCTTCCGCAGGGCGCCCGTGTTGCCCAGTACCTCCTCCGCCCGGTCCACCAGGGCGGGGTCCGGCATCCGCCTGCCCAACTCCACCGACGCCACGGTGTGTTTGGAGAACCGCACCAGGTCCGCGAACTCCTCCCGGCTCAGCCCGGCGTGCTCCCGCAGCGCCTGGACCACCGCACCGAAGGTCCGCAGACTGTCGGACGACTCCGGTTCGCTCGCGCCCGCGCCCACCACTCCATCGACCACCCCGGTCACCTCCCGGGCTCATGGTCACGGAACGTGAACGGTACTGTCCAGTCCGTCACCGCGTACGCTCGCGGGGCGTACGCGCCGCCGACCTGGTGGAGTGCTCGATCGGACCGCCAGATTGGGCGCATGACAGCACCGCCGTCCCCCCAAGAACCGGTCACCGTACGTGTGTTCACGCAGCGGCTCAGTTCCACTCCGCGCGGCGCCCGCCTGGCCCGGCACCTCGCCCTGGCGCAGCTGCACGCCTGGGGCGTACCGCTCGACACCGCTGCCGCGGAGGCGGTCGCCGTGATCGTCGCCGAGCTGGCGGCCAACGCCGTGACGCACGGGCGGGTGCCCGGCCGGGACTTCGAGCTGCGCCTCGCGCTCGTGCCGGGCAGTGTCCGCGTCGAGGTCGGCGACACCCGCACGGGGCCCCGGCCGCCGGGACCCGGAGACGTACGCGCACCGGGGGCGGACGAGGAGACCGGCCGCGGCCTCGTCCTGGTCGACGCGCTCGCCGACCGGTGGGAGGTGGTCGACCGGCAGCCCCCGCCGGGCAAGACCGTGCGGGCCGAGGTCGACCTGCCGGGGTGGCTCTCCCTGGTGGCCGCAGCCCGGGATGCGGCCTCCGACCGCCGCCGCGAAGACCGCTGACGTGCGAGGGCTAGCCGACCTGGTTGTACACGCTCCCTGCCGCGGGCCAGCCGGTCTGCTGGGGCTGCGCCTCGGGCTGCTGCGGTGGCTGCGTGTAGCCCCGCACCTGCGCGGCCGTCAGGCCGCCGGCGGCGCCCAGCCCCGTCGGTCCGCCGCCGTACGCCGCGCCCGTCCCGCCGGTCAGCGGGTCCGGGGCGGCCGGTGCGGGCGGGCCGTACTGGGCGACGGCCGTCAGTCCCGCGGCGGGCGCCGGCGCCATGGCCGGCATGGCGGCGGCCGGTGCCGGCAGCACGGCGGCCGGTGCCGGGGCGGGTGCGAGATGGGGCATGGCCCCGGGAGCCGGTCCGGGCCAGGCGCCGGCCTGCGCGGCCAGCCCCTGCATGCCGGCCCCGTTCGTGGCGCCGACCAGCCGGTCCACCGCCGCCGTGCCCGAGCTGTAGCCGGTCCCATGGCCGGGCTCGGGCACGGCGGCTCCCCTCCTGGTCCCGTAGAGCACCTGTTCCAGGCCGGACACCAGGCGACGCACGTCCACCTGGGGGCGCACCACGAGACGCAGGAAGCGGCTGGACGATCCGATCTTGTTGCCGCATTCGCGGACCAGGATGCGGTGCTCGGTGAGCAGCCGGTCCCGGACCACGGTGCCCTCCGCGCCGACGGGCAGGCGCACGAAGAGGAAGTTGCCCTGCGACGGGTAGACCGTCAGACCGGGCAGCGCGGAGAGCTGGCGGGCCATGTCGAGCCGGTCCCGGCGGACCATGTGCAGGCTCTCCTGGTACTCGGCGCCGTGCTCCCGGAGCATGAACACCACCGTCTCCGCGAAGGAGTTGAGGTTCCACTTGGGCAGCATCGAGCGGACCTTCCCGGCGAGTGCCGGGTTGGCGGCCAGATAGCCGAAACGGATGCCGTGCAGGCCGAAGTTCTTGCCGAGGCTGCGCAGCACGATGACGTTCGGCCGCATCACCGCGTCCTCCACCACGCTCGGCTCGGACTCCGCGTCGGCGAACTCCAGGAACGACTCGTCGACGATCACCAGGTCCAGATCGGCCATCGCGTCCATGAACTGCACGACCGCGTGCCGGGGCAGGAAACCCCCGTCCGGGTTGTTCGGGTTGCAGATGACGGCGACGCGCGAGCCCCGGGCGCGGATGAACTCCGCGTACTGCGCGAGGTCGAGGGCGAAGCCGCTGGACTCCTGAAGCGGGAACATGTCGACGCGCTTGCCGGTCTCCATCGGCTGGTCGGTCCACCGTCCGAAGGTGGGCACCGGGATCGCGAGGGACTCGCGCACCAGCAGGTGGTCGATCCAGGTGATCAGTTCGGTCGAGCCGTTGCCCATCGCCACGCACTGCGGCGGCAGCCGGAGCAGGCTGCACAGCTCGGCCGTGATCGTGTCGGCGCTGCTCGGGTAGTACGTGATGATCTCGCGCAGCCGGCCCGCCAGGTCGTCGAACATGGCGGGCGTCGGGAAGTACGGGTTGCAGGGGATGCAGAAGTCCACCGGACCGGCCCCGTCGCCCTCGCGCGTCAGCGCGGCCATCGAGGGGCTGTGCGCCGCCGTGCTGCGGAACAGCGAGGTGACGTTGTCGGCCATGGAACCTCCGTCGGTGGCGGGCCCGGTGGGGGAGGACGGGCCCTCCCGTCCCGGGTGGCCCGTGCGGGGGAGCACGGGCCGCCCTCTCATACGGACACGGAGGTGGCGCTGTTCAACTGGTGTGCTTTCGGTGAGGGTTCGGCGGTCGAGGCAACCAAAGCCCCACAGGAAGCGTCAGGTCCCCCCGGACCTGGACGCTCAGGCCCCGAAGGAGTGCACGGTCGTCGTCCGGTACGTCTGGCCGGGCCGCAGCACCGTGGACGGGAACGACGGATGGTTCGGCGAGTCCGGGAAGTGCTGGGTCTCCAGGCACAGCGCGTCGCCCTGCCGGTAGACGCGTCCGCCGGTGCCGACCAGCGTGCCGTCCAGGAAGTTGCCGGAGTAGAACTGGAGCCCCGGCTCCGTCGTCGCGATCCGCAGGGTGCGACCGGAGGACGGGTCGCGCAGGACGGCAACCTGCTCGGGCTTGGCCGTGCTGCCCTTGTCGAGCACCCAGTTGTGGTCGAAGCCCTGGCCGTACAGGAGTTGCTGGTGGCCCTCGCGGATGTCCTCGCCGACGGTCTTGGCGCGGCGGAAGTCGAAGGGGCTGCCCGCGACCCTGGCCAGCTCGCCGGTGGGGATCAGGCCCGAGTCGACGGGGGTGTAGCGGGAGCCGGCGATGCTCAGCTCGTGGTCGTAGATCGAGCCGCTGCCCTCGCCCGCGAGGTTCCAGTAGACGTGACTGGTGAGGTTGACGACCGTGGCCTTGTCGGTGGTGGCCGCGTAGTCGACGCGCCAGTCGCCGTGCCGGGTCAGCGTGTAGGTGACCTTCACCCGGAGCGTGCCCGGGTAGCCCATCTCGCCGTCGACGCTGGTGTAGTGCAGGACGAGGCCCACGTCGGAGCCGGAGGTGAAGCCCTCGACGTCCCAGACGCGCTTGTCGAAGCCCTTGTCCCCGCCGTGCAGGCTGTTCTCCCCGTCGTTGACGGCGAGCTGGTAAGGCTTGCCGTCGAGCGTGAAGCGGCCCTTGGCTATGCGGTTGCCGTACCGCCCGATCAGCGCCCCGAAGTAGGGACTGGAGGCGACGTAGTCCTCGATGGTGTCGAAGCCGAGCGACACGTTCCGGTGGCGGCCGTGCCGGTCGGGGATCTCCAGGGACTGGACGATGCCGCCGTACGAGAGGACCTTCAGGCGGGTGCCGCCGTTCTGCAGCGACCAGCGGTGGACCTTCGTGCCGTCGGCGAGCTTGCCGAACAGCTCCTTGACGGGCTTGCGGACGGTCGCCCCGTGCGCCGTGCCGACCGTGGCGGCGGTGAGTCCCGCGGCCGCCGCGGCGGCGATGACAGTGCGTCTGGTGGTTTCCATGTGCGGCTCCTGATATAGGTGCGGGGGCCCTTCCGGACCCCCGCACAACCGGACCTACGAACCGACCTTGCGCTTGTTCCACACGTCGAAGCCGACGGCCGCCAGCAGCACCAGGCCCTTGATGACCTGCTGCCAGTCGCTGCCGACCCCGACGAGGTTCATTCCGTTGTTGAGCACGCCCAGGACGACGCCACCGATGATCGCGCCGAGGACCGTGCCCACACCGCCGCTCATCGACGCACCGCCGATGAACGACGCGGCGATCGCCTCGAGTTCGAAGTTCACGCCCGCCTTGGGTGAGGCCGCGTTGAAGCGGGCCGCGAAGACCAGACCCGCCAGGGCCGCGAGCATGCCCATGTTGAGGAAGACCAGGAAGGTCACCTTCTTGTCCCGCACACCGGAGAGCTTGGCCGCGGGAAGGTTGCCGCCGATGGCGTACACGTGGCGGCCGATGACGGCGTTGCGCATGACGTAGCCGAAGCCGACGACGAGGACACCGAGGATGATCAGCACCACCGGGGCGCCCTTGTAACTGGCCAGCATCATCGTGACGGTGAGGACCGCCGCGACCAGCGCCACCAGCTTCAGCAGGAAGAGCTTGGCCGGCGGCACGTCGAGCGCGAACTCCTGCTGCCGCCTGCGGTCACGGACCTCCTGGATGACCACGAAGGCGATCACCGCGAAGCCGAGCAGCAGTGTGAGGTTGTGGTAGTTGGTGTCCGGGCCGACCTCGGGCAGGAAGCCGTTGGCGACCTTCTGCAGACCGTCGGGGAACGGGCCGAGGGTCTGGCCCTCCAGGAAGATCTCCGTCAGACCGCGGAAGAGCAGCATCCCGGCGAGGGTGACGATGAACGACGGTATGCCGAGATACGCGATGAAGAACCCCTGCACGGCACCGGCGACCGCGCCGAGCGCCAGGCACAGCAGCACCGCGACCGGCCAGGCCACGTCGTGCTCGACCATCAGCACCGCCGCCACCGCGCCCACGAAGGCGGTGAGCGAGCCGACCGACAGGTCGATGTGCCCGGCGATGATGACGAGCATCATGCCGATCGCGAGGATCAGGATGTAGCTGTTCTGCAGGACCAGGTTGGAGACGTTGCGGGGCAGCAGCAGGTCCCCGTCGGTCCACACGGCGAACAGGACGACGATCAGGCCGAGGGCGATCAGCATCCCGTACTGCCGCATGTTGCGGCGCATGCCGTCCACCATCAGCTGCCACAGGCCGTCGCCCTCCGCCGGGCCGCCCTTGCCGGCGGGAGCCGGCGCGGGGCTCTTGGCGGTCACATTCGTGCTCATCGCTCTTACCTCTTGTCCTTCGTCATCTGGCGCATCAGCACTTCCTGCGTGGCCTCGGCCCGCGGCACCTCGCCGGTCAGCCGGCCGGCGGCCATCGTGTAGATGCGGTCGCACATGCCGAGCAGCTCCGGCAGCTCGGAGGAGATGAAGACGACCGCCTTGCCCTCGGCGGCCAGCTTGTCGATGACCGTGTAGATCTCGTACTTGGCGCCCACGTCGATGCCGCGGGTCGGCTCGTCCAGGATCAGCACGTCGGGACCCGCGAAGATCCACTTGCTGAGGACGACCTTCTGCTGGTTGCCGCCCGACAGCTTGCCCACCGGCTCGAAGACGGTCGGCGCCTTGATGTTCATCGAGGTGCGGAAGCCCTCGGCGACCTGGCGCTCCTCGTGCTCGTCGACCACACCGCGCTTCGCGACCTTGCCGAGGGCGCTGAGCGAGATGTTGCGGTTGATCGTGTCGATGAGGTTGAGGCCGTAGTGCTTGCGGTCCTCGGTCACGTACGCGATCCCGTGCTTGACCGCCTCCGGCACGGACTTCGTACGGATCTCCGCACCGTCCTTGAGGACCGTGCCGCCCGCGTACCGGCCGTAGGTGCGTCCGAAGACGCTCATCGCCAGCTCGGTGCGCCCGGCGCCCATCAGGCCGGCGATCCCGACGATCTCCCCGCGGCGCACGGAGATCGACACGTCGTCGACCACCTTGCGCTGCTGGTCGATCGGGTGGTGCACGGTCCAGTTGCGTATCTCCAGGGCCGGCGCCGCGCCCACCTCGGGCTCGTGCGGGGTCCGTTCCGGGAAGCGGTGGTCGAGGTCGCGTCCGACCATGCCGCTGATGATCCGGTCCTCGGTGGTCTCCGGCGCCTTCACGTCGAGGGTCTCGATGGACCGCCCGTCGCGCAGGATCGTCACCGAGTCGGCGACCCGCTCGATCTCGTTGAGCTTGTGCGAGATGATGATCGAGGTGATGCCCTCGTCCTTGAGGCCCAGGATGAGGTCGAGCAGTTTGCCGCTGTCCTCGTCGTTCAGCGCCGCCGTCGGCTCGTCGAGGATCAGCAGCTTCACCTTCTTGGAGAGCGCCTTGGCGATCTCGACGAGCTGCTGCTTGCCCACGCCGATGTCGGCGACACGGGTGTCGGGGTGCTCGGCCAGCCCGACGCGCCGCAGCAGTTCGCTCGCGTGCTTCAGCGTCTCGCTCCAGCTGATGAACCCGCGGGTGGCGTGTTCGTTGCCGAGGAAGATGTTCTCGGCGATGGAGAGATACGGCACCAGGGCAAGCTCCTGGTGGATGATCACGATGCCCTGCTGCTCGCTGGCCCGGATGTCCTTGAAGTGGCAGGGCTCCCCCTCGAAGAGGACCTCCCCTTCGTAACTCCCGTGCGGGTGGACGCCGGAGAGGACCTTCATCAAGGTCGACTTCCCGGCGCCGTTCTCCCCGCAGATGGCGTGGACCTCGCCCGGACGGACACTCAGAGAGACGTCCGACAGCGCCTTGACGCCGGGAAAGGTCTTGACGATCGAGCGCATTTCCAGGACGGGTCCCGCCATGGTCGTGCCTACCAATCCTTGAATACGCGGCGGTTAGTTGAGGTCGCTTTCCTTGATGTAGCCGGAGTCGACGACGGTCTCCTTGTAGTTGGACTTGTCGACGTTGACCGGCTCCAGCAGGTAGGCGGGCACGACCTTCGCGCCGTTGTCGTACGTCTTGGTGTCGTTGACCTCGGGCTTCTTGTCGTTGAGGACCGCGTCCACCATCTTCGAGGCGACCTCCGCGAGCTTGCGGGTGTCCTTGTAGACGGTCTGCGTCTGCTCACCGGCGATGATCGACTTCACCGAGGCGACCTCGGCGTCCTGGCCCGTGACGATCGGCAGCGGCTTGCTCTTGCTGCCGTAGTCGTCGGACTTCAGGGCCGAGAGGATGCCGATCGAGATGCCGTCGTAGGGCGAGAGCACCGCGTCCACGCGCCCGGTCTTGTACGCCGAGGTCAGCAGGTCGTCCATGCGCTTCTGCGCGGTGCCGCCGTCCCAGCGCAGCGTGGTGACCTGGTTGAGCTTCGTCTGGCCGGACTTGACGACGAGCTGCTTCTTGTCGATGTACGGCTGGAGGGCGTTCATCGCGCCCTGGAAGAAGTACTTGGTGTTGTTGTCGTCGTTGGAGCCGGCGAACAGCTCGATGTTGAACGGGCCCTTCTTGCTGCCGTCCTTCAGTCCGAGCTTGTCGACGATGTAGCCGCCCTGGAGCTCGCCGACCTTCTCGTTGTCGAACGAGGCGTAGTAGTCGACGTTCTTGCTGCCGAGGATCAGGCGGTCGTAGGAGATCACCGGGATGTCCGCGTCGGCCGCCTGCTGGAGCACGTTGTCCAGCGACTTGTTGTCGATCGCCGCGATGATCAGGGCGGAGACGCCCTGCGTGATCATGTTCTCGATCTGCGAGACCTGGGTGTCGGGGTCGTCCTCGCCGTACACCAGCTTGGTCTTGTAGCCGGCCGACTTCAGGTTCTTCTCGACGTTGGCGCCGTCGGCTATCCACCGCTCGGAGGACTTGGTGGGCATCGCGATGCCGACCGTGGAGCCCTTCGCGTCGTCCTTCTTGTTCTCGCTGCCGCCCTCGCTGTCCTGCCCGCAGGCGGAGAGGGTGAGCGCCAGAGAGGCGGCGGTGGCTACGGCGGCGAGCGCTGCTCTGCGATTGCGCATGATCATCTTCCTTGATGTTCGGGCGGGCTCGGTCGGGAAGTTCGGCTGTGCGGGAGGACCGAGAGGAGGTGTGTGGGATTGTGTGCGGCTGCGTCGTCTTTTGTGAAGGGCTGAGTTCAGAACGTTACGACGGAGTTGCGAACCGCCGGAGCGAGCCCGGCAGCCGGGACCCGAGCGGCGCCATGTCGCCGTCCGCGCCATGGCGGGCGAGCAGGTCCAGGGCGAGGCGTCCGCGCCGCACCCGCTCCCGCGCGGTGTCCAGGGTGACGTCGCGCAGGTGGGTGCCGTACGGGTAGATCGCGGGCGCCTTGGACAGGCCGAACTTGAGGTAGATCGGCGCGCCGCGGCGGATCAGCTCGGCGACCTCGTACATGCGCACGTAGCCGCCGAGATCGTCGGGGGCCTCGATGTACATGTCCATGGGGGCGGCGGACACCCGCCGTATCTCGGTGAGGTGATCGAGCGTCAGATCACTGGGCACGTTGACGGAGTCGGCGCCCAGCTGTTCGTACACGGCGTAGGCGGCCGGGTTGACCGGGCCGATCAGCGCCGAGACCTTGAGGGTCGTGTCGGCCGGGATGATCCCCGCCTCGCGGGCCCGGTGCAGCGTCCACAGCACGCCCTCGTCGGCGACGAGCAGGCACTTGACGCCCAGCTCCGTCGCCCGGACGGCGTCCTCGACGCAGCCGGCCACCGCGTCGTGACCTCGGGCGCGCAGCCCGCCGCCCCGGGAGTCGGTGCGCACGGAGCCCCCGATGTCCCAGGTGCCGCGCGGGCCGGTGAACAGGCACAGCTCGATGTCGCGTTCGCCGGTCGACTCCACCATCTCGGTGATCTCGGCGTCGGTCAGCATCCAGACGCCGCTGCCCTGGCTGATCCGGTGGATCGGCACGTCGAGCCGCGAGGACTCCTTGAGGACCACCGCGAGGGCCTCGGGGCCCTCCACGGAGGGCACCTCGGTGCGCCAGCTGCCGCCCTCGGGGAACGTGTGCGCAGAGGCGTCGGCGGGGGAGAGGGCGGGTGCGCCCAGGCCGAGCGCGGCGAGTGCCGGCTCGCCGGGTCGCCGGGCTGCCGTGGTGGGAGCGTCGGTCACAAGCTGTCCTTCACGTTCGGTATTTCGGACGACATTCGTGTCGGTGGGTGTACGCCGGTACGGGGCGTCAGGATCCCCGTACCGGCGTACGGCTCAGGGGCGCAGCAGGACTTTGCCGACCTTCGGGTCGCCGGCCCCCACCAACTCGATGGCCTGCGGGAACTCGGCGAGCGGCAGCTCGTGCGTGACCAGCGGAAGCGGGTCGAGCAGTCCGGCGCCGAAGACCCGCACCGCGTGCGCCCAGGCGTCCGGCGGCGCACCGAACACGGTGTGCACCTCCAGCTGCCGTACGACGAGGTCGGTGGGGTCGAGCCCCTCGGCCCCCGGAGCCGGGATGCCCGTCAGGACCAGGCGTCCGCCGCGCCGCAGCAGGGAGGCGGCGGTGCGCGCGGCGGACGCGGACCCGGCGGTCTCGATCACCACGTCGAAGTCGTCGGGCAGTTCCTGGTCCCGGGTGCGGAAGTCGGTGGCGCCGAACTCCCGCGACAGCGCCGCGCGGTCCCGGCGGGTGCCGACCACGAGCAGCTCGGCGGGCGACCCGGCCCGCAGGAACTGCACGGCGAACATCCCGAGGGTTCCGGTGCCGACCACGGCGACCCGCTCGCCGGGCCGCGCGTCCGCCTTGAGCGCGGCGGCCGCGATGCACGCGGCGGGCTCCAGGAGGGCGGCGGCCGTCAGGTCGGCGTCGTCGGGCAGGACGTGCAGCAGCCGGGCCGGCAGCGTCAGCGTCGAGGCCATCGCCCCGGGCTGGGTGAAGCCGGTCTCCTCGTAACCCGCGCTGCACAGGGTGGTCTCGCCCGCGTGGCAGCGGTCGCACACCTGGCAGTTGCGGAAGCCCTCGCCGACGACCTTGCGGCCGACCAGCGCCGGCGGCACCCCGGCCCCCACCGCCTCGACGGTCCCGGACCACTCGTGGCCCGGCGTGAGGGGGTAACGGACGTACCCCTCGGGCCGGTTGCCCTGGTAGAGCTCGCGGTCGCTGCCGCAGATGCCGACGGCGTGGACGCGCACCAGCGCCTCGCCGGCCGCCGGCGGCACCGGCTCGTGCGGGATCAGCCGGTGCTCGCCGGGCGCCTCGACGACGACCGCGGTGCTCACTGCGTCCCCTTCGGCCTGCGCTGCTCCCAGCCGTCCGCCCACAGGTCGAACCGGGCCTGCTGCTGCGGGAACTCGGCCGCCGCGTCGACGTCCAGCTCCACACCGAGACCGGGCTCGTGGGACAGCTCGAAGTAGCCGTCGACGACCTGCGGGGCGCCCTTGACGACCTTCTTGATCTCCGCGTCCGCGAAGTCGTTGAAGTGCTCCAGGATCTTGAAGTTCGGCGAGGTGAAGCCGACCTGGAGGCTCGCGGCGGTCAGCACCGGGCCGCCCACGTTGTGCGGGGCCACCAGCATGTAGTGGGTCTCCGCGGTCGCCGCCAGCTTCCTGGTCTCCCAGATGCCGCCGATGTGGCCGACGTCGGGCTGGATGATGTCCACGGTCTGGTTGTCGAACAGCTCGCGGAACTCGATGCGGTCGTGGATGCGTTCACCGGTGGCGAGCGGGATGTCGACCTTGGCGGCGACCTTCTCCAGCGCCTTCAGGTTCTCCGGCGGCACCGGCTCCTCCAGCCAGGCCGGCTTGAAGGGCGCCAGCTCGTGGGCGAGGCGCACGGCGGTGGCGGGGGAGAACCGGCCGTGCATCTCCAGCATCAGCTCGGCGTCCGGGCCGATCGCGTCGCGCACGGCCTCGATGAGGGAGACCGCGTACAGGCTCTGCTCGTGGTCGAGCTCGAAGTGGCCGGTCCCGAACGGGTCGATCTTCAGCGCCCGGTACCCGCGCGCCACGACCTCCTGGGCGGCCTTGTGGTACGCCTCGGGCGTGCGCTCGGTCGTGTACCAGCCGTTGGCGTACGCCTTCACCTTGTCGGTGACCTTGCCGCCCAGCAGCTGCCAGACCGGTACGCCCAGCGCCTTGCCCTTGATGTCCCAGCAGGCCATCTCGATCACCGCGATACCGGACATCACGATCTCGCCGGCCCGCCCGTAGTCGCCGTACTTCATACGGCGCACGAGGTCCTCGACGGCGAACGGGTCGGAGCCGAGGACGTGGTTGACCTCGGCCTCCCGCAGATAGCCGAGGAGCGCGTCGGTGTGGCCCAGCATCCGGGTCTCGCCGACTCCCGTGAGTCCTTCGTCGGTGTGCACCTGGACGTAGGTCAGGTTCCGCCACGGCGTCCCGACCACGTGCGTGCTGATTCCCGTGATGCGCACGGCAGTTGCCCCCTGTGCTCTTCGCTCTGTTCGAAATTTCGTCACACGTTCGAAATGCTGGCGTGACAGTAAGGACGCGGCCCCGGAGGTGTCAATGGGTCGAACACAACCACCCGCGACGGATTTCGGTGGTATGCCGCGCTCGTCGCGCACGCGAACCGGAGGGAGCGCTGGTCGACAGGGCGGAACGCACGGTTCCCCACACAACTTTCACAGCTGTGACTATGAACGTTACCTGTGAGGAACCTAGTCTTCCGGCGTCATGGACTACTGCCAGCCGTGCCGCAGGCACCTCAACGGCGCGCTCGCCTGCCCGGGGTGCGGCACCCCCGCCGACGAGTGCCGCGCGCACGCCGACGCGCCGGACGACCCCGGCGCGCACGCCGGGACGGACGACGCCGCCGAGCCGTACGAGGACGACACCGAGCGTCCCGGCCGGGCCGCGGCGCGCGGACGCGGCCGTGGCGGTGACCGGGCCCGCGGCGAGGGTGGCGGACGGGCCGGCCGGCGCGACCGCAAGGCCGCCGCCCACCGGCGCCGGCGGCGCAGGGCCCTGCTGGTCGGTGCCGGGCTGCTGCTCGCGGCGGGCGGCCTGAGCCTGGCCGAACTCGGCATCGAGGTACCGGGGTCCGCGCCGAGCGCGGCGACGGCCGGCGACGAACGGGCCGACGGCGGCGCCAGATCGGCCGGGGAGACGTCCGCGCCGGGCGGCCCCGCGGCGGGCGGCGGCAGTGCGAAGCCCTCGGGCTCGCCGAGCGACTCCGCGTCCCCGTCGGCGTCCGAGTCCGCCGAGGACGAGAAGAAGGACGGCGGCGAGGAGAAGGACGCGCAGCAGGCGTCGGCGTCCACGGGCCCGCTCACCGGCGCCTCGCCCTCGGCGCCCGCCGCGACGACGGCTCCCGGCGCCCCCGAGACCCCGTCAGCGGAGCCCACCTCGGCCCGGCCCACCCCGACCCCGTCCCCCACGAAGTCCTGCAGCCGCTTCCTGTGGTGGTGCACCTGACGCGGTTTCACCGACCCGCGTCCCGCCCAGCGCCCGGCCCACGCAGACCGCTGTACCCCGGCCCGGATACGGGCCGGGCCTGAAGCGCATCGCAGGACGACGCACCTGAGGGTGACCGCCGCGTCCGCCCGGACGTAGGGACGCAGGCCGACGCCCCTGCCGCGGCGTCCCGCGTCCCGTCAACACGGCCCGCCGCACCCCGCATGCAGGCACCGACAGGCGACACCCCTGACGGGGCCCCATGTCCCGGTCGGCCCACATACTCGCCCCCAGGCGCCCATTGGGCCCGGCGTGGGCACGCCGCGCGTGCAAGGCACCGGGCGCGGAACCCCCGTGTCCCGGTCCCCCGGCCCCGGCCCGCAAGGGCGCGCCTAAGCGCCCGTCCAGCCCATGTGGGCGTGCCGTGCTGCGGGGGCAAGGCACGGGACCCGCGTGCCCCCGGTCCGCCGGCCACCTGGCGCGCACGGGCGCCGTACCCACGATCAGGCGCCCGTTGGGCCCCGCGTGGGCAAGGCGCCTGTCGCGGGACCCGCGTGCCCCGGTCCGCCGGCCACCTGGCGCGCACGGGCGTCGTACCCACGACCAGGCGCCCGTTGGGCCCCGCGCGGGCAAGGCACCCGGCGCGGGACCCCGTGTGTCCCGGTCCGCCTGCCGCCCGGCCCGCGTACTCGCCCCCCCCCAGGCGCCCGTTGGGCTCTGCGTGGGCGTGCCGCGTGGGCAAGGCGCCTGGCGTGGGACCCGCGTGTCCCGGTCCGCCGGCCCCGGCCCGCACGGGCGTCGTACCCGCGCCTGGGCGCCCGTTCAGCCCGTACGGGTGTGCCGCGCAGGCAAGGCGCCTGGCTCGGGCCCCGCGCCCCGGTCCGCCGGCCCGCACGGGCGCCGTACCCGCCCCAGGCGCCCAGTCAGCCCGCGCGGGCGTACCGTGCCCGTCGGGTCCGCGGTCCCGCCCGCCAAGGGCCTCCGTGACCGCGCCGCCGGCCGCCCGCCGCGGCGAGTGACCTCACCGAGCACCCGGCACCGGCGACGGCGAGACCGGGCGACCCGGCACCGGCGACGGTGAGTCAGGGCCCCCGGCACCCGGCGAGACCCGGCCCCCCGGGCCTCCGGCACCCGGCGAGACCGGGCCCTCGGCACCGGCGACGACGAGACGACCGGCGCCCCCGGCGCCGACCCCCCCCGCACCGCGGGCGTCAGGCGTCGAGCATTCGCTGGAGCAGCTCCCGCAGGGACAGCCGCTCCTCGTGGGAGAGCCCCGCGAGCGGCTCGCGGGCGAAGTCGAGAGAGTCCCGCAGGCTGCGGGCGATGCGGCGGCCCTCCTCCGTGGGCGCCGCCAGCTTGACGCGCCGGTCCGCGGGATCGGGGCGCCGCTCGACCAGCCCGCGTGCCTCCAGCCGGTCCACGATCCCCGTCACGTTCGACGGCTCGCACCGCAGCTTCTGCGCCAGCCGCCGCATCGGCAGCGGCTCCAGCGTGAGCAGGCTCAGCAGCCGCGCCTGCGCACCGGTGAGCGCGTGCTCGCCGGCCGCCTCCTCGTACTCCTCGTGGTAGCGGGCCACCACACTGCCGATGAGGTCGACGACCTCGAGCGTCAGGGCGTCGGGGCGGGTCTTCTGCGGGGACATGCGCTCCAGGCTACCCGGTTACTTGACATCCTGAAATATTCAGGAGCATGGTTGTTTCAGGTAATGAAACAAACTGCGCGAGAGCCGCTCCGCAGGCGCACAGGAAAGGCCCCCATGACCGACACGCCCCAGCTCCCCGCCGTCAGCCGCGAATGGCACCTGCTCAGCCGCCCGGTCGGCTGGCCGGAGCCCGGGGACTTCGACCTGGTCGAGGCCGAGGTCCCGCAGCCCAGGGACGGGCAGGTCCTCGTACGCAACAAGTACCTCTCGGTGGACCCGTACATGCGGGGCCGCATGAGTGCCGCCAAGTCGTACGTCGCCCCCTTCGAGCTGGGCAAGGTCATGCAGGGCGGTGCGGTCGGCGAGGTCGTCGCCTCGAAGGCCGAGGGGATCGCCGTCGGCGACCACGTGCTGCACTTCCTCGGCTGGCGCGAGTACGCCGCCGTGAGCGCCGAGCAGGCCGTCAAGGTCGACCCGGAGGCCGCCCCGCTGAGCACCTACCTCGGCGTGCTCGGCATGACCGGCCTGACCGCGTACGCGGGCCTGCTGCGCACCGCGTCCTTCAAGGAGGGCGACTCCGTCTTCGTCTCGGGCGCCGCGGGTGCCGTCGGCAGCCAGGTCGGCCAGATCGCGAAGCTGAAGGGCGCCTCGCGCGTCATCGGCTCGGCCGGTTCGGACGAGAAGGTCCGCCTGCTCGTCGACGAGTACGGCTTCGACGCCGCCTTCAACTACAAGAAGGGCCCGGTGGCCGAGCAGCTGCGCGAGGCCGCCCCGGACGGCGTCGACGTGTACTTCGACAACGTCGGCGGTGACCACCTGGAGGCGGCGATCGGCCGGCTCAACCAGGGCGGCCGGATCGCCGTCTGCGGCATGATCTCGGTCTACAACAACACCGAGCCGGCGCCCGGCCCGCGCAACCTCGCCCGTCTCATCCAGACCCGCGGCCGCATCGAGGGCTTCCTTGTCGGCGACCACTACGACCTCCAGCCGGAGTTCGTCGAGGAGGTCGGCTCCTGGGTCCGCTCCGGGGAGCTCAAGTACCGCGAGACGGTCGTCGAGGGCATCGAGAACAACCTGGAGGCCTTCCTCGGCGTCCTGCGCGGCGACAACACCGGGAAGATGATCGTCAAGCTCTGAGTCCGGGAGCGGGCGGGCTCCGGGCCCCCGGAGCCTGTCGCCGGACTTCCGGCATGCGGTAACTTCTTTCCGAAGTCGTCGCGATCGTGGGCGCGAGTCGCGGCGGACCAAGGAGGAAGCACCGTATGTCCATCCAGCAGTCCGAGGTCCTCTACACCGCCGTCGCCACCGCCGAGGGCGGGCGTGACGGCCGGGTCGCCACCGACGACGGCAGGCTCGACGTCGTCGTCAACCCGCCGAAGGAGATGGGCGGCAGCGGCGCCGGCACCAACCCGGAGCAGCTCTTCGCCGCCGGGTACAGCGCCTGCTTCCAGGGCGCGCTCGGGGTCGTCGCCCGGCAGGAGAAGGCCGACATCACCGGCTCGACCGTCACCGCGAAGGTCGGCATAGGCAAGAACGAGGACGGCTTCGGCCTGATCGTCGAGATCTCCGCCGCCATCCCGAACGTCGACGCCGGCACGGCCAGGTCCCTCCTGGAGCGGGCCCACCAGGTGTGCCCGTACTCCAAGGCCACCCGGGACAACATCACCGTGACGCTCGTCTGACGGCGCGCGTCGCGCGCGACGGAGGCCGCACCCCCGCACCGGGGCGCGGCCTCCGTCCGTTCCCGGGCGGTACGGCGCGGTCGCCCCTCTCCGACTCCCCTGCGGGGACGAGGTGTTGGGGTCGTGACTGCCCCCGCGCCGGGCCCTTCCGGGCCCCGGGAAACCTGCCGCCGGGGGCGCGGGGAGCGCCCGGTAGGGTTTTGGCCATGCGTGATTTCGGGGCGGGCTTCCACTACTTGGTGCAGGGCCAGCGATGGGTGGCCAAGCACGGGCGACAGTACGGATTCGGACTGCTCCCGGGCCTGATAACCCTGGTGCTGTACGCGGCGGCCCTCACCGCCCTGGCCCTGTGGGGCGAGGACTTCACCACCTGGGCGACCCCGTTCGCGGACGACTGGGGCAGCCCTTGGCAGGGCCTCTTCCGCGGCTTCCTCACCGTCGTCCTCTTCGCCCTCGCCCTGGCCCTCTCCGTGCTGACGTTCACGGCGGTCACCCTGCTCGTCGGCCAGCCCTTCTACGAGTCCCTCTCCGAGCGCGTCGACCGGGACGTGTCCCCGGACGGCACCGCCCCCGAGTCGGGCCTGCCGCTCTGGCGCGAGCTGTGGATCTCCGGCCGGGACAGCCTGCGCATCCTGGTCCGGGCCCTCGTGTGGGGCATCCTGCTCTTCGCCCTCGGCTTCGTCCCGGTCGTCGGCCAGACCGTCGTCCCGGTGGTCGGATTCTTCGTCACCGGCTTCTTCCTCACGGAGGAGCTGACCGGGGTGGCCCTGCAGCGCAGGCGCGTCGAACTGCGCGCCCGCCTCGCCCTGCTGCGCTCCCGCAGGACGCTGGTCTGGGGCTTCGGGACCCCGCTCGCCGTCGCCTTCGTGGTCCCGTTCGTCGCCGTGTTCCTGATGCCGGGCGCGGTCGCGGGAGCCACCCTGATGGCGCGCGACCTGCTCGGCGAGCGGACCGGGGAACCCGACGAGGAGAGCGCCGCGGGCCACACGCACGCGGGCATCCCGCACCCGGGCGACGACGGGGCCGCCCCCGCATGACCGAGGTCCTCGCGGTCGCGGTCGTCACCGTCCTCGCGGTGATCGCGCCCGGCGCCGACTTCGCGATGATCGTCCGCAACAGCTATCTGCACGGCCGGCGGACCGGGCTCCTCGCCGCCGCCGGCGTCGCCGCGGGCGTCCTCGTGCACGTCACGTACACGATGCTCGGCGTGGGCCTGCTCATCGCCTCCTCGACCGCCCTGTTCACCGCGATCAAGCTGGTCGGCGCGGCCTACCTCGTCCTGGTCGGCGTCCGCACCTTCCGCACGCGCACCCGGGTCGAGGTCGACCTCCGGGCCGGCACGGACCTCGGTCCCCTCGCCGCCCTGCGCGCCGGGTTCCTCACCAACGTCCTCAACCCGAAGACGACCCTGTTCGTCGTCTCCACGTTCGCCCAGGTCGTCGGGCCCGGCACCCCGGTCCTCAGGCAGGTGGGCTACGGACTGTTCATGTCCCTCGCCCACCTGCTGTGGTTCGCCGTGGTCGCCGTGTTCTTCTCGCACGAGCGGATGCGCTCGCTGATGCTGCGCGGCCAGCGGGTGCTGAACAAGGTCATCGGCTCGGTCCTCGCCGGCCTCGGCGTGAGCCTCGCCTTCGCCCCGTCGCACTAGCCACAGGGCCTCCTGGGGGTCACCCCGCTTCCAGGGCCGTCCGCAGGATCGACCGGACCTGCGCGATGATGTCCAGCCGGTTCCGCACGAACCCGGGGTCGGTGACCGTTCCGGTCGCGGGGTCCGTGTTGCCGGCGCCGAACTCCAGCACCGGTGTGTGCACATGGCCGCCCGGCAGCGAGGAGCGCAGGCCGAGCCGGTCGCGCAGCAGCGTCGCCCGGTAGGCGATCTCGTTGGACAGGTAGTTGCCGCCGCCCCCGGCGCGGGCCGTCGAACCGGGCGTCGGTCCCTCGGGGCGCACCACCGGCTCCGTGCCGCCCGCCGGTATCTCCGTCACCGAGGTGTTGTCGTACACCGGGAAGCGCCCGGTGTCCGCGGCCACGATCGCCCCGTACGGCAGCGTCGTCGACGTCCACTGCGGCTGGGAGGCCGGGTCGGACACGGGGACCGTCTCGGTGCGGGAGACGTTCTCGTTGTCCGGGAAGCCGCCCCGCCAGGCCCCGTTGGTCCGCTCCACGTCGAAGCGGCCGACCCGGCCCTGGCTCACCGTCGTGAACAGGTCCACCCGGCCCAGGTGCGGGCGCAGCGTCCGTTCCACCGTCCCGTCGGTGAAGTCCTGCCAGCGCACCGGGAAGACCGCCGTCTCGACGCGGGCGGGGCCGTCGGCGGTCTGGATCGTCGTCCCGTCGAGGGCGAGCGCTCCGGCCCCCGAGGGGTTGGAGATCCTGACGTCGCGGTCCAGCGTGAACGGGTCGAACCCGGTGAGCAGGACGCGCTTCACGCCCTTGCCGTGGGGATAGCGGATGGCGTTCTGCCCCCGCGAGTTCTCCTCCAAGGTGGCCAGCAATGCCCGCCGTTGCACGTCCGTCAGGCCGAACCCCGGCTCCCACGCGCGGACTTCGCGGGTCATGCCGAGCCGGGCCCAGTACAGCGGCCGGTCGTCGTCCCGGCTCAGGTCGCCACCGGCGGGGCCGCGGCCCTGGGCCCGGTCCACGGCCCGCCGCCACAGCCGCGCCCCCTCCCGTTCCACGACGCGCTCGGCCTGCGCGTACGAGTGCGCCGCGTCCAGGGCCCGGCCGAACCGCGGTGCCACGGTGTCGAATCCGGACCGCCGCAGGATCTCCTGGGGTGCCGCCCTGTCGAGCCGCTGCTCCTCGACGGTGGGGGCCTCGGCCGCCGTCGCGGTGGGTGCGGTCGCGAGCCCCGCCAGCAGGGCCAGTCCGAGGACACCGATGCGAGCACGTGCGTGAGTCAAGGGAGTTGGGCCTTCCGTCGCCGTGGGGTGCTTGGGATGGCCGCAGTATCGCGTGACGCACGGGGCGCACGCCATGGTGCGTGACCGGGGCGGATCAGGCGGGGGCCGCGCTCGCCCGCCGGCCACGGCGCGACCCTCGACGGCATCGTTGACATCCGCACGTATCTGACGGACATCGGCCGGCTGAACGAATACGGCGCCGTACGGCGGGAGTTCCTCACCAGGACCGCGCGGTCGTCGCGGCGGTCAGTCCTCGCCCAGCAGGGTGAGGAAGTCCCGGAAGGCGGCGGGCATGTCCACCGACTCCGGGTCCAACAGCCACTGGTACTGGAGTCCGTCCATCACGGCGACGAGCAGGGGAGCGGCACGCTCGGGTGTGAGTCCGCTCGGCAGCCGCTCCCCGTACTGCTCGCGCAGCACCGCCGCCATGTTCGCCCGCACCGCGGTGTAGCGCTCGGTGAAGAACTCGCGTGCCGGATGGCCCTCGGTGACGCTCTCTCCGAGCAGCGCCGAGAAGGTCTGCACGATGCCCGGCCGCATCGCGTTGTACTCGACGAGGGACCGCAGCAGATCGAGCCGCCACCGGCTGTCCGGCACCGCGTCCCACTGGTCGCGCTCCCGGAGCACGGCGACGAGCAGCGCCTCCTTGGTCGGGAAGTAGTGCAGCAGCCCCTGCTGGGTGAGACCGACCCGCTCCGCGACGGCGGCCAGGCTCGCGCCCCGGTAGCCGCGCCCGGCGATCACCTCCAGGGCGGCACGCACGATCTCCGCGCGCCGTTCCTCGCTCCTGGTCCTGCCCGTCATGCCGTCACCGTACGGCATCCGCTCTCCCATGTGTAACGCTGAGGTCACGAAACCTACCGCTCTACAGGTGACGCGTGCAGGATGGAGGCGCCCAAGGACTTCGACGAGGAGGCACGCCGTGGCACAAGCAGCGCAGCAGCGGACGGGGGAGGCGGCGGACCGGGCCCGGGAGGCGGCCGTCGAGGCGGCCCTCGGCAGGCTCGGCCTGGACGCGAAGACGAGGCTGCTGTCCGGACAGGACATGTGGTCCCTGCCCCCGCTCCCCGAGATCGGACTGCCCTCCCTGGTCATGTCCGACGGCCCGATCGGCGTCCGAGGCGTGCACTGGACCGCCGACGACCCCTCCGTCGCGCTGCCGTCCCCGACCGCCCTCGCCGCCACCTGGGACCCCGGCCTCGCCCGCCGCGCCGGTGTCCTCCTCGCCCAGGAGGCCCGCCGCAAGCACGTCCACGTGCTGCTCGCGCCCACCGTCAACCTGCACCGCTCCCCGCTCGGCGGGCGCCACTTCGAGGCGTACAGCGAGGACCCGTTCCTGACCGGCCGGATCGGCGCGGCCTACGTGACCGGCGTGCAGTCGGGCGGCGTCGGCACCACCGTGAAGCACTTCGTCGCCAACGACGCCGAGACCGACCGCTTCACCGTGAACAACGTGGTCTCCGAACGCGCCCTGCGCGAGCTCTACCTGGCCCCCTTCGAGGCCATCGTGGAGAACGCCCGTCCCTGGGGCGTCATGACCGCCTACAACTCGGTCAACGGCCCCACGATGACCGAGCACCGCCACCTCGTGAACGAGGTGCTGCGCGGCGAATGGGGCTTCGACGGCTTCAACGTCTCCGACTGGACGGCCGCCCGCTCCACCGTCGGCGCCGTCGAGGGCGGCCTCGACGTCGCCATGCCGGGCCCGCGGACCGTGTACGGCGAGGCACTGGCCCGCGCCGTACGCGACGGCGATGTCGCGGAGTCCAAGGTGGACGACGCCGTGCGCAACGTCCTGCGCCTCGCCGCCCGCGTCGGCCTCCTGGAAGGCGCCGAGCCGGTCGTGAGCGAGCGGCCCGCCCCCGTCGACGGCGAGGCGCTGGCCCGCGAGATCGCCCGCCGCTCCTTCGTCCTGGCGCGCAACGAAGGCGCACTCCCGCTGCCCGGGGGACACCGGGTCGCCCTGCTCGGCGCCGCCGCCCGCGACGCCCGCGTGCTCGGCGGCGGCTCCGCCACCGTCTTCCCGGCCCGTGTCGTCTCCCCGCTCGACGGCCTCACCGCCGCCCTCCCCGAGGGCACCCTGACGTACGCCGTCGGCGCCGACCCGAACGAGGAACTCGCCGTCGCCGACAAGGGGTTCGCGCTCCGCGCGGTCTGCCGCGACGCACACGGCACGGTCATCGGCACGGGCACCGCACCGAGCGGACACATCCAGTGGATGGGCGACGACCTGCCCGAGGGCGTCACCCACGACGCCCTGCACAGCGTCGAGCTGACCGGCACCTTCACCCCGCGCGAGAGCGGCCCGCACACCTTCGGCACCAGGGGACTCGGCGCCTTCACCCTCACCGTCGACGGGCAGGTGCGCTACGACGACGTGGCGAGCACCGACACGGACGATCCGTTCATCTCCTTCTTCGGCGCCCCCGTCGAGCGCGCCCGCGTGGAGGTGACGGCGGGACGCGCGTACGAGGTGTCCCTGCGCCACACGGTCACCTTCCCCGAGGACGCCACCATGAAGGTCGTCACCTTCACGCTCGTCCACCAGGAACCGCGGCGCGACCCCGAGGAACTGATCGCCGAGGCCGTCGAGGCCGCCCGCGCCGCCGACACCGCCGTCGTCGTGGTCGCCACCACCGAGCGCGTCGAGTCCGAGGGCTTCGACCGCAAGGACCTCCGCCTGCCCGGCCGCCAGGACGACCTGGTCCGCGCCGTCGCCGCCGCCAACCCGAACACCGTCGTGGTCGTGAACTCCGGTTCCCCGGTGGAGCTTCCGTGGCGCGAGGAGGTCGCCGCCGTGCTCCTCGGCTGGTTCCCCGGCCAGGAGGGCGGCGCCGCCCTCGCCGATGTCCTCACCGGCGCCCACGAGCCGGGCGGCCGCCTGCCCACCACCTGGGGCTCCCTCCAGGACGCCCCGGTCACCCGGGTCACCCCGGCCGACGGCGAACTGCACTACACGGAGGACGTGTTCATCGGCTACCGCGCCTGGGAGAAGGAGGGCAGGACCCCCTCGTACGCCTTCGGGCACGGACTCGGCTACACCGACTGGACCTACGAGTCGGTCGAGGTCGCCGGGAGCACCGCCACCGTCCGCCTGCGCAACTCCGGCGAGCGCACCGGACGCGAGGTCGTCCAGGTGTACCTCGCCCCCGTGGACCCGGACCCCGCACGGCCCGCCCGCTGGCTGGCCGGCTTCGCGACCGTGCGGGCGGCCCCCGGCGAGAGCGCCGAGGCCGTCGTCGAACTCCCGCGCCGTGCCTTCGAGGTGTGGGACACGACCGCGGGCGCGTGGCGTCTTGTGAAGGGTTCGTACGAGGTTCAGGCAGGCCGTTCCCTTGCCGACCGCCGGGTGCGCACGATCATCGAGGCGTGACCGCCGGACGCCTCCACGGAGCAGCCCCGGCCCGGAACCTGACGGCCGGGCCGGGGCTCGTCCGTACGCCCCTAGTCCCGTACGGAGAACCGGTACACGGTCTCCGAGCGGTACACCTCGCCCGGCAGCAGCCCGGTGCTCGGGAACTCGGGCCGGTTGGGGGAGTCGGGGAAGTGCTGCGTCTCCAGCGCGATGCCGTCGCCCGGCGCGAAGGGCACCGACGCGTCGAGGTGGTCCGCCGTGTAGAGCTGGAGCCCGGGCTCCGTGGTCGCCACCGACAACTGCCGCCCGGACGCCGGGTCGTACAGCTCGGCCACCTTCACCGGGCTCTCGCTCAGGCCCTTGTCGAGCACGAAGTTGTGGTCGTAGCCGGAGCCGACCTTGCGCGGCGTGCGGAAGTCGAAGCGCGTCCCGTCGACGGCCGCGAGCTCGCCGGTCGGGATCAGGTCGGCGTCCACCGGCGTCAACCGCGAGGCGTCGAGGCGCAGTTCATGGCCGCCCGCGTTCCCCGAACCGGTCAGGTTCCAGTACGTGTGGTTCGTCAGGTTCACCACCGTCGGCGCGTCCGTGACCGCCTCGTAGGAGATCCGCAGCGCGCCGTCCCCGTCCAGCGTGTAGGTCGCCGAGACCTCCAGGCGTCCAGGGAAGCCCTCCTCGCCGTCCGGGCTCACCCGCGACAGGCGCACCCCGTGCTCGACCGGCTCCGCGTCCCACACCCGCTTGTCGAAGCCCCGGTCCCCGCCGTGCAGGGAGTTGGGCCCGTTGTTCCGCGCCAGCCGGCAGATCCCGCCGTCGAGCGGGAAGCGCCCGCCCGCGATCCGGTTCGCGTACCGCCCGACCAGCGCCCCGAAGTAGGGCTCGGGGTGGGCGACATAGTCGTCGAGCCGCGGGAACCCGAGGACCACGTCCACGGTCCGCCCGTCCCGGTCCGGGACCTCGGCCGACTGCACGATCCCGCCGTACGTCAGTACCCGCACCCGCACTCCCGAGCGCTCCAGCGTCCAGCGGTGGACGCGGGCGCCGTCGGAGAGGGTGCCGAAGAGTTCGCTAGGCATGATCGAGACCCTACGCTCCGGACCCGCCCGGCACGCGCGCGTACCCTCCGGATCACGCCGCCGGCTTCCTCGCCGTGACCGTCCGGTACGCGATCTCCGCGATCCGCGCCTGGCCGTCGCGGCTCGGGTGGAACCAGTCCCAGTGGCTCAACTGGGTGGTGCCGAAGCGGTAGTCGTAGACCGCGCCCCCGTCGAAGCGGCACCGCCGGTCCTTCGCGCAGACCTCCTCCAGGACGGAGTTGTACGCCTCCACGCGCTTCTGGACCTTCGCGCGCCGCTGGGTCGCCGCCGCGTCCAGGGCGTCCGCGTCCCCCAGCATCGAGGGGCAGATGCCCAGCTTCCACACCTGCTTGCCCAGCGCGTTCCCGCGCCCCTGGGACCACAGCCGCTTCAGGTCGGGCACGCTCGACACGTACACCTGGGTCCGCGGCGCGGCCGTGCGCAGGGTTCGCATCGCGTCCTCGAACTCGGCCCGGAAGTCCGCCACCGAGGTCATCGCCGAGACACTCGCCCGGCAGGCGTCGTTGGCGCCCGCCATGACCGTCACCAGCTCCGGCTTCCTGGTCGCCGCCCGGGTCATCTGGGCCGGCAGGTCCGCCATCCGGGCCCCGGTCACCGCGTAGTTCCAGCTGCGCTCGGCGGCCCCGGCCCGGCCGAGCAGCCGCACGGCGAGACTGCGCACGCCCGCGTCGCTGCCCGTGGCCCACGACACCTCGGGGCAGTCGGACAGCACCGAGCACGCGTCGAAGCCGCGCGTGATCGAGTCGCCCACCGCGACCAGGGACTCGGGGCTGCGGTCCCAGGCGGGCGTCGGCCTCGGGGACGGGCGGGCCTTCGCCGCGGCGCCCTCGGGGGCCGCCGCGTCGCCACCGGAGGCGTCGCAGCCCGCGATGCCCAGGACGGCCGCCGCCGCGACGGCGAGGACGGTCCGTGAACGGTGGCTCCGCTTCCGCATCCCCAGTTCCCCTCGTTCGTCGTGCACACTCGGCCGGCCACCGCGTCCCGGCGGGTGGCCGCGGCCGCCCGGTACGGCCCGCGAACCGCGGCGGCGGGTCCGGCACGCGTCCCGCCGGGTGAAACCTCGGTGTTTATGCGCCCTGGGACCGACGGTACGTCACACTCCTTGCGCCGCCGCACGGTAGCCTCGCCCCGTGGCCGCCCTGCCACTGCCGTTCCGCTAAGTTACAAGATGTCCCGCTCTGCCCGGAGGTCCCGGTGACGACACGTGGAGTTCTCTACGTGCACTCCGCGCCGCGCGCGCTGTGCCCGCACGTCGAGTGGGCAGTCGCGGGCGTGCTCGGTACGCGCGTCAGCCTCGACTGGATCCGGCAGCCGGCGGCGCCCGGCACCTGGAGATCCGAGTTCTCCTTCAAGGGCGAGGCCGGCACGGCCTCCCAGCTCGCCTCGGCGCTGCGCGGCTGGCAGATGCTGCGCTTCGAGGTCACCGCCGAGCCCTGCCCGACGGCCGAGGGCGAGCGCTACAGCTGCACCCCCGACCTGGGCATCTTCCACGCCGTCACCGGAATCCACGGCGACATCCTGATCCCCGAGGACCGGCTGCGCGCCGCGCTGGTCCGCTCCCAGCGCGGCGAGAGCGAGCTGGAGAGCGAACTCGCCAAACTCCTCGGCAAGCCCTGGGACGACGAGCTGGAGCCCTTCCGCCACGCCGGTGAGGGCGCCCCCGTCCGCTGGCTCCACCAGGTCGTCTGACCCGCCGTCACCCGGCACACGGAAAGGGCCCCCGCCCGAAGGCGGGGGCCCTTTCCGTGTCACTCGGCGTACGACCGGAACTCGACGGCGTACGTCCGGATCTAGACGGTGCGGAACGCCAGGACCACGTTGTGGCCGCCGAAGCCGAACGAGTCGTTCAGCGCGGCGATACGGCCCTCGACGGGGAGCTTGCGCGCCTCGCCGCGGACGATGTCGGCGTTGGCCTCGGCCTCGGGGTCGAGGTTCTCCACGTTGATGGTCGGCGGGGCGATCCGGTGGTACAGGGCGAGGACCGACGCGACGGACTCGACACCGCCGGCGCCGCCGAGCAGGTGCCCGGTCATCGACTTCGTCGCGGAGACCGCGATGTGGTCGGTGTCGTCGCCGAACACCTTGCGCAGCGCCTTCAGCTCAGCCACGTCACCGGCCGGCGTCGAGGTGGCGTGCGCGTTCACGTGCACGACCTCCGCCTTGTCCAGGTCGGTGTTGTCGAGCAGGTTCTGCAGGGCGTGCGAGATGCCGCGGCCCTCGGGCTCCGGCTGCACGATGTCGTGGGCGTCCGCCGAGATGCCCTGGCCGACGGCCTCCGCGTAGACCCGCGCACCGCGCTCGGCGGCGTGCTCGGCCGACTCCAGGACGAGGACGCCGGCGCCCTCGCCGAGGACGAAGCCGTCACGGCCGACGTCGTAGGGACGCGAGGCGCCCTGCGGGTCGTCGTTGTTCTTGGACATCGCCATCATGTTGCCGAAGGCGGCGATGGGCAGCGGGTGGATGGCCGCCTCCGTGCCGCCCGCGACGACGACGTCGGCGCGGCCGGTGCGGATCATCTCGATCGCGTAGCCGATGGCCTCGGCGCCCGAGGCGCAGGCGGAGACCGGGGTGTGCACGCCCGCGCGGGCGCCCACGGCGAGGCCCACGTTGGCGGACGGGCCGTTCGGCATCAGCATGGGGACGGTGTGCGGGGAGACGCGGCGTACGCCCTTCTCCTTCAGCACGTCGTACTGGTCGAGCAGGGTCGTCACGCCGCCGATGCCGGAGGCGATGACCGCGCCGAGACGGTCGGGGTCGACACTCTCGTCCTCACCGGCCTTGGCGGTGAAGCCTGCGTCGGCCCAGGCCTCCTTGGCCGCGATCAGCGCGAACTGCGCCGAGCGGTCGAGGCGGCGGGCCTGCGGGCGGGGGATGACCTCGCCCGGTTCCACGGCGATCTGTGCCGCGATGCGGACCGCCTGGTCGGCGGCCCAGTCCTGCTCCAGAGGGCCGACGCCGGAACGTCCGGCGACCAGGCCCTCCCAGGTAGAGGCTGCGTCGCCACCCAGCGGTGTGGTTGCGCCGATACCGGTGACGACCACGGTGCGATTGGTCGGGCTCACGGGAATTCTTTCTCCAACGGATACGAGGATTCAGCGGCGCCACCGCCGGGTGGCGGGGCAGTCAGCCCAGGAGATCGGACGATCAGGCCTGGTGCTTGAGGATGTAGGACGTCGCGTCACCGACGGTCTTGAGGTTCTTGACGTCGTCGTCCGGGATCTTGACGTCGAAGCGCTCTTCGGCGGCGACGACGACCTCGACCATGGACAGCGAGTCGACGTCCAGGTCGTCGGTGAAGGACTTGTCCAGCTGGACGTCCTCGGTGGGGATCCCGGCGATCTCGTTCACGATCTCGGCGAGACCTTCGACGATCTCTTCCTGAGTGGCGGCCATGTCAGGCGCTCCTTCGGTATGTGTTCAGAGGGTGTGGCGGTACTCCGGCCGGAGATGATCCGGACGGTGTGCCTAGGGGAGGGTAACGACCGTGGCGGCGTAGACGAGACCCGCCCCGAAGCCGATGACGAGCGCGGTGTCGCCGCTCTTCGCCTCGCCGGTCGCCAGAAGCCGCTCCATCGCGAGCGGGATCGAGGCGGCCGACGTGTTGCCGGTGGTGCGTACGTCGCGGGCGACCGTGACGTGCGCCGGCAGTTTGAGAGTCTTCACCATCGAGTCGATGATCCGCTCGTTGGCCTGGTGCGGGATGAACACGTCCAGGTCGTCCGGGGCGATCCCGGCCGCGTCCAGCGCCTGCTGGGCGACCTTCGCCATCTCGAACACGGCCCAGCGGAACACCGCCTGGCCCTCCTGCGTGATGGCGGGGAACTTGATCTCGCCCTTGGAGTCGAGCGGCAGCGTGGAGACGTCGCCGCTGTGGAAGCGGTCCCACGGCACGGTCTGCTTGATCGTGCCGGCCTTGTCGCCCTCGGAGCCCCAGACGGTCGGGCCGATGTGCGGCTCCTCGGACGGGCCCACGACGACCGCGCCCGCGCCGTCGCCGAACAGGAAGGCCGTCGCGCGGTCCTCCAGGTCGGTGAGGTCGGACAGCCGCTCCACGCCGATGACGAGGACGTACTCGGCCGAACCCTCGACGATCATGCCCTTGGCGAGCGTGAGGCCGTAGCCGAAGCCCGCGCAGCCGGCCGAGATGTCGAAGGCGGCGGCCTTCGCCGTGCCCAGCCTGTCGGCGATCTCGGTGGCGATGGCCGGGGTCTGGGCGAAGTGCGAGACGGTGGAGACGACCACGGCGCCGATCTGCTCGGCGGAGATCCCGGCGTCCGCGATGGCCTTGCCGGACGCCTCGACCGACATCGCGGCGACCGTCTCCTCGGGGGAGGCCCAGTGCCGGGTCTCGATGCCGGAGCGCGAGCGGATCCATTCGTCGGACGAGTCGATCGTCTCCAGGATCACCTCGTTGGGCACGACCCGGACCGGGCGGTAGCCGCCCACGCCCAGGATGCGCGCGTACGGTGCGCCCTTCCTTGCCTTGATCTTCGACATGCTCTCCGGGCTCCTTATGCCGCGCTGTACTCGACGACGAGCTCGCGAGCCGCGTCGAGGTCGTCGGGTGTCTTCAGCGCCAGCGTCCTGACGCCGGGCAGCGCGCGCTTGGCGAGCCCCGTGAGGGTGCCGCCGGGGCACATCTCGATCAGCGCGGTCACCCCGAGCTCCTTGAACGTCTCCATGCACAGGTCCCAGCGGACCGGGTTGGCGACCTGGCCGACGAGGCGCGAGACGACCTCGGCACCGGTGGAGACGGTCCGGCCGTCCTTGTTCGACACGTACGTGATCCGCGGGTCCGCCGGGGTCAGTTCCGCGGCGGCCTCGGCGAGCACGTCGACGGCGGGCGCCATGTGGTGCGTGTGGAACGCGCCGGCCACCTTCAGGGCGATCACCTTGCGCACGCCCTCGGGCTTGTCGGCCTCCAGGGCGGCCAACTGCTCCAGCGTACCGGCGGCCACGATCTGGCCCGCGCCGTTCATGTTCGCCGGGGTCAGACCGAGCTTCTCCAGATGCGGCACCGTCGTCTCCGGGGCGCCGCCGAGCAGGGCGGACATGCCGGTCTCGGTGACGGCGGCGGCCTCGGCCATCGCCAGGCCCCGCTTGCGGACGAGGCGCAGCGCCTCGGTCTCGCCGAGCACGCCCGCGACCGCGGCGGCGGTGATCTCACCGACGCTGTGGCCGGCGACGGCCCCCGGGGACACGTCGCCGAGCGCGGACGCGGACAGCAGTCCGGCCGCGACGAGCAGGGGCTGGGCCACGGCCGTGTCGCGGATCGCGTCCGCGTCGGCCTGCGTGCCGTAGTGGGCGAGGTCGAGCCCGATGGCGTCCGACCACGCGGCGACGCGGTCGGCGGCACCGGGCAGTTCGAGCCAAGGAGTCAGGAAGCCGGGCGTCTGGGCGCCCTGGCCGGGAGCGACGAGTACGAGCACTCTCACACTCTCTCTTGTGGACGGCCACGGCCGCCCGTGGGGACAGGGACGAAGAACGGGAGGGGGAATTGTGGACCCCCGACAAAAGCCTAGGCCTGAGGATCTCCATCGGCCAGACGCCCCAGGATCAGGGCGATGCGCAGTGTGAACGCGGAGCGTACATCGGAGGGCGACCAGCCGGTGACGTCAGTCACACGTCGGAGCCGGTAGCGCACGGTGTTGGGATGCACGAAGAGCATGCGGGCCGCGCCTTCGAGGCTGCTCGCCTGTTCCAGATACACGCTCAGTGTCTCCAGGAGCGCCGATCCGGCCTCCTCCAGCGGTCTGTAGATCTCCTCCACCAACTGCTCGCGGGCCGAGGGATCCCCGGCGATCGCGCGCTCCGGAAGGAGATCGTCCGCCAGCACCGGCCGCGGCGCGTCCTGCCAGGCGAAACACGCCTTGAGGCCGGCGGCGGCCGCCTGCGCGGACCGGGTCGCGGCCAGCAGGTCGGGCACGATCGGCCCGGCCACCACCGATCCCGCCGCGTACGGGCCGATCAGCGACTTGGCGACGGCGAGCGGGTTGTCGCTGCCGCCGGCGATGACCACGAGCCGGTCGCCGAGCACCCCGGTGAGCACCTGGAGCTTGGCGTGCCGGGCCGCCCGCCGGATCGCCTCCACCGTCAGCTCGCTGTCGCCGTCGGGCGCAGTGCCGAGCACGACGCACACGTGCTCCGGCGAGTTCCAGCCGAGCGCCGCGGCGCGGGACACGGCGCCCTCGTCGGCCTCGCCGGACAGGACGGCGTTCACCACGAGGGACTCCAGCCGCGCGTCCCAGGCACCCCGGGCCTCCGCGGCCTGGGCGTACACCTGGGCGGTGGCGAAGGCGATCTCACGGGCGTACACGAGGAGCGCCTCGCGCAGCACGGACTCGTCCCCCGGCGCCGCGACCTCGTCGATCGCGCTCTCCATGACCTCGATGGTGGTGCGCACCATCTCGACGGTCTGGCGCAGGGTGATCGCCCGGGTCAGCTCGCGGGGGGCGGTGCCGAAGACGTCGGTGGAGATGGCCTGGGGGGCGTCCGGGCGCCGGAACCACTCGGTGAAGGCGGCGATACCCGCCTGGGCGACCAGCCCGATCCACGACCGGTTCTCCGGCGGCATCGCCCGGTACCACGGCAGCGTCTCGTCCATGCGCGCGATGGCCTGCGCGGCGAGACTCCCGGACGACTTCTCCAGCCGCCTCAGGGTCGCGGTGTGCGTGTGCGGCGGGCGTGCTGCGGGTTCGGTGTTGCTGGTTTGGGGTTCGGGCACGGGACAAGACTGCCTTATCCGGACGCGTGTGCGCCGCGCCGGGTCCCGGTGGCCCGCCCGCACGGGTCTACCGTGGGCTGTGTGATGGACGTACGGCGCGCCGACGAGCGCTACCGCGGAGGGGACCCGGCGGCCGGGATCGAGTCCCTGCACGCCTTCTCCTTCGGCCCCCACTACGACCCCGACAACCTCCGCTTCGGCCCGCTGATCGCCTGCAACGAGGAGCGGCTCGCTCCCGGCGCCGGCTTCGACGAGCACCCGCACAGCCACACCGAGATCGTCACGTGGGTGATCGAGGGCGAGCTGACGCACCGCGACTCCGCGGGCAACGAGTCGCGGGTGCGGGCCGGCGACGTGCAGCGGCTCAGCGCCGGCGGCGGCGTCCGGCACGTGGAACGCAACGACGGGCTGACCCCGCTGACCTTCGTGCAGATGTGGCTCGCCCCGCTGGAGCCGGGCGGCGACCCCGTCTACGAGACCGTCCACGGCATCGCGGACTCCACGCCGTACGCGGTCCCGGAGGCCGGGGCCATGCTCCACGTGCGCCGCCTGACCGCGAGCGAACGCACGGCGATCCCCGACGCCCCCTTCGTCTACGTCCACGTCGTCCGCGGCGAGATCCGGCTGGACGGCCTGGAACTGGAGACCGGCGACGCGGCCCGCATCCCGGACGCGAAGGACCTGGAAGCCATAGCGGGCTCCCCGGCGGAACTCCTCATCTGGGAAATGATCCAGGCGTGAGCCAGGGGACCACCGGGCTCCGGCGAGGGAAATGCAGCCCCTCCGGCGTTTGAGGAGCGGGGTCGGGGGCGGAGCCCCGAGTGCGGGGAGGCGAGGGAAATGCAGCCCCTCCGGCGTTTGAGGAGCGGGGTCGGGGGCGGAGCCCCGAGTCGGGACGGGAAGGGGCGGAGGGGGCGAGGAAACGCCCGGCCGCCCCGAGCCACCCGACCCCCGGGACGCGGGCCGGGCAGGAGCCCCCGAGCCGGGGGACGGCCCGGTCACCGCCGGACAGGACCGGCACCGGCCGGACGCTCAGGCGCCGCCGGACACCTCCGCGACCACCGCGTCCGTGAAGGCCGGCCACACCTCACTGGCCCACGCCCCGAACGCCCGGTCCGTGAGCGCCACACAGGCGACCCCCAGGACGGGGTCGACCCACAGGAACGTACCGGACTGCCCGAAGTGCCCGAAGGTCCCCGGCGAGGACGAACTCCCGGTCCAGTGCGGCGACTTGGAGTCACGGATCTCGAATCCGAGCCCCCAGTCGTTGGGGTTCTGGTGCCCGTACCCGGGCAGGACGCCCTTGGTCCCGGGGAACTGGACCGTCATCGCCTCGGCGACGGTCCGCGGATCGAGCAGCCGAGGCGCCTGCACCTCCGCCGCGAACCGCACGAGGTCGTCCACCGTGGACACCCCGTCCTTGGCGGGCGACCCGTCGAGCGTGGTCGAGGTCATGCCCAGCGGCTCCAGGACCGCCTGCCGCAGATAGTCCCCGAAGGGGATCTCGGTGGCCTTGGCGATGTGGTCCCCGAGCACCTCGAACCCGGCGTTGGAGTACAGCCGCCGCTCCCCGGGCGCCGAGGTCACCCGGTGCTCGTCGAAGGCGAGCCCGGAGGTGTGCGCGAGGAGATGACGGACCGTCGAGCCGGCGGGCCCGGCCGGTTCGTCGAGCTCGACCGCCCCCTCCTCGTACGCGACGAGGGCGGCGTACGCGGCGAGCGGCTTGGTGACGGAGGCGAGCGGGAAGCGCCGCCCGCCGGGGCCGTGCGCCCCGAGCACCGTGCCGTCCGCGCGGACGACGGCCGCCGCGGCGGTGGGGACGGGCCAGTTCTCGATCGACGCCAGGCTCTGCAAGGACATGCCCCCGAGCCTAAGCGCCGCCCAGCCGCAGCCGCATCGAGGGGTCGGGCTTGCGCACGAAACCGAGCGAGGCGTAGAGCGGCTCCGCCGCGGCCGAGGCGTTCAGGTCGACCTGCGGGACACCCCGCTCGCGGAACCAGTCCAGCAGCGCCTCCATGCACGCGCGGGCGTACCCGCGCCGCCGGCACTCCGGATCGGTGGCGACGCTGAACACATGGCCCACCGCGCCGTGCGGATTGCCCTCCCGTCCGATGCGGTACTCCACCGTCCCGGCGACCAGCGCCGCGAGTGCCCCCGGCCGCTCCGGGTGGTCCACGACGAAGGCGGCGAAGTCACCGTCCGGCTCGGCGAGCCTGCGCCGTACCGTGGGCAGCGACTCGGCGTGCCACGCGGTGGAGCTGTCGGCCCCGGCCATCGAGTCGATCATCACCTGGCGCAGGCGGAGCAGCTCCCCGGCGTCCTCGGGCAGGGCACGGCGTACGGCACTCATGCCCCGCACGGTATTCACCGCGACGGCCCCGCGTCGCCGGATTTTCGGTGGATTCCGCTTGCTTGGAGTGCACTCCAAGGTTTTAGCGTGGGGGCATGACGGTGATGGAGACCACGGCCGCCGACGCCGAGACCGGCACCGGCACGGACGTCTGCGCCACGGCGCCCGAGCGCCACCCCCGCCCGGACGGCCGGGACAACTACACGATCAGCGAGGTCGTCGCCTTCACCGGCCTGACCGCGCACACCCTGCGCTGGTACGAGCGGATCGGGCTGATGTCGCACATCGACCGCTCGCACACCGGCCAGCGCCGCTACAGCAACCGCGACCTGGACTGGCTCAGCCTCGTCGGCAAGCTGCGGCTGACCGGCATGCCGGTCGCCGACATGGTGCGCTACGCGGAACTGGTGCGCGAGGGCGACCACACCTTCGGCGAGCGGTGCGCCCTGCTCGAAGCGACCCGCCGGGACGTACGGGCGCGGATCGCCGAGCTCCAGGACACCCTGGCCGTGCTCGACCACAAGATCAGTTTCTACGCGGACGCCGGGCGCGCCCCGGCGTCGGAGAGGCCCCGATGACGGACAGCAGGATCGCTCAGGCACAGCTCGGCACGGGAGGCCCGGAGGTCGGTGTGCAGGGCCTCGGCTGCATGGGCATGAGCTTCGCCTACGGCCCCACGGACGCCGGGGAGGCGCGGGCCGCGCTGGAGCGCGCGCTGGAACTCGGCGTCACGCTCTACGACACCGCGGACGCCTACGGGGCGGGGGAGAACGAGGAGTTCCTCTCCCCGTTCTTCAAGGCCCACCGGGACGAGGTCGTCATCGCGACGAAGTTCGCCCTGTCCATCCCGCCGGACCAGCCGACGAAGCGCGTCATCCGCAACGACACGCCGTACATCCGCCAGGCGGTGGAGGCGAGCCTCAAGCGCCTGGACGTCGACGTGATCGACCTCTACTACATGCACCGGCGGGACGTGGACATCCCGATCGAGGAGACCGTCGCGACGATGGCGGAGCTGGTCCGCGAGGGCAAGGTCAAGCACCTCGGGCTGAGCGAGGTCACCGGCCGCGAACTGCGCGCCGCCCAGAGCGTGCACCCGATCGCGGCCCTGCAGTCGGAGTGGTCCCTCTTCAGCCGGGACATCGAGGCCGGCGTGGTCCCCGCGGCGAGGGAGCTCGGCGTGGCCCTGGTGCCGTACTCGCCGCTCGGCCGGGGCTTCCTCACCGGCTCGTTCGCGAACGCCGAGCAGGACCTGACCCCGGACGACTTCCGGCGTCAGCAGCCCCGCTTCACGGGCGAGAACGCCGCCGCCAACGCCGCCCTCCTGGAGCCGGTGCGCGCGGTCGCGAAGGCCCACGACGCCTCGCCGGGGCAGATCGCGCTGGCCTGGGTGCAGCAGCGGGCCGCGGTGCACGGGCTGACCGTCGTGCCGATCCCCGGCACCCGCAAGCGCACCCGCGTCGAGGAGAACACCGCGGCCACCCGCATCGTCCTCACCGACGAGGAACTCGCCCTGCTGGAGCCGATCGCCGCCCAGGTGGCCGGCGACCGCTACGCGGACATGACGTTCACGTCGGCGGGCCGCGAGTAACCCACCGGGTCCGCCCGGCCGCGCCCTACAGCTCCGCCAGCAGCTGCGCCTTCTTCGTCGTGTACTCCTCGTCCGTCACCAGGCCCGCCCGGTGCAGCTCGCCCAGGTGACGGATGCGGTCGGCGATGTCGGCGGGGTCGCGGCGGGGCGCCGTCGAGGCGGGGACCGCGGCCGGCGGACCCGCGGCGCGCACGGCGGCCAGCACCGAGGCGGCGAACGGCAGCGACTCGTGCACCGGGCCGTAGCCGAGCCCGAAGACGACGGCCGCCGGGTCCTGGTCGGCCTGCGCGGGCTGCTGGGCGGCCGGTTCGCGGTACAGCAGCCGCAGGTGGCCCTCGAAGACCTCGGGGGAGCGCCACTCGACGCCGCTGAGGCCGGTGACCGGGAAACTCTGGTCGCCGGCCTTCCACTTGGCGGAGGAGGCGCCGGTCCAGGACCACCGGAACGACACCTCCCTGCCGTCGAAGGACGCCTTCGCGTCGTACGCCTTGAAGGTCCGGGGCGCCTCGGGCGGCTCGACGAGGTGGCGCCCGGCGGGCGAACCGTCCTGGGCGAGCAGGGCGCGCAGCTCGTCGGCGTAGTACTCGGCGAGGGTCTCGCGCTCGGCGGGCAGCACCAGCCGGTAGGGGTCGCAGCCCTCCTTCAGCTGGCCCGCCGCGGCCTCCATCAGCGGGTCGGCGCCCGGTCTCGGCACCGCGTGCAGGACCACCGTCCCCCGCTTCCCGGGAGTCAGGGTCACCGCCGCGAGCGCCTCCAGGGGGACACGGCGTTCGCCGAGCGCCTGGAACAGCTTCGGCGTTCGGATCCCCCGCTCGAAGCGGATGAGCACGGAGTCGGACTCGAACTCCCAGGCGGCATGAAATCCGGCCAGTACGTCACCCATGCGGCTCATCGTATGCGGCACGGGCTTCTCCGTCGCCACCCCGAACGGACCGCAGTTCTTCGTCCTCTACGCGCGTCCCGCCGCCGTCGAGGCGGACAAACCCCTCGTGCAGGCGCCGTCCTTGTGGGCACAGCTCACCGCGCCGTACGCGCCGACGCCGATCTCGGCGAAGTTGCGCAGGCTCTCGGTGCCGGGTTCGAAATAGCCGGTGTGTCCCTTGGCGCCGGCCGCGGACAGGACGCGCGCCCCGAATCCGGAGGAGACCGGGTCGGCGCCGTGCCCGAGTCCGCCGACCTCCAGGTGCGGCACGTCCTGGATCCAGTCGTCGGCGTCGCGCATGGCCCAGACCCGCGCGGAGGTGTCGAGCCGGCCGGCGTTGTCGGCGCGCATCCCGGGGCTGCCGGCGACCGCGAGGTCCCTGACCCGCTCCGGCAGGTCGTGCGCGGCGACGCCGCAGACGACCGAGCCGTAGCTGTGGCAGTACAGCGCGACGGGGGCCCGGCCGGGCAGCGCGCGCAGCAGTCGGTTGAGGCGGACCGCGCCGTCCCTGGCGCGCATGGCCGTGGCGGCGTCCATGCCGAGTCCGCTGGGCGTCGTGTAGTCGGCCCAGGCGATGACGGCCGTACGCGTCGTGGCGTCGGCCGCGCGCTCGGCCCGGTACAGCGAACGCGCCATGCCGACGGGCGCCGAGTACTTGCGGCTGGAGCGCTGGAAGGTGAGGAGGTCCGTGTCGACGCCCGGCACCACGATCGAGACCCGCTCGGCCCGGGTGAGGTCGCCGAACACCTCGGCGACCCGGCCGGAGCCCGTGGGGTCGAAGGCGAGGATCTGCCGCTTGCCGTGCAGGAGTGCCTCGTAGCGGTGCATGCGGCTGGCCGCCTGCTGCCGGCCCGAGGACGAGAGGCGGTTGTCGCGCATGCGGTGCAGTTCGACCCTGCGCTGCTGGCCCAGCGCGAGACGGTTGGCCCGGTAACGCAGCTTCGCCGGGGCGCCGTTCATGTTGCCGACCGCCAGCGGGTAGCGGTGGACGAGGCGGCTGCGCTGCTGGGCGTCGAGCGAGGCGAAGAAGTGGGTCAGGCGGTCCGGCGCGGAGTCGGGGTCCGGCAGGCGCTGTCCGGCGAGGCGCCCGTGCTCCCACTTGGAGAGCGACGCCTGGAGCGGCGAGGCGCCCCGGTGGCTGTTCAGCGCGGTCCATCCGGTGGTCGCCAGCATCACGAACACCACGGCCAGCGCGAGCAGTGCGCGCCAGACGTTGAGTTGGGGTGAGGGGTCGAAGGAAGTCACTGGGAGGACACACTAGGAGAACGGGAGTGTCTCGCGTTAACCGAGTGATGCGGATCACGTTTCCGGTGGGGTAATTGGGTCATAGGGGGTTCAGTTTGAGTTAAATACTCACGCTGCGTATCCATACACCGGCCTTATATCCGGCGCTTGGTGACACCGCGTTAGGTGATCGTCACCCCTGGGGCGTCCGTGCCACCGTCTTCCGCGGCTCCGGGCGCGTACGCCAGTCCCCGGCCAGCGCGGGCCCCAGGTGATCCAGATGGGAAGCGGTCAACTCCCGGATCGCCTCGACGCTGAGGTCCTCGCCGGCGCCCCACCGTCGGGCGGTCACCCGCATCACGCCACCGAACACCGCCACCGCCACCCGCGGGCGCGGGTCCGCGTCCACGTCGAGGCCCTCCCGCCCCGCGATCACCCGGGCGAGCTCCTCCTCCACCTCCGCGGACCGGCGCAGGTGCGCCGCGAGCAGCGCCGGCGTCGACTCGATCAACTGGAAGGTGCGCATGTGCAGTTCGAGCGGCACGACCTGGGTGATCGCCTCACCGATGGTGTCCCAGCTCTCCAGCACCGCCCGGCGCAGCGCCTCCAGCGGGGCCTCGCCCGGCGGTCGGCCGCGCAGCGCCTCGACGAAGCGCGCCTCGGTCATGCCCTGGACGGCGAGGGCGGCCTCCTCCTTGCCCGCGAAGTAACGGAAGAAGGTGCGCTGGGAGACGTCGACGGCCTCGGCGATCTCGTCGACCGTCGTCTGCTCGTAACCCTGGCTGGTGAACAGTTCGAGAGCGGCCCGCAGCAGCGCGTCGCGCGTGCGCCGCTTCTTGCGCTCGCGCAGCCCCGGCCGCGCCGCTGTGTCCATGGGGTCCTCGTTTCGTCCATCCGTCCTGCTCAGCGTACGTCCGGGTGCCGTGACAGTTACCGACTAGTGAATCGGTTTGTCAACTGTCAGCGACTGTCACTAATCTCGAACGTATGACTAGTCAGACCACCGTCGACGCGACGGGCCCGGCCGACAAGGCCTCGGCCACCCCGTCCGGACCGAGCCCCGCGAAGGGGTTGCGTGGCCATCCCTGGCTGACGCTCATCAGCGTGGCGATCGGCGTCATGATGGTCGCCCTGGACGGCACCATCGTCGCCATCGCCAACCCGGCCATCGCCAAGGACCTCGGCGCGAGCTTCGCCGACGTCCAGTGGATCACCAACGCGTACTTCCTCGCCCTGGCGGTCACCCTGATCACCGCGGGCAAGCTCGGCGACCGGTTCGGGCACCGGCAGACCTTCCTGATCGGCGTGGTCGGCTTCGCCGCCGCTTCGGGCGTGATCGGCCTGTCCGACAGCATCGCCCTGGTGGTCACCTTCCGGGTCTTCCAGGGTCTGTTCGGCGCGCTGCTGATGCCGGCCGCGCTCGGTCTGCTGCGGGCCACCTTCCCGGCCGAGAAGCTGAACATGGCCATCGGCATCTGGGGCATGGTGATCGGCGCGTCCACGGCGGGCGGCCCGATCCTCGGCGGTCTGCTGGTGCAGCACGTCAGCTGGCAGTCGGTGTTCTTCATCAACGTGCCGGTCGGCGTCGTCGCCGTGGTCCTCGGCGCGCTGATCCTGACCGACCACCGCGCGAAGAACGCGCCGCGCTCCTTCGACATCCTCGGCATAGCCCTGCTCTCGGCCGCCATGTTCTGCCTGGTCTGGGCGCTCATCAAGGCGCCGGCCTGGGGCTGGGGCGACGGCCTCACCTGGACGTTCCTGGCCGCCTCGGTGCTCGGCTTCGCTCTCTTCGCCTTCTGGGAGACCAAGGTCCGGGAGCCGCTCGTCCCCCTCGGCCTCTTCCGCTCCGTGCCGCTGTCGGCCGGCGTGGTGCTGATGGTCCTGATGGCCATCGCCTTCCTGGGCGGCCTGTTCTTCGTCACCTTCTACCTGCAGAACGTGCACGGGATGAGCCCGGTCGACGCGGGCCTGCACCTACTGCCGCTCACCGGCATGATGATCGTGGGCTCGCCGCTGGCCGGCGTCCTCATCACCAAGACCGGGCCGCGGCTGCCGCTGGCGGGCGGCATGGCGCTCACCGCGATCTCCATGTACGGCATGTCCACGCTGGACACGGGCACCGGCAGCGCCGTCATGTCGCTCTGGTTCGCCGGACTCGGCCTCGGTCTCGCCCCGGTCATGGTCGGCGCCACCGAGGTCATCGTGGGCAACGCGCCCATGGAGCTCTCCGGTGTCGCCGGCGGTCTCCAGCAGGCGGCCATGCAGATCGGCGGCAGCCTCGGTACGGCGGTGCTGGGTGCCGTGATGGCCTCCAAGGTCGACAACGACCTCGCGGGCAACTGGGCCGACGCCAAGCTGCCGCCGCTCACCGAGGGGCAGCTGGAGCAGGCCTCGCAGTCGGTCCAGCAGGGCGCAGCGCCGGTGCCGAAGGGCACGCCGGCCGAGCTCGCCGCGAAGATCGCGGACGTCGCCCACGACACCTTCATCTCCGGCATGAGCCTCGCGTGCCTCGTCGCCGCCGGGGTCGCGCTCGTGGCCGTCTTCGTCGCGCTGCTCACCAAGCGCGGCATCAACGCGGACGCGGCGGGACCGGGCGCCGGGCACATCTAGGGCCTGCCCGACGACAGTCCCCGGGGTGACGGGGCGGCCGACGGCCGCCCCGTCACCCTTTTTCGCTCATCTGGGTGACAACGCTCAAGATCCCTCCCGCCGGATGCCCGCCGCAGGTCACAGTGGGTCAAGTCCTCCGCACGGCATGGGGGGCGAGCGGAGCTGCGGCGCGCCGCCGGAGGGGGGCGGCGCGCGGGCAGGTCTGCCGAAGGGATACGGGGGTACCCGCACATCGAACCCGAACTGCCCAAGAGGGCTTGAGAGTTCAGGAGTTGATGATGGCGGGCTTCGGAAACGGCACGCGCAGGTACCCCCGCTCACGTGGCCGGATGTGGTCACGGACCGGGCCGGATCGCGCGACGCTGGGCATCATCGGAGTCGTCTGCGCGGTCGCGGGATTCTTCACGCTGGGGATCGTCCTGGGACCGGTGGCGATGGTCTGCGGCTGGCTGGCCATGGGTCGCAGCTGGGCCGGCGCCCGACCGCTGCCGGCACTGATCGCCGTCGTACTGGGCGCGATCGACACGCTCCTCGCCCTCGTCTGGCTCGTCGGCGCGGCGGGCCCCGGATCGGGCCTGCTCTGACCGCCGGCCCGGGAACCCCTCCCGCGTGCGGCGCAGGGGCACAGCCACCGGTGCCGGGCACCTGATCACAGGGGTCCCGGTACCGGCTCGCCCACGCACGGCGGGCCCGGGTCTCCGGGAGGGCGTCCGCACCGGCTCCCCACCCGGCCTACGCCGGCTGTGACGGCTCGGTCGGCCTCGGGACCGGATGCGCGGTCCGGGACAGGTCCGCGACCTGCGCCCGCAGCGCCCGCACCTCCTCGGTGAGCGCCTCGATCGCCGCGGTCTGCCGGCGCTCCTCCACGTCGTCCTTCTCGAAGCGCGAGATGAACCACGCCGCGATGTTCGCCGTGACCACACCGAGCAGCGCGATGCCCGAGAGCATCAGGCCGACCGCGAGGACCCGGCCCAGCCCGGTGGTCGGGGCGTGGTCCCCGTACCCCACGGTCGTCATCGTGGTGAACGACCACCACACCGCGTCGCCCAGCGTTCTGATGTTCCCGTGCGGCGCCGCCCGCTCCACCGACAGCACGGCGAGCGAACCGAACATCAGCAGCCCCACGACCGCGCCCACCACGTACGTGGTCAGCCGGATCTGCGAGGCCATCCGGGCCCGCCGCCCCACCAGCATCAGTGTCGAGACGAGCCGCAGCAGACGCAGCGGCTGGAGCATCGGCAGGACCACCGCGCACAGGTCCATCCAGTGCCCGCGCACGAACTCCCGCCGGTCGCGGGCCAGTCCGAGCCGTACGAGGTAGTCGCCGGCGAAGGCGCCCCACACGACCCACTCGACCACCGTGCAGGCGACCGTCAGCGTGTGGCTCACGCTGCTGTCCACGATCGGTACCGCGTAGGCGAGGGCGAAGGCGACCGCCAGCGCCAGCAGTGGCCGTTGAGTGCGCCGCTCCCAGCGGTCCTGCGCCGTTTCTTGCTTCATGTCCGCATCGTAAAAAAACGCGAAGGGCGGCGGAGCCGAAGACCCCGCCGCCCCTCCTCGTCACCTCGCGGCGCCGGTGCCCGTGCCGAAGCCGGGCGGGCGTACTGCTACGCGTCGCCCCCCGCCGCCCCCGGGTCCGCCGCCGTCACGTCGAGGAGCTGGTAGCGGTCGATCGCCTGTTTCAGGACCGAGCGGTCGACCTTGCCCTCGCGGGCCAGTTCCGTCAGCACCGCGACCACGATCGACTCGGCGTCGATGTGGAAGAAGCGCCGGGCCGCACCGCGCGTGTCCGCGAAGCCGAAGCCGTCCGCGCCCAGGGACTGGTAGGTCCCCGGCACCCAGCGGGCGATCTGGTCCGGCACCGAGCGCATCCAGTCGGAGACCGCCACGAAGGGGCCCTCGGCACCCGACAGCTTCCGCGTCACGTACGGGACGCGCTGCTCCTCCTCGGGGTGCAGCAGGTTGTGCCGCTCCACCTCGACGGCCTCGCGCCGCAGCTCGTTCCAGGAGGTCGCCGACCAGACGTCCGCCCGGACGTTCCAGTCCTCCGCCAGGACGCGCTGCGCCTCGACGGCCCACGGGACGGCGACGCCGGACGCCATGATCTGCGCCGGGATCGAGCCCGCGGTGCCCGCGCTGAAGCGGTGGATGCCCTTGAGGATGCCGTCGACGTCCACGTTCTCCGGCTCGGCCGGGTGCTGGATCGGCTCGTTGTAGACGGTGAGGTAGTAGAAGACGTCCTCGCCGTGCGGGTGCTCCTCCGTCGAGCCGTACATCCGGCGCAGACCGTCCTGCACGATGTGCGCGATCTCGAAGCCGTACGCCGGGTCGTACGCGACGCAGCCCGGGTTGGTCGAGGCGAGCAGCTGCGAGTGGCCGTCCGCGTGCTGGAGGCCCTCACCGGTCAGGGTCGTGCGGCCGGCGGTCGCACCGAGCACGAAACCGCGCGCCAACTGGTCGGCCATCTGCCAGAACTGGTCGCCGGTGCGCTGGAAACCGAACATCGAGTAGAAGACGTACACCGGGATCAGCGGCTCGCCGTGCGTCGCGTACGCCGAGCCCGCGGCGATCAGCGAGGCCGTGCAGCCCGCCTCGGAGATGCCGTCGTGCAGCATCTGCCCGGTCGGCGACTCCTTGTACGCGAGGAGCAGCTCGCGGTCCACGGCCTCGTACTGCTGGCCGAGCGGGTTGTAGATCTTCGCGCTCGGGAAGAACGAGTCCATGCCGAAGGTGCGGTACTCGTCGGGCGCGATCAGCACGAACCGCTTGCCGATCTCCTTGTCCCGCATGAGGTCCTTGAGCAGCCGCACGAAGGCCATGGTGGTGGCGATCGACTGCTGGCCGGAGCCCTTCTTCACACTCGCGTACGTCTTGTCCTCGGGGAGCGCCAGCGGCTTCGACCGCACCACGCGGGTCGGGACGTAACCGCCCAGGCCCTTGCGGCGGTCGTGCATGTACTGGATCTCCTCCGAGTCCCGGCCCGGGTGGTAGTACGGCGGGGCGCCGGACTCCAGCTCCTTGTCGGAGATCGGGATGTGCAGCCGGTCGCGGAAGCCCTTGAGGTCGTCGACCGTCAGCTTCTTCATCTGGTGCGTGGCGTTGCGGCCCTCGAAGTTCGGCCCCAGCGTCCAGCCCTTGACGGTCTGCGCGAGGACCACGGTCGGCTGGCCCTTGTGCGCCTTGGCCGCCGCGAACGCCGCGTACACCTTGCGGTGGTCGTGCCCGCCGCGGCCCAGGTGCAGGATCTGGTCGTCGGTCATGTTCTCGACCATGGCGCGCAGCCGGTGGTCGTCACCGAAGAAGTGCCGGCGGATGTACGCGCCGGTCTCGGTGGCGTACGTCTGGAACTGCCCGTCGGGCGTGGTGTTCAGCTTGTTGACCAGCACGCCGTCGCGGTCCTGCGCCAGCAGTGGGTCCCAGGTGCGGTCCCAGACCAGCTTGATGACGTTCCAGCCGGCGCCGCGGAACTGCGACTCCAGCTCCTGGATGATCTTGCCGTTGCCGCGCACCGGGCCGTCGAGCCGCTGGAGGTTGCAGTTCACCACGAAGGTCAGGTTGTCCAGGCCCTCGCGCGCCGCGATCGACAGCTGGCCGAGCGACTCAGGCTCGTCCATCTCGCCGTCGCCGAGGAACGCCCACACGTGCGACTTGGAGGTGTCCGCGACCCCGCGCGCCTCCATGTAGCGGTTCATCCGCGCCTGGAAGATCGCGCCGAGCGGGCCGAGGCCCATGGACACGGTCGGGAACTCCCAGAAGTCCGGCATCAGCCGCGGGTGCGGATACGAGGACAGCCCGTACGGCGCCTTCGACTTCTCCTGCCGGAACGCGTCGAGCTGCTGCTCGCTCAGCCGGTCCAGCAGGAACGCGCGGGCGTAGATGCCCGGCGAGGCGTGCCCCTGGAAGAAGATCTGGTCGCCGCCGTCGCCCTCGTCCTTGCCGCGGAAGAAGTGGTTGAAGCCCACGTCGTACAGCGAGGCGGAGGAGGCGAACGTGGCGATGTGCCCGCCGACGCCGATACCGGGACGCTGCGCCCTGGACACCATCACGGCCGCGTTCCACCGGGTGGCGTTCAGGACCTTGCGCTCGATCTCCTCGTTGCCGGGGAAGAAGGGCTCGTCCTTGGTGGCGATCGTGTTGACGTAGTCCGTGCTGCGCATCTCGGGCACGGCCACGCGCTTCTCGCGCGCCCGCTCGATCAGCCGCAGCATCAGGTAGCGGGCCCGCTCCCGGCCCCGCTCGTCGACGGCGGCGTCGAGGGAGTCGAGCCACTCCTGGGTCTCTTCGGGATCGAAGTCAGGTACCTGACTCGGAAGGCCGCCAATGATGATCGGGTTGCGATCGGATCCGGAAGCCACGCTGTTCCTTCACTGTCAGAGGGCCATTTTTCCCTGGGTTTCCAGGTGTCTGCACCGTTCCCCATCGTGTACCTCGGGAACGCGATCGTCATCTCTACCGAGAGGTAACCCTCACGTCCGTCCGGCCCGTTCGGGGCGGGTCAGGCCAAATCGCAACGATACGCCCAGCCGGTCACGCGTTCCGCAAAGCCATTCGACTCCCGTACCCTCGGAGGGTCCCGAATTCCGCAAACCGGGCAGAAGCGCGTGGTGTGCGTCACCGGCAGCTGTGATTCGATGCCAGGAGTTGCGTCGACACGGCCAGGATCGTCACCGTTTCGGCGGTCTCGGTGGCCGGGTACTTGCGCGATCCGCCCGGCCCGTGTGGACTACGGCCAATGCTTCGCGCACGCGCGTGGCTGAAGACTTCTCCCAGCTCCCGAACGAGCAGGGGGGAGACCCCAACCGAAACATGATCAGGAGGCAACCCGTGAGCGCGACCGCGGACCACGCGGAGGAGAGGACGAACCCTGCCGCGAGGCTGGGGTTCCAGCCCGAGCAGGTGGTCCAGGAGATCGGCTACGACGACGACGTCGACCAGGAGCTCCGCGAGGCCATTGAGGAAGTCATCGGCAGCGAGCTCGTGGATGAGGAGTACGACGACGTCGCCGATGCCGTGGTGCTGTGGTTCCGCGACGAGGACGGCGACCTGACGGATGCGCTGGTGGACGCCACCACGTACATCGAAGAGGGCGGCACGATCCTGCTGCTGACGCCGAAGACGGGCCGCGACGGCTACGTCGAGGCGAGCGACATCGCCGAAGCCGCGACGACCGCGGGTCTGTCCCAGACCAAGACCGTCAGCGTGGGCAAGGACTGGAGCGGCAGCCGGCTGGCCACGCCGAAGGCGGCCAAGTCGAAGCGCTGAGCTCCGCTTCTCTCTCCCCGGGGCGGTTCCCGTGAACCGCCCGCAGCAACATGTGTGAGGCCCCCGCCGATCAGCCGACGGCGGGGGCCTCACCCATGCGCGGGCCGACGGGCCTCCCCGTGGATCACTGCGTAGGCTGGTCGTCACCCGAACAGCCCCCTGGAAGGGAAGCGTGTGACCATGGCGATCGAGGTCGGCACCAAGGCCCCCGATTTCGAGCTCAAGGACAACCACGGAGCCACCGTGCGCCTGTCCGATTTCCGCGGTGAGAAGAACGTGGTGCTGCTCTTCTACCCCTTCGCCTTCACCGGCGTGTGCACCGGTGAGCTGTGCGCCCTGCGCGACGAGCTGCCGAGGTTCACCGACCGCGACACCCAGCTCCTCGCCGTCTCCAACGACTCCATCCACACCCTGCGCGTCTTCGGCGAGCAGGAGGGCCTGGACTACCCGCTGCTGTCGGACTTCTGGCCGCACGGCGAGGTCTCGCGCGCGTACGGCGTCTTCGCCGAGGACAAGGGCTGCGCCGTGCGCGGCACCTTCGTGATCGACAAGGAGGGCGTCGTCCGGTGGACCGTCGTCAACGCGCTGCCCGACGCGCGTGACCTGAACGAGTACATCGAGGCGCTCGACACCCTGTGATTCTTCGTTCGCAAGCCCTGCAGGGTACGGGAACCCGTCACTAGGATCGAGACGTTGATCCGAATACCGACGCACGACGGGGCTCCCCGCCCCTGGACACCATTTGGGAGGACTCGTGGGAGTCAGCCTCAGCAAGGGCGGCAACGTCTCGCTGTCGAAGGAGGCCCCCGGCCTGACCGCGGTCATCATCGGTCTGGGGTGGGACGTCCGCACCACCACCGGCACCGACTTCGACCTCGACGCCAGCGCCATCCTGACGAACGCGGAGGGCAAGGTCAGCAGTGACGCCAACTTCGTGTTCTTCAACAACCTGAAGAGCCCGGACGGCTCGGTCGAGCACACCGGCGACAACATCACCGGTGAGGGCGAGGGCGACGACGAGCAGATCAAGGTCAACCTCGCCGCCGTCCCGGCCGACGTCGAGAAGATCGTGTTCCCGGTCTCGATCTACGACGCCGAGAACCGCCAGCAGTCGTTCGGCCAGGTCCGCAACGCGTTCATCCGCGTCGTGAACCAGGCGGGCGAGGCGGAGATCGCGCGCTACGACCTCTCCGAGGACGCCTCGACGGAGACCGCGATGGTCTTCGGCGAGCTCTACCGCCACGGCGCGGAGTGGAAGTTCCGCGCCATCGGCCAGGGGTACGCCTCGGGCCTGCGCGGCATCGCGCAGGACTTCGGCGTGAACGTCTGAGCCGAGGACGGGCCCTCCGGGGCCCCAGGCTCACCCGTCCGGCGCCGCACGCATCGAGTGCGGCGCCGGACGCGCTCGACGGCGGCGCCGGACCGCCGGACAACTGAAGTTCCATCTCGGGGAGGACCAGCATCATGGGCGTCACACTCGCCAAGGGAGGCAATGTCTCCCTCTCCAAGGCCGCACCCAACCTCACGCAGGTGATGGTCGGGCTCGGCTGGGACGCGCGCTCCACCACCGGAGCCCCTTTCGACCTCGACGCCAGCGCGCTGCTGTGCAACGCGGGCCGGGTGCTCGGTGACGAGTGGTTCATCTTCTACAACCAGCTGAAGAGCCCCGACGGCTCGGTCGAGCACACCGGGGACAACCTGACGGGTGAGGGCGAGGGCGACGACGAGTCGATCCTGATCGACCTCTCCAAGGTGCCCGCCACCGTCGACAAGATCGTGTTCCCCGTCTCCATCCACGAGGCCGACAACCGCGGCCAGACCTTCGGGCAGGTCAGCAACGCCTTCATCCGCGTCGTCAACCAGGCCGACGGCCAGGAGCTCGCGCGCTACGACCTCAGCGAGGACGCCTCCACCGAGACCGCGATGATCTTCGGCGAGGTCTACCGCTACAACGACGAGTGGAAGTTCCGCGCCGTCGGTCAGGGGTATGCGTCCGGTCTGCGGGGCATCGCCCTGGACTTCGGTGTCAACGTCTCCTAGGCGCTATGCGGGGCCCGCCCGCGTCGTCCGGGGGGATGGCGCTCTACACTTCAGGGTCAACGTTAGGTAAAGCCGAGTACGGCGCGGGGAAAACCCTCCTCCGAGCTCCGCTTGGGGGGCGCCCCCAATACACGATTGGGTAGCCAGTGCTTCTGAAAACCTTCGGCTGGTCGTTTGCGGTCACCGCACTCGGCCTGGTCGCGGCGGTGCTCTACGGGGGGTGGACCGGCTTCGGCATCGTGGCGATCCTGTCCGTCCTCGAGATCTCGCTGTCCTTCGACAACGCGGTGGTCAACGCCGGAATCCTGAAGAAGATGAGTGCCTTCTGGCAGAAGATCTTCCTCACGGTCGGCGTGCTGATCGCCGTCTTCGGCATGCGTCTGGTCTTCCCCGTCGTCATCGTGGCGGTGACCGCCAAGAAGAGCCCGATCGACGCGGTCAACCTCGCGCTGACCGACAAGGACCAGTACCAGCAGCTGGTGACCGACGCCCACCCCGCCATCGCCGCCTTCGGTGGCATGTTCCTGCTGATGATCTTCCTCGACTTCATCTTCGAGGACCGGGACATCAAGTGGCTGAGCTGGCTTGAGCGCCCGCTGGCCAAGCTCGGCAAGGTCGACATGCTGTCGGTCTGCATCGCGCTCGTCGCCCTGCTCATCACCTCCATGACCTTCGCGGCCAACGCCCACCAGCACGGCGGCGCGCACGCCGACAAGGCCGAGACGGTCCTGATCTCCGGCATCGCGGGCCTGATCACGTACATGATCGTCGGCGGCCTCTCCGGCTACTTCGAGGACAAGCTCGAGGAAGAGGAGGAGCGCGAGCACGAGGCCGAGGAAGAGGCCAGGAAGACCGGCAAGAAGCCGTCGGCGGTCGTCCTCGCCGGCAAGGCCGCGTTCTTCATGTTCCTCTACCTCGAGGTGCTGGACGCGTCCTTCTCCTTCGACGGTGTGATCGGCGCCTTCGCCATCACCAACGACATCGTGCTGATGGCGCTCGGCCTCGGCATCGGCGCCATGTACGTCCGGTCGCTCACGGTCTACCTGGTCCGCCAGGGCACCCTCGACGACTACGTCTACCTGGAGCACGGCGCGCACTACGCTATCGGCGCCCTCGCCGTGATCCTCCTTGTCACCATCCAGTACCAGATCAACGAGGTCATCACCGGCCTCGTCGGCGTCATCCTGATCGCCTGGTCCTTCTGGTCCTCCGTGCGCCGCAACAAGGCGCTCGCGGCGGCCGAGGGAAAAGGGGAGGCCTCGGACGACAGGACTGAGGTCTCGTCCGGGGTGTGACACGCACCGGGTCCGGGGGTTGGCACCCCGCCCGTTGAGGAACGCTCTGTGCGGGGCGGTCGTCGGGGACGAGTCCTCGGTGCCGCCCCGCACGGCTGTGCCCTTGACGACGTCACGGGCGCCGCACGCACCCGTGCCCGGTGCGGGGACCGGCACGGCCACGACGTAGGCAGCACGCACTGTGGGGGGCGCAATGAGTTTCTGGGAAGACCTGTGGCGCGGACGGTCGGCGGACTTCGACTCGGGCAGCGCCTCGACCAACGCCATCGAGCTGACCAAGCGGCACCGGCAGGTGTCGCTCACCAAGCAGGGCGCCGCCACCGGCAACCTGCGCATCAACCTGTCCTGGCGGATGCGCACCTCCGACATCGGCGGGCCCGAGCGCGGCAGCCTGCTGCGCCACCCCTTCCAGGCGTTCCGGCCGGAGGTGGTCCAGGCGCACACGCAGAGCATGGTCAACGTCGACCTGGACCTCGGCTGCATGTACGAGCTCACGGACGGTTCCAAGGGCGTGGTCCAGCCCCTGGGCGGCTTCTTCGGCGAGCTCAACGCCCCGCCGTACGTCAAGCTCAGCGGCGACGACCGCTTCGGCTCCGGCTCCGGCGAGACGATCTTCGTCAACCTCGACCACCGCGACGACATCAGGCGGCTGCTCGTCTTCGTCTACATATACGACCAGACGCCGGCCTTCGACCGTACGCACGCCATCGTCACCCTCTACCCGAGCAACGGCCCCCGGATCGAGATCGGCCTTGACGAACGCCATCCCCAGGCCCGGTCCTGCGCGGTCGTGATGATCGAGAACAACAAGGGCGAGCTGACCGTGCGGCGCGAGGTGAAGTTCGTCTACGGCTTCCAGGCCGAACTGGACCGCCTGTACGGCTGGGGCCTGCAGTGGGGACGCGGCTACAAGTCGAAGGTCGACCGCTGAGCGCCTTCCGCCGGCCGGGACCGGCGGAAGCCCTGGTCAGCGGCCGATGAACTGAGGACCCTGCGGCGGCAGCTCGAAGTCCGGGTCCGGCCCGGGACCCACCGGCTGCGGGTAACCGTACGCGGGCGGCTCGGCGGCCGCCGTCTGCTGCTGGGGATAGCCGTAGGCGGGCTGCGCCGGCGGGGCGGCGGTCTGCGGATAGCCGTACGCGGGCTGCCGTGTGGGCTCCGGCGGATAGCCGTAGGCGGGCTGCGAGGCCTGCTGGGGCACCGGCGCGGGCTGCTCGGGCGGCAGCGGAACCGAGGTCTCGGGAGAACCGGCGGGCGCCGCCCACGTCTCGTCCGTGGCACCGGCCGGAGCGGCCCAGGTGCCCTCGGGCGCGGAGTCGGGCTCCGACTCGTCCACCGAGATGCCGAAGTCGGTCGCGAGGCCCTGAAGCCCGTTCGAGTAGCCCTCGCCGAGCGCCCGGAACTTCCACCCGTCACCGCGTCGGTACAGCTCCCCGCAGATCAGCGCCGTCTCCGCGCCGGTCTCCGGCTTGATGTCGAAGTACGCGATCGGCTCACCGTCCCCGGCCGACGCGTCGTACAGCAGGATGCGCAGCTCGCGTACGCGGTCGAAGGTGACACCGTCGGCCGAAGCGACCAGCAGAATCTGGCCGACCGCGGACTCGACCCCGGCCAGATCCGTCTGGATCGTGTCGGTGAGGCCCTCGGCGACCCGCTTCTTGCCGAGCCGCCAGACCTTGGCCGAGGGGTGCCGGGGCTGGTTGTAGAAGACGAAGTCCTCGTCGGATCGCACACGACCGTCGGGGCCGAGGAGCAGCGCCGAGGCGTCGACGTCCGGCACGCCCTGCCCGGGCGCCCAGCGCAGCACGGCACGTACCGCCGTGGCGTCCAGCGGGACGTTCGACCCCTTCAGCATCGCGTGCGTCATGCGGTCATCCTGCCCTCTGGGGCCTGGTCACGACAACGCGGGGTACTCGGCTCCCGCACAGGAACAGCAGGCACCGGACACAGCCGAGTTACCAGAACTTCATGCTCGCCGGGAACTCTTGACACAGATATCTACGTACTATTACCGGCCACATCACGTCAGGCCGTCTAGCCGCCACGGGGGAGTCTCATGCGTCATTTCGGGCACGTCGCCCCTGAGGTGCGACAACGCCTCTTCCACCAGGAGCCCTGCGTCTTCGGCGCGGACTCCCCGGCCCACGTCCTCGCCGCGGCCCTCGGCGCCACGCTCTACAGCCCCGCGACCCGGCCCCGCCTCGCCGACGACATCGTCAAGCAGTCCGGGCGCGGCGTCGTCTCCATGGTCCTCTGCCTGGAGGACTCCATCGACGACGCCGAGGTGGCGGACGCCGAGGAGAACCTGGTCGGGCAGTTCACCGACCTCGCCGCACGGCCCGGCGTCGAGCTCCCGCTGCTCTTCGTACGGGTCCGCGCCCCCGAGCAGATCCCGGACCTCGTCCGGCGGCTCGGCCCCGCCGCCCACCTGCTGTCCGGATTCGTCCTGCCGAAGTTCACCGAGGAGCGGGGGACCCCGTTCCTGGAGGCCCTCACCGCCGCCGAGACGGCGAGCGGACGGCGCCTGTTCGCCATGCCCGTCCTGGAATCGCCCGGCCTGCTCCACCTGGAGTCCCGCCGCGAGACCCTGGAGGGCATCTACCGCACGGTCGACAAGTACCGCGACAGAGTCCTCGCGCTGCGCCTCGGCGTCACCGACTTCTGTTCCGCGTACGGACTGCGCAGAGCCCCCGACATGACGGCGTACGACGTCCAGATCGTCGCCTCCGTCATCGCCGACGTGGTGAACGTCCTCGGCCGGGCCGACGGCACGGGATTCACCGTCACCGGCCCCGTCTGGGAGTACTTCCGACTCCAGGAGCGCATGTTCAAGCCGCAGCTGCGGCGCAGCCCCTTCACCGGAGCGGCCGAGGAACTGCGCACCACCCTCATCGAGCACGACATGGACGGACTGCTGCGCGAGATCGCCCTCGACCGCGCCAACGGACTGCTCGGCAAGACCTGCATCCACCCCTCGCACGTCCTGCCCGTGCACGCGCTGTCCGTCGTCAGCCACGAGGAGTACACCGACGCCCAGGACATCCTGCGGCCCGACCGCCTCGGCGGCGGCGTGCTCCGCTCCGCGTACACGAACAAGATGAACGAGGTGAAGCCGCACCGCGCCTGGGCCGAGCGCACCCTCCAGCGCGCCGAGGTCTTCGGCGTCGCGAACGAGGACATCGGCTTCGTGGAGCTGCTCGCCGCCGGACTGCCCGCCTGAACCGGCCCGGACCGACCGGCCCGCCGGCCGACCGACCCAGCAAGGAATCGATGAACAACGTGGTGTGGACGGGAACCTGGGTCGCGCGGCGGCTCGGGGTCGAACTCGTCGGTGATGAGAAGCTGCACGACCTCCTGGGGCTCGCGCTGCGGCGCAACCCCAAGCGGGCGCACCTCCTCGTGTCCAACGTGCTCGGCAAGCACGTCCCGCAGTCGCCCTCCGTGGTCCACGGCCACGGCTTCGCCCTCGGCCGGCGCGTCCGCGACCTGCTGGGCGACCAGGCGGACACCGCCGTGGTCCTCGGCTACGCGGAGACCGCCACCGGCCTCGGGCACTGCGTCGCCGACGGCATCGGCCTCGCCCCCTACCTCCACTCCACCCGCCGCGCCGTCCCGGGCGTCGCCCAGGCGGGCGGCTTCGAGGAGTCCCACTCCCACGCCACCTCCCACCTGCTGCTCCCCGAGGACCCCGGCCTGCTCGCCGGCTCCGGCCCGCTGGTCCTCGTCGACGACGAGTTCTCCACCGGCAACACCGTCCTGAACACCATCCGCGCCCTGCACGAGCGCTACCCGCGCGAGCGGTACGTCGTCGTGGCCCTGGTCGACATGCGCTCCGCCGCCGACCTCGGGCGCCTGGACGCCTTCGCCCGCGAGATCGGCGCCCGCGTCGACCTGGTCACCACGGCCTCCGGCACGGTGGCCCTGCCCGACGGCGTCCTGGAGAAGGGGCAGGCGCTGGTCGCCGCCCACGAGACCGACCCGCCCGGCCGCCCCGCACCGGGGCGCGCGGGCACCGTCGGCCGCGTCGCGCTCGGCTGGCCGGACGGCGTGCCCGACGGCGGGCGGCACGGATTCACCCCCGAGGACCGAATACGGCTGGAGACCGCGCTGCCCGCCATGGCCGCCCGGCTCGCCGACGCCCTGCCCGAAGGAGCGCGCCGCGTTCTCGTCCTCGGCTTCGAGGAACTGATGTACGCGCCGCTGCGGCTGGCGACCGAGCTGGAACAGGCCGTGGACGCCGAGGTGCGGTACTCCACCACCACCCGCTCACCCGTCCTCGCCGTGGACGACCCCGGCTACGCCATCCGCAGCCGCATCGTCTTCCCCGCCCACGACGACCCGGACGACGGGCCAGGACCGCGCTACGCCTACAACGTCGCCGGTGCCGGATTCGACGCCGTCGTCGCGGTCGTCGACTCCACGGCCGACACCCCCATGCTGCACGCCCCCGACGGTCTGCTCGCCCAGCTCGCCGCCCACACCCCGGCCGTCCTGCTCGCCGTCGTCCCCTCCCACGTCCCGTCGCAGGCGCCCGGCCCCGGAGACCCGCCGCACGCGGCCCCCCGGCCGACCGCCACCGAAAGGCCCTCCATGCTCCCCGAGCCCCTCCGCGGCCCCGCCTTCTCCTCGTACGCGCCCGACGAGATCGGCTGGCTGCTCCAGGACCTCTCGGACGTCCGCCTGGAAGCCCCGACCGAGGAGCGCGAGGAGGCGATCCAGAGCGGCGGCGCCCACTACGCCGAGTCGCTGCCCGTGGAGTACCAGCCGAGCGAGCAGTACCAGGAGCTGTTCCACGCCGCGCTCGGCACCTCCGCCGCCCGCATCGCCGAGGCCGTCGGAGCCGTCACCGAGCTGGTGCTCGCCGAACGCTCACCCAGACCCGTCCTCGTCTCCCTCGCCCGCGCCGGCACCCCCGTCGGCGTCCTCATGCGCCGCTGGGCCCGGCACCGCCACGGCCTGGACCTCCCGCACTACGCCGTCTCCATCGTGCGCGGCCGGGGCATCGACGCCAACGCCCTGCGCTGGCTGGCCGCCCACCACGACCCCGCCGACGTCGTCTTCGTCGACGGCTGGACCGGCAAGGGCGCCATCACCCGCGAACTCGCCCAGGCCGTCGAGGAGTTCGAGGCCCAGGACGGCATCACCGGCTTCGACCCCGAGATCGCCGTACTCGCCGACCCCGGCTCCTGCGTACGCACCTACGGCACCCGCGAGGACTTCCTCATCCCCTCCGCCTGCCTCAACTCGACCGTCTCGGGCCTGATCTCCCGCACCGTCCTGCGCGCCGACCTGGTCGGCGAACACGACTACCACGGCGCCAAGTTCTACCGCGAACTCGCCGGCTCCGACGTCTCCGCCGACTTCCTCGACGCCGTCGCCGCGCACTTCCCCGACGTCACCGACGCGGTCGACGCCCGCGTCAAGGACCTGCTGTCCGCCGACCGCGCCCCCACCTGGGAGGGCTGGGCGGCCGTCGAGCGGATCAGCGAGGAGTACGCCATCCACGACGTCAACCTCGTCAAGCCCGGCGTCGGCGAGACCACCCGCGTCCTGCTGCGCCGCGTCCCCTGGAAGATCCTCGCCCGCGCCGGAGCGGGCGCCGACCTCGACCACGTACGCCTGCTCGCCGAACAGCGCGGCGTCCCCGTCGAGGAGGTCGCCGACCTCCCCTACACCTGCGTGGGACTGATCCACCCCAAGTTCACCAAGGGCGCCACCGGTGCCGACGGCAAGGCGGTGACGGCCTGATGACCACGCCCCGGGTGCTCGTCGCCAGCGACCTCGACCGCACGCTCATCTACTCCTCGGCCGCGCTGGCCCTCGCCATGCCCGACGCGGACGCCCCCCGGCTGCTCTGCGTCGAGGTCCACGAGAGCAAGCCGCTGTCGTACATGACCGAGACCGCCGCCGGACTCCTCACCGAACTCGGCACCACCGCGGACTTCGTCCCCACCACCACCCGCACCCGCAAGCAGTACCAGCGCATCACCCTCCCCGGCCCCGCCCCGAAGTACGCGATCTGCGCCAACGGCGGACACCTGCTCGTCGACGGCGTCTCCGACCGCGACTGGCACGCGCGGGTGACCGCCCGCCTCGCCGACGAGTGCGCCTCCCTCGACGAGGTGCGCGAGCACATGGCCGCCACGTCCGACCCGCTCTGGGTCCGCAAGCACCGCGTCGCCGAGGACCTCTTCGTCTACCTCGTCGTCGAGCGCGCGCTGCTGCCCGAGGACTGGGTGAAGGAACTCGCCGTCTGGGCCGAGAACCGCGGCTGGACCGTCTCCCTCCAGGGCCGCAAGATCTACGCCGTCCCCAAGCCGCTCACCAAGAGCGCGGCCGTACGGGAGGTCGCCCGCCGCACCGGCGCCGACCTCACCCTCGCCGCCGGGGACTCGCTCCTCGACGCCGACCTGCTGCTCGCCGCCGACCGGGGCTGGCGTCCCGGCCACGGCGAACTCGCCGAGGCCGGCTGGACCGCCCCCGCGGTCACCGCTCTTCCGGAACTCGGGGTCGCCGCGGGGGAGCGGATCCTGCGGGAGTTCCTCGCCGCCTGCGACCGCCCCCACCGGGCCTGAGCACCCGCACCCCGACGAAGACCAGCACCGCGAGCACGGCGAGCGCCAGCACCGCCTTCGAGTACGCGGAGACGACACCCGTGACGGCCGTCCAGTTGTCGCCCAGCAGATAGCCCGCGAGCACGAAGGCGGTGTTCCAGATCGCGCTGCCGAGCGTGGTCAGCCCCAGGAACACCGGCAGCGGCATGCGCTCCACGCCCGCGGGCACGGAGACCAGACTGCGGAAGACGGGGATCATCCGCCCGAAGAACACCGCCTTCGTCCCGTGCCGCAGGAACCACGCCTCCGTCTTCTCGACGTCGCTCGCCTTCACCAGCGGCAGCCGTGCCGCCAGCGCCACCGTGCGGTCACGGCCGAGCAGCGCCCCGACGCCGTACAGGGCGAGCGCGCCGATCACCGAGCCCAGCGTCGTCCACACCAGCACGGCCGGCAGGCCCATCCGGCCGCTGCTCGCCGCGAAACCGGCGAGCGGCAGGATCACCTCGCTCGGCAGGGGCGGGAACAGGTTCTCCAGCGCGATGGCGAGGCCCGCGCCGGGGGCGCCGAGCGTGGCCATGAGATCACTGACCCACTGGGGCGCGCCGCCCTGAGCGGGCCCGGCCGCCGTGGTCGCCGCTGCGATGGCTGTCATGGGGCCACGCTAAGGAAGCGAAGCTGAAGGGAGCCTGAGGAGACGGGGAGGGGCCCGGCGGCTGCGGCTGCGGCTGCGGCTGCTGCGGCGGGGAGGCGAGGAGCGTGGACGGGCAGAGGGGACGGGAACGCAGGAGTCGCCGTCCCCTCGCGTCACTCAGCCGCAGCAACCCCCGCCGCAGCAGCCGCCCCCGCCACCGCCGCCCGCACGGGGCGCCGGCGCGGGGGCCGAGGAGGAACCGCCGACCGCGACGGTCGACAGGAGCTTCACGGTGTCGTCGTGACCGGAGGGACAGGCCGCGGGGGCGGAGGACTCCGCCATCGGACGGCTCATCTCGAAGGTGTCGCCGCAGGTCCGGCAGCGGTACTCGTAGCGAGGCATGCGCACAGGCTAACGGGCGCGGCCCGCCACGGGGAGGCGCGCCCGGGGGGCGGGCGCCACCTGCCAGGGGAGGGCGCCCCCTGGAGCCCTCAGCCGGAGTGTGAGCCGGAACCGGAACCCGGCCCGTGCCGTTGCACGTCGCCGGACGGGCTGACCCGCTGGATGCTCTTCGCCTGCTCGGCCGCCTTGATCCTGGCGCGCACCCGCTCCTCGTTCTCCGCCTGGTCGGGATGGCGGGAACGCCAGTACGGATTGTCGTGCGGCAGGGCCGAGCCGACCCTCCCGTACATGCCGAAGAACATCAGCATCACGCCGACCACGAAGCTGAACAGCACGTTCGGGATGCGGAAGGCGAGGAAGTTGTCGTCGGTGTCGAGCAGCGCCAGGTTCACGAAGCCGCTCAGGATGAAGAGGACGCCGACGACCATGTTGACCGTGGAGGCGAAGTTCCCGCCGATCACCATGCCGACGAAGAGCAGCACGCCGACGCAGATCGACAGGACGCTGAGCGCGCCGTTCGTGCTCAGGCCGGCGACGGTGTCCCCGTGCGTGTCGAAGAACCCGACCTTGTCGATCAGGCCCAGGATGCCGAACGCCAGCAGGACGAGGCCCATCAGTCCGGCGCCGACCCGGTAGAACTTGCTGAGGCGGTGGTCGACCGGAAGATGCTCGTCGAACCGGATACGACGCTTCGAGCCCTGGTGAAGTACGTGTGTGGCCATGTTCGCCTCCCTCTGCCACCAGCGGAGGTGTACGTACCCCTCAGGATCCGCCCGATGGCCCCCGACCGGCAACATCAGGCCGCACCGGTCACCGGCGGCGGGCCCCGGACCCCAGCGCCCGCACGGGAAAACGGACCGTGACGTCCCCTGTCGGCCCTGTCGGCTTCGCGGACCGGTGATCAGGCCCCGCCGCCGCGCTGCTCACGGATCAGCCCGACCACATCGGCCACCGTCCGCCGTACCGCCTCGGTCTCCATCAGGAAGTGCCAGTAGTCGGGGTGGCGGCCCTCCAGCGCGGCGACGGCGCGGTCCAGCCGGGCCACCGAGTCGTCCAGCGGACGGGCGTGCCGCGGGTCAGGGGTGCTGCGGCCCGTCATGGCGAGGCGCTGCGCGTCACGGATCGCGAAACGGGTGCGGTCGATCTCGTGCTGCGGGTCCTTCGCCACCGCGTTCAGCCGCTGGAGCCGGTCACCTGCCGCCGAGACGGCCTCGTCGGTGTGGTTCAGCAGGGCCCGCGCCGTGGACAGCAGCGAGGTCGCGTCCGGCCAGCGCTGGTCGTCGCGCGCCGCCTGCGCCTCCTTCAGCTTCAGCTCGGCCTGCCGTACGTTCTCCGCGGCCAGCTCCGGCACGTGCTGCAGGTCCTGCCAGCAGGCGACGGTGAACCGCCGCCGCAGCTCGCTGAGCACCGGTTCGACCTGCCCCGACCGGGTCGTCAGCGCCTCGGCGCGGGTGCGCAGCGACACCAGCCGGTGGTCGATCTCCGCGGCCCGCTCGGGCAGCCGCTGCGCCTCGGCCCGTACGGCCTCGGCCTCGCGGGCGACCCGCTCGGCGCGCTCCAGCGTCTCCGCCACGCCGTGCTGTCCGGCGCCCTGGTTGAGCCTGGTCAGCTCGGGGCCGAGGGCGGCGAGCCGGGCGGCGAGGTCGTCGGCCCGCAGCTTCGAGCTCCGTACGGCGTCGAGGGCGTTCGAGGCGGCGAGCAGGGACTGGCGGGCACGCTCGACGGACGGGGCGAGCCGGGCCAGCTGCGTCTCGGCCTTGCCCAGCAGGGGCGTGAGTCCCTGGGTGAAGCGGTCCAGCTCCTGCCGGACCCGGCCCAGCTCGTCCTTGGCGGCGGTCAGCTCGGTGCGGGCCTGGGCGGCGACGGACGCCTCCAGGTCGTCCCGGTCCAGGTCGTGGGCGTCGACCGCCTCGATGTACTGGTGGCTGGCCTCGTCGATGCGCCGGCCCAGCGCCTCGAAGTCGGAGACCGCGCGGCGGGCGGCGGGGGAGTCGTCCACGGCCCGGATGGTCTCGATCGAGATCCGCAGGTCGCGCTGCGCGGTGTCGAGTTCGTAGAAGGCGGCCGCGGCGGCGTCCTTCGCGGCCTGCGCCTCGGCGCGCTGGCTCTCGGAGCGGCCGCCGAACCACCGCCGGGTGCCGCCGCCGGCGAAGGCGGCCGGCAGCGCGAGGACGGCGAGCAGCGGCAGCGCCATGAGCGTGAACGCGTCACGGGCGGCGCGGGCGGTTCCGGCGGCGCTGCCGGCCCGTGGGACCCGGGGGCGACGACGTGTCTGCTCCGCACCTGGCACAAACGGCGTGTACGGCTGCGAAGGTGTCGCCGTCACATCCCTCTCCCGTGCTGTCATCCGCCCTACCCGGTGTCATTCTCCCACCCGATAGAGACGAACACACGGGGTCATCAGTTCGCGGTTCGTACCGTGACCTTCCCGTCCCCGCTGCGGGCGGACACGACGTGGGTGCTGCCGGCGTCGCGGGGCACGGACACGTGGACGGCACCGTCGTCGCTCTTCGTCGTCACCCGGTACGTCTCGCGGGGCAGCGCGATCGTGATGGAACCGTCCTCGGTGCGGGACTCCACGAGCTGCGGTACGGAGCCCAGTTCGAGGTGCACGGAGCCGTCGTCGGTCGTGGCCCGGACCCGGCGCGAGCCGACTCCGACGGCGCTGATCGAACCGTCGGCGCTGTGCAGGTCCAGCGGGCCGGTGGAGTCCGTCACGCGGACGGAACCGTCGGACGTACGGATGCCTAGGGGAGCCGCGAAGCCGCTTGCCGTCACACGTCCGTCGCCGTCCTCGACCTTGACGGCGATGCCGCGCGGGACCTCGATCCGATGCTTGGCGGAGCAGTCGGCGACGACGCCGGAGCACTTCATCCGCAGGACGAGCCGGTCGTCCTTCATGTCCCAGGTCACCTTGGGCTCCCCGCCCATGACGACGCTCCCCTTGAACCACCGGGTGACCTCGACCTGGTCGGCCTCGCCCGAGTCCGCGACCACGAGTTCCAGGGCGGAGTCGTCCGAGTCGACGGTGAGGGTGCGGCCGTGCAGGGCGAAGGAGCGGTGCTCGGGCTTGTCGTCGTCCCCGGCGTCGGCCCCGCAGGCCACGGCGCCGGCGCAGAGGCCGACGACCACGGCGGAGGCGGCCACGCCCCGGACCGCCCGGGTGAGCGGTGCGCTGCGGATGGTGCGGGTACTGCGGGCGGGCGCTGTGCGGGCCGTACGGGCCATGTGGATCTCCCCCTGAACAGAACACGGAAGTGCGCCGGGCCCTTGGGGCACACGCTCTTCCGACGCTCTCCGACCGTACGGATCCGGGACCCCCGGGAGGATCCGGCCCACTCCCGGATCCGGGGTGGGGATAACCCCCGCCCAGGCCCCGTATACGGGTTTGCGGGACAGGCCCTCGGGCAATGTAGGCTGTCGACTCGTCCTGGGCGCGTAGCTCAGCGGTAGAGCGCCGCCCTTACAAGGCGGATGTCGGCGGTTCGAAACCGTCCGCGCCCACCAGTCTCAGGACACGGACGAGGCCCAGGTCAGCCGGTGTGTATCCGGGTGCCTGGGCCTTGATCTTTCTGGGCGACTTCTCGACGCCGTGCCACTCACGTGCCAGATGGTCCTTGCGGGGGCCGCTTCACCCTCTTAACGAAGAGGTCCATGCCTCATCCGTACCCGACCGTGCGGGAAACGCTATTCGCCGATGAGCTTGAGTCGGTACCTGTCGGTCAGTTCGGCGACCCACTCGTCCGAGAACTCGAGACCATACTGCTTGGCCAGCTCGGAGCGCCGCTGGACGAACTCCGCAGGATCGGCCGCAGTCTCGGCGATCGTGCCCATCTCGTCGAAGAATCGCTCGAAACCTGCGGGGGAGAGGATTTCCAGGATCCGCGCCGGTTCCGGTCCGGCGTTCCAGAAGGTGTGCAGGGTTCCTCGTGGCTTGAGGATGTAGGAGCCCGGACCCGCCGTGGCCTCCTGTTCGCCAACCCGTGCACCGACCTGGCCCTGAAGGACGTATGAGAATTCGTCTTCACGGCTGTGCACATGCGGCGGGACGAGACGGCCCGGCTCGATCGGGTGCTCGACGACCGAGAACTGGTTACCGGTCTCCTCGGCCCAGATCCTGAAGTCGACACCGATGCCCCCGAGCCAGATCGACTTGCCCTCGTCCGGTTCGACTACAAAGCGAGTCTTCACGACGGCCTCCTAGATGTCGCTTCTAGTGCCTATTAACACTCTATTCCGGTCTCAAGTCTGAGTCGCCAGCACTACTGAGTGGCCCGGGGCGGCGGCCGTTGCGGCGGTGACCGCGCGGTGCAGGCCCCCGAAGCCGAACAGGCAGCACTATTCCGTTGGTTGAAATGTCGACTTAGTCGACGATCTCCGTGCCGCACAGCTCGACCTGTGCCGGACGCGTGTTGAGTACGCGGCGCTATGTGGGGTCCTGCCATGCTCGGGGGCCCCGGAGCCCGGCTGGGCGGGAGAGAAGCGTGTATTGCTGTCGGAGGCACGCCGACTTCCGCGAGTACCTCGAAGCCGTGCTTCACGCACTGCCCAGGAAGAGCGCGCGTGAGTTGCGCGCCTCGTGTGGGCTCTGGACGGGAAAATTCTGGCAAGGGCCAAGGTGATCCCGGCGGAGGGCCGGGACGTGCCCTGGTGGCGAGGTCAGCTCTAGGACCATGGGCGGCCGGGAACACAGTTGCCGTCCGCCCCCCCCACGAGCGCACCCGGATATCCACGCTGCCTAGACTCCCCGCCGTGGCATACGAGTTGAACTCCCTGCTTGGTCGACTCGTCGGATTTCGGCTGTACTCGGTGGAATTCGTCATGGACTATGTCCAATTGCGATTCGATGGTCCGACCGACGACATGCCCCTGCTCACGTGCGATGTGCTGCCGACGGTCACGCTGTCGGGGAAGGCGATTTCGCCGGCGGAGGCCGGCTGGGCTGATGCGCTTCGTGCACTCATCTCGCAGAATGTGACCGCCACCCATGAGAAGACCGGCATCGGGGTCAAGGTCGACTTCGGGACCGGCTCCGTGCAGTTGCACCCCGCCGCCTGCGAAGGTCCCGAGATCGCGATGCTCAATGGCTTTGCGGATCGCTCCTGGACGGTCTGGCGGCCCGGTGAAGAGGCGTTCGAGGACCTGTAGCTTCTCCCGATGTGGCGGCCGTCGACCAAGGCCGGGATGCCGTCTGCAATGCGTGGCCGGCCGGTAGTCTGCAGCCGGCTGCCCTCTCGACCTTGGAGGCCGCGTGGCTCGTACCGCTCTCACCGAACCGGATCGGCTGTGGTCGGCGCAGGAGGTCCTGACGCGTCCCAGCCCGGTTCCGGCGGCGGCCGGGGTCTACGGATGGCACTTCGAGCAGGCTCCCTGTGCAGAACTCGGCGCCGGGCGACTGCTCTACGTCGGCATAGCCCCGCGGTACATGGCGAACAGGACCAGCACGCAGAATCTCCGCAAACGGGTGCGCTATCACTACCGTGGGAATGCGGCCGGATCGACGCTTCGGCTCACCCTCGGTTGCCTGCTGGGACTTGAGCTGCGCCGGGTAGGGAGCGGAAAGCGCATGACCTTCGGTAAGGCAGGGGAAGCCGTCCTCAGCCAGTGGATGGCGGAGAACGCCCGAGTGTGTTGGATCGAGCACGAGGAGCCGTGGGTCTTGGAGTCGGTACTCATCTCACAGCTCGACCTGCCACTGAATCTCGACCAGAACCGTCACAACCCCTTCCATGGGCACCTCAAGGAATTGCGTTCCCAAGCCAGGCAGCGTGCAAGGGAGTTGGCAGTAACTGCATAGGCCGACCGGCGGCCTGACATCACCGACTGACATCAATAACGGCGCGCACCTGCGGGATTGCGATGGCAGGCGCCCCGCCGTCGGAAACCAGTGATGGACAGACTGCCGGTGGCAAACGGGGGTGACACCGACCTCGGGATCGGTTCCCTGGCTCCGGGTAGCCAATTGGAGCGATGCCATCGACGACACCGAACGGCCACCGCCTGGGGCCGGAAGTTCAGCACAGCCTGACCAGGCACGCAGCCTTCGGCGCAGCCGATCACCTGTGGTGCACGCCCCGGTTGGCTACCTTGGAGATGACTCGACCGAGGGGTGACGCATGCGGCCACGCACTCATCCGCCCACCCCGTGTCCCAACTGCGGCGCGGCAACCGACCGCGTCCTCACCGTGTTCGTCCCCACCACGACCGACGAGCACGAGCTCTTCCGCATCACACACAGCACTTCGGAATCACTGCCCACATACCTCACCTGTGCAGACTGCCGTCACGAGTGGGCATGGGAGCAAGGGACCGGTACCCCGAAGGCTGACCCGGTCGTCAAGACGCCACCGACCTCTGCTTGAGGTGCCCCACCGAGGTGACCGGACGCCGCGGCGGGAAGCCGCGAGGTCGCGCGCGCCATCGTGCGTCGCGAGGCCGTCCTGAACTGGGACGACCCGGCGAAGATCGTCATCGATCCGGGTACGTCCTCTCCTGCAAGGTGGACACCGCCGACGGCGCTGCCGCCTCTACAACGGCTGCCTCACCCCCGAGTTCGGGGCGGACCGCGCGTCCTCGCGTCCGGGGGACGGCCCGGAAGCTGTCCCCCGGGGTGCGCGGTCTCCGTTTCGCCCTCTTAGGGTTCCGGCATGATTCGTTCACCTCGGCTGGCAGAGATCACCCCGGACAACTTCGACGCCGCGATCGGTCTGCGGGTCCGGGCGGACCAGGAGCACCTCGTCGCGCCGGTCGTGAAGTCGCTCGCCGAGGCGTACATGTATCCAGGCGTCGCCTGGCCCCGCCTCGTCCTCGACGGTGACCGGCCCGTCGGCTTCCTCATGGCGTTCTTCGACATCGACTGGAAGGGCGACGGCAGCGGCACCGACCTCCGCTCCGGCCTCTGGCGTCTCAATATCGCCGCCGGCGAGCAGGGCCGGGGCTACGGGCGCTTCGCCGTCGAGTCCGTGTCCGCCGAGATCCGCCGTCGCGGCGGCACTGTGCTGACGACCACCTGGCACCCGGGCGAGAGCGGTCCTGAGCGTTTCTATCTGGGGCTCGGGTTCCGTCCCACCGGGGAGACGAGCGGCGGCCAGACGGTCGGCGTGCTGGAGCTGAGGTAACGCCGCCACCGGCTCGTCGGAGCGGAGTGGGGGAGGGTTCCGGGGGGGCGGGTCCGGGGCTAGGGCCTGTCGTTTGGATCAGGCCGGTGTCGCGGGGTCTGGCACGCACATCTGCGGCGTTGTCGTCGGTCGCCGAAGCTCCGCTTCGACCCCCTCCTCCGCCTTGCAGCTGCACGCACCAGACCCCGCTCGGGCCGACCGGGACGAACCCTCTGTCACGGCCGACCTGATCCAAACGACAGACCCTAGGGCCGGCTCGTGTCCGGGTCGGGGGTCTCCCGGGCGTGCTTCAGCCTGCTGCGGGCGTCGACCTTCTCCGCGGTCGCGACCTCGTCCCAGAAGCGGTGGCAGGTCACGAAGACGGCCAGTTCACGTTCGCGTTGGCGGAGCTTCTCCACCTCGGCCTGTTCGTCGGGCGTCCAGCCGGGGGACGCGGGGCGTTCCACCTTGCGCCAGCCGTGGCCGTCGCTGAAGCCGTCCAGCGGCTCCACCGACCAGGGGAGTCGCTTGAGCAGGGCCAGGAGCTCCGCCCGGACCTGATGCAGCTCCTCCTGGCCGGCCAGGAGGTCACTCGGGAAGTCATAGGGGGTCGCTGCCACGCCGCAATGCTACGCCTGTTCGATTTAGTGATGCGAGTTCCTCCGGTGACTTCACGCGAACGGGTCGGCGTCGGATTCCGGCCACCACTCGCGGCGCCTCGGGCGTCGCTCCGCATCGCACGGCCCCAGCACCCCGGGTGCGGCTCCTTCCACGGCGGACGCCAACCGGCCCACCACGGCGTCGAGTTCACCTCGCCCCCCTTTACGTAACCGGGCTGCGCAGTTCGAACTGGTCAGGTGGAACTGGACAGGCCAGCCTGAAGGTTTTAGCGTGGGCGCATGATCGATGGAGCGGGCGCATGACCGACGAAGGCGTGGGGATCTCCGACTCCGCCGCCCGGGCCGCGCAGGATCTTCGCGTGGTCTTCAGCCGGCTGCGGCGCCGAATCCGCGAGGTCGCGGAGACCCAGGACCTCACGCCCTCCCAGGTGTCCGCGCTGACCCTGCTGAGCAAGAGCGGGGCCGCCACGGCCAGTGGGCTGGCCGCCGCCGAAGGGGTTCGCCCGCAGTCGATGGCCGCGACCCTCGCCGCGCTGGACCGGCACGGGCTCATCGCGCGCAATCCCGACCCCGGGGACGGGCGGCGCCAGCTGGTGACGCTCACCGACGCCGGTCGCGAGTACGTCGAGGGCAACCGGCAGGCTCGTGAGGAATGGCTGGCCCGGGCGTTCCAGGACCGCTGCACCGAAGCCGAGCGGCAGACCGTCATCGAGGCGATCGCCCTGGTGGAACGGCTCACCCGGCCATGAGCCCCTCAGTCGGTGAGTCCAGTGAGTCCCGGAACCCGTCAGCCTGTCAGCCCGTGAGTTAGTAAGCCCCGGAGCCCGTAGGCGTGTGAGTTCGGGAGGTCGGGATGCCCGGCGACAACCGTCAGCCTCCCCACCCTCCAGCCCTCACCCGCAGGAGTTCCTCCTCCCCCCCCCACGCACCCTTGGCCCCCCCCACGCACCCTGCCCCCTCACGCCACCCCCGAAGGGCCCCCATGACTCTCACCACCCTCGACCCCCGTACCGCGCTCGTCGTCATCGACCTGCAGAACGGGATCGTCGCCGCTCCCACCGCTCCTCTCGGCGGGGCCGAGGTGGTGGCCCGGGCCGTCGAACTCGCCGGTGCCTTCCGGGCCCACGGGCTCCCCGTGGTCCTGGTGCGTGTCACGGCGGCCGCCGACGGAGCGGACGCCGTCCCCGGCCGTACGGAGCGGGGGCGCCGAGGCGGCGGCCTGCCGGAGGGCTGGGACGTCGTCGTCGACGAACTCGCCGGCCACCCGGAGGACATCACCGTGACGAAGCGCAACTGGGGCGCCTTCCACGGCACCGACCTCGACCTCCAGCTGCGCCGCCGCGGCATCACGCAGATCGTGCTGACCGGCATCGCGACCAGCATCGGCGTGGAGTCCACCGCCCGGGCGGCGCACGAGCACGGCTACCACGTCACCCTCACCACCGACGCCATGTCGGACCTCGACGCCGACGCCCACCGCAACAGCGTCGAGCGGATCTTCCCCCGGCTGGGCGAGACGGGCACGACCGCCGAGATCATCGAACTGCTGGCCAAGACCCGCGTCTGACAGGCCACAAGACCCGCGTCTGGCAGGCCAGTCGATGAGCGCGGGGGGCCGTGTCCCGTCCAGCGCTCAGCGCGTCCGGTGATCCTGGGGCCGTACCCCGCCTACGCCGCTCAGCGCGTCCGGTCCGCCAACTCCCGTACCAGGCGGGCCGTCACCGGTACGGGCACCCCGTGCCGGTCGGCCGCGCGCAGCAACGCCCCGCCGATCGCGTCGAGTTCCAGCGGGCGGCCCGCCTCCGCGTCGCGCTGCATGGAGGACCGCATGCCGGGCGCGAAGGAGTCGTAGCGGGCGAGGGCCTGTGCCGGGTCCGCCGGGGCGCCGCTCGCGCGGCTGACCGCGGCCGTCTCCTCGACCAGCGCCGTCAGCTCCTCGCGGTAACCGGTGCGCACCTCGCCCAGTGGCAGCCCGTACCGCGTCGTCAGCAGGGCGAAGGGCGCCAGGAACGACATCTTCGCCCACAGCGCCGCGACCTCGTCGTCCAGGACCCGCACCGCCGGTCCGGCCGCCGCGAGTGCCCCGGCGAGCGCGTCGAGGCGCTCGCGCGGCACGGCGTCCCCGGTCAGGTCGATCTCCGCGAAGGGACTGCCGTGCTCGATCACCCCTGGGGCCACCCGGGTCGACTCCACGCGGACGACGGCCGGCGCCACCCGGGCGTCGCCGTACCGGGCACGCAGGGCCGCGGGGTGCTCGACACCGTTCAGGAACGGTACGACGAGGCCGTTCTCGCCCAGGGCGTGCGGCGGTACGCGGTCCAGCGCCGCGTCCAGCGCCGTGTGCTTGACGGCGATCAGGCAGGCGTCGACCGGCTCGCGCAGCTCGGTGTCCGCCTCGACCGGCGCCGTGAAGTCGCCGAACGTGCCGCTGCGCACCTGGATGCCGCCGTCGCGCAGCGCCCGCGCCGTCTCGTCACCGGCCAGGCAGATCACGCGGTGCCCGGGCCGTGCCATGAGCGCCGCCAGCAGTCCGCCGACGCCGCCGGGGCCCAGTACCGCGACCGTCAACGGCTTCCCGCCCGGCAGGGGGCCGTGCTGCTCCGGGGGCTGGTTCTTCGTCATGCGTCTCTGTCCTCTCGTCGGTCGGCCCCGTGACGGTGGCCGCCTCGGCGTGGATGATCTCAGTCGCTACCGCCGTACGGACGCGCCGGGGGCAAGAGGTGCAACCGCTCGGGTGGTCATGTTCTGCACAATCGGCGGGGGACCGAGGGCTATTCCCGGGCCGGGACGGCGGCTCGCGCGCGACACTGGACGCATGTGCCGCAGCATCAAGACACTCCGTCCGCCCGTACTCCCCGAGGAGGCGACCGAGGAGGACATCCGGGCCGCCGCCCTCCAGTACGTCCGCAAGGTGTCCGGCTTCCGGGCGCCGGCCGCGCACAACCGCGAGGTCTTCGACCGTGCCGTCGAGGCCGTCACCGCGGCGACGGCCGAGTTGCTGGACGGCCTGGAGGTGCGCGGCCAGTCGGCGACCCGCTCGGCAGCCTCCTGACGGGGCGTCCCGACCAGCCCGGCCCGGCCACGCAGCCGCCTGCGCCGGGCCGCCCCGACGCGTGCCGTGATGGGATGGCGTGACGCGCCGCCGATGGTGACGAGGCGGTACCGCCCAATCGATATATCGACTCGGAAGCCGGAAGCCGGAAGCCGGAAGCCGGAGGCCGGAAGCCGGAGGCCGGAAGCCGGAAGCCGGAAGCCGGAAGCCGGAAGCCGGAGGCCGGAAGCCGGAAGCCGGAAGCCGGAAGCCGGAAGCCAGGAGCCGGAAGCGCCCAGTCACCGTCCCGCCGTCACCCCGACAGCAAGGCCCCCGGCCCTGCCCCCACCCTCAGCGCTGCGCCCGCGGCCGGCGCATGAGGAAGCCCGCGCCGGCCCCGGCGGCGAACAGCGCTCCGAAGGAGACGGCCGTCGCCAGCCAGGTGGCGCCGAGCCACTGTCCGCCGTAGTAGCCGAGGGCGACGCTGTACGCGGTCCAGGCGACGCCCGCCAGGATGGACCAGGGCAGGAACTCGCGGACGCGCCGGTGGGCGGCGCCCGCGCACAGGGAGACGACCGAGCGGCCCGCCGGCGCGAAGCGGGCGACCACGACCAGGATGCCGCCGCCCCGCGCGAGCGCCCCGCCGAGACGTTCCTGCGCGCTGGTCAGGCGGCGGGAGCGGGCGATGGCGCGGTCGAGGCGCTCGCCGCCGCGCCAGGCGAGGCGGTACGCCACCATGTCGCCCAGCACCGAAGCGGTGGCCGCGCAGAGGGTGAGGGCCAGGAGGTCGGGCACGTCGTGCGGGACCGCCGCGCCGGTCGCGGTGCCCGCGGCGGCCGCCGTCGCCGCGGCGATGACCAGGACCCCGCTGGGGAGCACGGGCAGGAAGACGTCGAGCAGTACGGACATGGCCACGACGGCGTAGATCCATGGGCTGCCGGTCAGCGACCCCACACTTTCAAGCACCGAACACTCCCCTGGACTCCCCCGTGGGCACGACCACGCCGCGACGTCGGGAGGAGCGGCAGGGCGGCCTGTGACAGCCATACAGCGTACGCCGGAGGTGTGACAGGAGATCCACGGGGGGCGCATGTGTTCGCCACATCATGTTCACCCGGGTGCGCCACCGGTACGGCGTCCAGCACGGACTTCCCGTACGAACGAAACGGACGAACTGAATCCGGTGGAGTGACGACGAGGAAGCGGGACTGACGATGGTGGCAGCGATATGCGCCGGGGTGCTGGCGGCGACCGTCCTCGCGGCGGGCGGCGCGCCGGTCCAGGGCGGGCTGGGGCACAGCGGGCCGGTCGGGGTGCAGGGGGCGCCGGACGGCTTCTGGATGCGGACGGCCGGCCGGTTCGCGCCGGCCGGTGCCTTCGCGTCCTCGGCGGCGCTGACCTACGACACGGACCTCGTGCCGGCGGGCGCGCGGGTCGAGGTGGGCCAGCGCCGCGACGGGCGGGGCGCCACCGCCGTACGGCTGCGGGTGGCGGGCGTGCGGCCCGGTCACACCTACGGCGTCCACGTGCACCGCAACCCCTGCGGCGCGGACCCCGCTGACGCGGGCGGGCACTACCAGCACCGCGAGGACCCGGTGCAGCCGTCGATGGACCCGCACTACGCCAACGCGGGCAACGAGGTGTGGCTGGACTTCACGGCCGACGAGCGGGGAGCGGGGGAGGCGCTGGCCGAGCACGACTGGGGGTTCCGCAAGGGCGGGGCGTCCTCCGTGGTGGTGCACGACGAGCCGGGGATGAGCGGCGGGCGGCTGGCGTGCTTCACGGTTCCCTTCGGCTGGGTGGCCGGGAACGGCTGACACCGGGTCGACTCGGAGCGCGCCGGGCGGCGCCCGCGGGACGGGACGGGCGCCGGTGTGGTGTCAGGCCGTGACGGGTGTCTGGTCCGCGGTGGCCCCGTCCTCGGCGGCCTGGGGCGTACGGCGGCTGAGGAGCCGGTCGATGCCGAGGGCGCCGGAGCCGGTGAACACCAGCAGGAGCAGGGACCAGCAGAACAGCACGGAGAGCTCGCCGCCGTTCTGGATGGGCCACAGGGCCGACGGCTGGTGCACGTCGAAGTAGGCGTACGCCATCGAGCCGGAGGAGACGAAGGCCGCGGCGCGGGTGCCGAGGCCGAGGAGCACCAAGGTGCCGCCGACGAGCTGGATGACGGCCGCGTACCAGCCCGGCCAGGTGCCGGCGGGGACGGAGCCGCCGCCCATGGCGCCGCCGAGGACGCCGAAGAGGGAGGCGGCGCCGTGGCAGGCGAAGAGCAGGCCGACGACGATGCGGAAGAGGCCGATGGCGTAGGGCTGGGCGCTGTCGAGGCGTCCGGACATGTGGGGGGACTCCTTCGGTCGGGGCCGGTCCGCGGACGGACCGGTCTCGGGGGAACCGAGTGAGCCAAGGTTAGGTGTGCCTAATCAATGCTTGCAAGTTCAACATCAGGCCATGGCTCGGCCGCCGTCCGGGGCTCCGTTCCGGGCGCCGCCGCACGTAGGGCCGCCCGCGCGACCGCGTCGGCGTCCGAGAGCGTGACCGAATCCACCCCTGGACGGGCACCGGCGGCGGTCACCCAGTGCACGCCTTCCGTGGGCACACCGAAGGCGAACCGCCGTGCGTGCGGCTGCCCCTGATTGTCAATCAGGTGGTACGGACTGGGCGTCACGTCCAGCCCTCCGGTCTCGTAGCCGTCGACGGTGTGCGGGCGGCACCCGCCCGTCTTCAGCAGCCGGGCGAGGAGTTCGTCCGCCGTCCGCCGCACATCCGGTTCCGGCAGCCGCGCCTCGATCAGGGTCGTCGCCCGCACGGCCGAGTCCGGCACGTCGGGGGAGTCGGCGAGCCACCCGCCGTCCTCGCCGCGCACTCGCAGCCGCGGACCCACCACCGTCAGGACCCCCGCCTCGATCAGCGCGGCCATCTCCTCGATCCGGCGCCGGGGCGGGCCGATGGACAGGAAGGCGTTGAGCGGGGTGTACCAGCGGTCCAGGTGGTCCCGGCGCGACGTGCCCGAGAGGCCGCCGTGGTCCACGACGAGCCGCAGTTCGTTGCGCAGGTCGCGCAGCACGTCGAGGGCGGCCTTGAGGGGGCCGTCGACGTTGCCGAGGGCGGCCTGCTCGGCGTCCTCGCGCAGATGCGCCAGCAGCCAGTCGCGCCAGGAGCGGGGGCCCGTGAAGGACTGCCGGGCGTACGGGCGGGACAGCCGGTCCCAGGACCAGCGGTCGGCGGCCGGGATGCCGAACTCGGCCAGCAGCGCCGCCTCTTGGGGGCCGCCGTGCTCCGCGCGCAGGAAACGGTCACGGAAGCCGGACCGGCCGGGGGTGACCCCCCGGAGCCTCAACAGCCCCTCGTAGTAGACCGTTTCGACCTCCTTCGCGACCAGGGGCCATATCTCGGTGAGGAAGTCCGGCGCCTCGCCGGAGTCCGCGCGCTTGCGGAAACGGGAGATCACGTCCGGGGTGAGGACGAGAGGGGTGTGACGGCCGTAGGGGCCCTTGGCGTTGTCGCCGCGGGCCTGGTGGGGGATGCCGCGCCGGGAGCCCGCGAACAGGCGGGGCTCGTCGCCCGAGGGCAGGTAGCGCAGGCCCCGGGACGTCCGGACGAAGCGTCCGCCGCGGCCGGTCGTCAACAGGGCCATGTGGTCGAAGAAGTTGAGCCCGAGCCCGCGCAGGAGCACCGGTTTGCCGGGGGACAGCGGCGCGAGGTCGACGTCGGCCGGGTTGGCGGGCGGGATGTGGCGCAGCCCGTGCTGTTCCGCGTACGCGCTCAGCTGCCGCTGCCCGGGGTCGGCCAGCACCGGCAGATGGCCCTGGGCGAGGACCACCGCGCTCAGGCCCTCCAGGGAGCGGCCGTCGGAGAGGGTGACCGTCTGGCGGCCGTCGGGGCCGTCGTCGAGGCGGACGGCGTGCGCGGCGTGCGTCTCGACGCGGACGCCGGCCGGGGCCGCGCGGACCGTCCGGGCGAAGACCCAGGCGAGGTAACGGCCGTACTGGGCGCGGGTCGGGTAGTCGTCAGGACCGAGCTCGTCCTCGGTGCCGGACTCGGCGGCCCAGGCGTGCAGGCTGGGCCCGGGGCGCACCGGGCCCGCGCACTCGACGCTCTCGTCGGTGAACAGGGTGACCTGGGAGGCGACGGTGTTCATCAGCAGCTCGGACGGCTGGGTGGTCCGCCAGACCCGGCCGGGTCCCGGCGGCGACGGGTCGATCACATGGACCGTCAACCGCCTCCCGGGTGGCAGCAGTTCGGGGGCGGAGGCGCACAGGCGCTCCAGGACGCCGGTGCCGCGGGGTCCCGCGCCGATCAGGGCGACGGCGGCGGACGCGGCTTCCGCGGGTGTTGCGGGCAAGGGGGTGACTCCCGGGCGTGGGGGGCGCAAGGGCGGCAGACCGTCCGCCGGAAGCGGACGGTCCGCCTCATCATGCCGCCGTACGGCGCGGCGGCCGAGCCCGGAGGGGATGATCGGGGCCGGGTGTGGGATGCGTCACGAGCATCCGGGACAACGCACCCGGCAACCTGGCGGAATGGCCTTATTGCGGGGTGAGTTGGGACTCCTCCACCGTGGTCAGCCGGGCGGTGTCGCCGGTCGCGCGAGCCTGTTCCAGGCGCAGCCGCGCCGCGCGGCCCCGCAGCGTCAGTGTCATCAGCTGGTTGCCGAACCAGGGGCCGCCCGTCCGGCGCCAGTCCACCGCCGGCCGGCCCTGGCGTCCGTGCCGGGACAGCAGGCGCCCGATGGCACGCCCCGTCCGGCTCCAGCCGAAGCGGAAACCGATCCGCATCGACAGCGGGATCGAGTTGTGGACCGGTGAGCAGGTCAGCTGCAGGACCCGGGCGTCCGGGGCCGCGCCGCCGGGCCACGTGGGCTCGGCGACGTAGGCGTGGTGCACGTCGCCGGAGAGCACCAGGACCGTCGCCGGGGCGTCCTCGCCGCTCCCCGCCTCGGCGATGAGCTGCCGCAGCGCCTCGAAGGACTCGGGGAACGCCGCCCAGTGCTCCAGGTCGGCCTTCCTGCGCACCTGTTCCCCGATGCGCGCCCAGCGGGCCCCGCGCTCGCCCCGGCACACGCCCGCGTTCCACGTCTCGGCGTCGTGGATCAGGTGGGGGAGCAGCCAGGGCAGGGAGGTGCCGATGAGCAGGTGGTCGTAGGCGTCGCGCCGGTCGAGCACCTGCTCCCGCAGCCACCGCTCCTCGCCCTCGTCCAGCATCGAGCGGTGCTGCTCGTCCAGGACGCGGGCCGCCCGGGAGTCGAGCATGACGACACGGACGCGGCCGAAGTCGCGGCGGTAGCTCCAGCGGACGGAGGACGGCTCGGCGTCGGAGCGGGCGGCGTGGTCCCGCAGGGCGTCCGTGCCGTCGGGGGTGGCGCGGACGGCGGCGTAGACCGGGTCTGCGTCCAGCTCGGCCGGGGAGAGGTTGCCCAGGTGCTGATGGACCCAGTACGACATCAGGCCGCCCAGGATGCGCTCGCGCCACCAGGACGTGGCGCGGATGTCGGCGAGCCAGGACGCGCTGGTGTTCCAGTCGTCGATGACGTCGTGGTCGTCGAAGATCATGCAGCTCGGGACCGTGGACAGCAGCCAGCGGATCTCGGGGTCCCGCCACGACTCGTGGTAGAGCCGGGTGTACTCCTCGTAGTCCGCGATCTGCTCCCCGGGAGGCTCGTCCAGGCTGCGGCGGGAGGCGATCCAGGCACGGGTGGACTCGGACGTCTCGTCCGCGTACACCTGGTCGCCCAGCAGGAGCAGCACGTCGGGCCGCTCGGCGTCCGGGGAGGAGGACAGGCGCGCCGCCAGCGTGTCGAGGGCGTCGGGGCCCACCGGGTCCTTCTCGTCCCCGGGCGGGGCGGCCCAGCGGCAGGAGCCGAAGGTGACCCGGACGCTGTCCCCGCTGTCCCGGTCGAGGGTGCGGATGACCGGGGGCGGGAACGGCGAGTCGGCAAGGGGCCAGACGGGCGTGCCGTCCAGCAGCAGTTCGTACGCCGACTCCGAGCCCGGTTCCAGGCCGGTGAGCACCACCAGGGCGTAGTGGTGCCCGGCTACCTGGAACGTGCGGGCCTCTCCTTTGGGACCCTCGGCGCACCGCACCTCGGCGGTGCACGGACGGCTCGTCTCGACCCATACGGTCGCGGACGAGTCGTCGACAAACCTGAGCAGGGGGCCCAGCAGGAGCTCCGACACGGCCATCACCTTCCTCCGTCGCCCCGTACGGTACGAAACGACGGAGGCACAGGACAGGGTTCCCCGTAAGCGGCGGGCTATGAGCAGCCGCTGAGCACCGAGGACAGCTTCGACTTCTCGGCGCTGTCGACCGAGAGGTTGTAGTAGTACTTCACCTGGACCCAGGCGCGCACGTAGGTGCAGGCGTAGGCGGTGCGCGAGGGCATCCAGGTGGCCGGGTCCTGGTCGCCCTTGGCCTGGTTCACGTTGTCCGTGACCGCGATGAGCTGCGGGCGGGTCAGGTCGTTGGCGAAGGCCTGGCGCTGCGCGGTGGTCCAGTTGTCGGCGCCGGAGTCCCAGGCCTCGGCGAGCGGCACCAGGTGGTCGATGTCCAGGTCGGAGGCGGCGGTCCAGGTCGCGCCGTCGTAGACCGAGTACCAGCTGCCGCTGGTGGCCGCGCAGGCGGAGTCGGTGACGACGTTGGAGCCGTCGCGCTTGAGGACCGTCTCGCGGGTGTTGCACGCCCCGCTGATGGTGATCCAGTGCGGGAAGAGGTCGCGGTTGTAGCCGGTGCGGTCCTCGGTCGCCACGGTGAGCGAGGCGAGGTAGGTCCGCGCGGTGGAGGCGCTGACCGGGGTCGGCAGCGCGGCGGAGGCCGTGGGGCTGTTGAAAAGGCCGGCCATGGCTATCAGACCGGTGACGGCTGCGAGTATGCTCAGCCGTCGACGCGCGTAGACCTTTGGCATGCGAACTCCCTGTGGATGGGGGGCCGTTGGGGCGGGCGAGCACATGCTTGCGGCGTCGCGTTTCCGGCAGATGTGCGTCGGGTGAGAAGCTAGTGACGCGTACATGACAAAGCAAGAGTCGTGACGGGACCAATGGCCCTGGGGGGCCGGCGCGGGCGTCACGTACGATGGACGGCTCAGAAGGGGAGTAGCTCTTCGCCGGACCGTCGACATACTGCTCAGCTCGTCTGAGCCGGCGCCCGGAGGCAGACCTCGGTCACGAGGCCGGCCAGCGAGACCTTCGGCAAGCAGTGCACCGCCCGCGCGTCCTCGCGCGGGTGCCCCCGTGTGCTGCCGTGCCGAGGTGTCGCAGCGCAGCACAGCACTCTCGGTGGGGCGGCCCCGACCGATTGAGGAACATTGATCAGCTTCAGCGTGACGGCGCTCGTCTTCGGCGTCGTCTTCCTTGCCGAGCTGCCGGACAAGACCGCGCTCGCCGGACTCGTGCTCGGCACGCGCTACCGCGCCTCGTACGTCTTCGCCGGCGTCGCCGCCGCCTTCGCCGTCCACGTGGCGCTCGCCGTCGCGGCGGGCAGCGTCCTGACCCTGCTGCCGCAGCAGATCGTGCACGCGCTCACGGGTGTGCTCTTCCTCGCGGGCGCCGCGGTGCTGCTGCTGAAGAAGGATGAGGACGAGGAGGAGGTCCGCAAGCCCGAGAACCAGAGCTTCTGGAAGGTCTCGGGAGCGGGCTTCATGCTCATCCTGGTCGCCGAGTTCGGCGACCTCACCCAGATCATGACGGCCAACCTGGCCGCCCGGTACGACGACCCGCTCTCCGTCGGCCTCGGCGCGGTCCTCGCGCTGTGGGCGGTCGCCGGGCTCGGCATCGTCGGCGGCAAGGCCCTGATGAAGCGGGTGCCGCTCGCGCTCATCACCAAGATCGCGGCCCTGCTGATGCTGGGGCTGGGCCTGTGGAGCCTGTACGAGGCGGTGGCGGGATGACCCGCCCCTCGCGTCGCCGGGGCGGGTCCGTGGCGGGCCGTCCCGTGCCGGCGCTCCGCGCTCCGGTCCCCGCCGGGCCCGTCGGCCGCGCACCGGTCCTCGGTGCGGCGGGCGGTTCGCCCCCGGCCGGTCCCGCGCCGACGTTCCCTGCGCCGGGCCGTCCCGCGCCGGGTCGTCCCATGCCGACCGGTCCCACCCCGGCCGGTCCCGCGCCGGCCGATCCCGCGCCGGCCCTCCGTCTCGGCCTCGTCCGAGACCGCCTCGCGAAGCCGCTGGTCAGGCGCGGTGGCGTCGGGGGCCGTTTGTTTTGTATCGTGAAGAAACAAAGTGGCCCCCGCCCGTTCTCCCTGACCGGCGGGCGGGGCCGCCTTGTCCCCGGGTGCCCCGTACGGCTCCCTCTCCCGCGTCTTGGAGCATGCCGATGACGGCCACCACCGTTCTGACCGCCCGCGCCCTCCTGCTCGACATGGACGGCACCCTCGTCAACTCGGACGCCGTGGTCGAGCGCTGCTGGCGACGCTGGGCCGACCGGCACGGGCTCGACGGGGACGAGGTCATGAAGGTCGTCCACGGCCGCCAGGGCTACGCCTCCATGGCCGTCCTGCTGCCGCACCGGCCCATGGAGCAGAACCACGCGGACAACGCCCGCATGCTCGCCGAGGAGACCGCCGACATGGACGGCGTCGTCGAGGTACCGGGGGCCTCGGCCTTCCTCGCCTCCCTCGCCGGGCTCCCGCACGCGCTCGTGACCTCCGCCGACGTGGGCCTGTCCACCGCCCGCATGGCCGCCGCCGGCCTCGGACTGCCCGACCTGCGGATCACCGCCGAGTCGGTCGGCGCGAGCAAGCCGGACCCCGAGGGCTTCCTCAAGGGCGCCGCCGAACTGGGCGTCGCGCCCGAGGACTGCGTGGTCTTCGAGGACTCCGGGGCGGGCATCACGGCCGGCAAGGCCGCGGGGATGCGCGTCGTCGGCGTCGGACCCCGGGCCGCGGTCCACGGCCCCGACGCCCTGGTCGCCGACCTCACGCAGGTGCGCGTCGAGGCCGCCGCGGACGGGTCGATACGGCTGCACATCGGCTGACGCGAAGGTCGGAGGCCGGGGTCCTGGTGGACCCCGGCCTCCGTCGTCCCCGGCGCCTGTCGGGTCCGGCCTCCGCTGTCCCGGCTCCCGACAGGGGCCAAACCTGTCGAGTCCGGGGGCCCGTAATCCCCGGCCTGCGTCGAGCCCGGCGCCTGTCGGCTCAGGGCCCCGTAATCCCCGGCCTGCGCCTGGCCCGGCGCCTGTCGACTCCGGCCCCCGACGTCCCCGGTCCTGCGTCTGGCCCGGCGCCTGTCGGCTCCGGCCCCCGACGTCCCCGGTCCTGCGTCCGACTCCGGCCCCCGTTGTCCTCCGCCACCGTCGAATGTTGCCCCGGTCGAGTCCGAGCCCCGTCGAGCCCAGCCCCTCGCCCCCGACCCCCGTCCGCTACGGCTCGCTCGTCTCCGATTCCAGGCGGGTGCGGGTGGCCGTGCCGTAGACGCCCGGTTCGTCGGCGCCGATCCCGCGGGCCCACTGGTAGCGCCGTACGGCGTCCTCGACCTGTTCGTTGAAGTTGCCGTTGATGTCGCCGTAGTAGAGGGCCAGCTGGCGCAGCCGCAGCTGGAGTTCGGCGACCTCGGCGCCCCTGTCGCCGCGGCGCAGGATCGTGGCGCGGTGCTCGTCCGGCTCGTCGGACGGGGGCCGGACCGAGCCGGTGGCCCGGGCGGTCGTCGGTGTCCCCGTCGGCTTCTTCGAGCGGGACGGGGTCGCCGACGGGCTCGACGGCGAGGCGGAGGGCGACGCGTCCGCACCGGCCGACTCCGTGGGGCTGCCGGAGGCGGACGGCGAGGGCGAGGCGCTGCGGGACGGGGACGCCTCGGCCCGCGGCGACGACTTCTCCGGGACGCTCGCGCGCACCGCCTCCGGCTGCGAGGCGTCCCGCTCCGGTGTGTCGTACGACAGGACCCCGCTCGCCAGCCCCGCGGCGGCCACCACGGCCACGACGGCGCCGGCCACCACGAGGAGCGCGGTACGGCGGCGACGCCGGGGCGGCTCGTCGCCCGGCGTGGTGCCCGATCCGGGCGTCGGATCCTGGAAGAGCCGCATGTCGTCCGGTGCGGGCTCCGACGTGCCCGCCGCCATCACCGGCCGGGTGCGCTCGGCGGCCGACGGCGTGCCGACCGCGGTGAGCGGCATCGTGCGCTCGCCCGGCGACGGCGCGTCGGCGGCCGTCAGTGGCATGGTCCGCTCGGCGGCCGTCTCGGGAGGCAGCGGGGTCGCGCGGGTCGCGGGCCGCTCCGGCCGCGCGTCGGACCGGGGTCCGGCACCGGCCGGTTCCGCCGTCCCGTCCGGGCCGGGGTCCGCGCCCGGGGAGGCCTGGCCGAGTTCCACGTAGGGCCGGATGCGCAGCGGGTCGAAGTCCTCCGCCGCGGCCGCCTCCGCCGTACGGGCGTCGCGCAGGGCGTCCGAGGCCCGCTGGGTGCAGGCGCAGGACGGCGTCCCGTCGGCCTCCCGGTGCGTCCCGCACTCCGGGCAGACGTGCCCCTTCGATCCGCTCACGTGTGGTCCCTCCCCCTCACGGACTCCAGAGAGTATCCAGACGCTCTCCACGGAATCTCCCCGGCACCCCGCCGTTCCGGGCCCCGTGAAGGACTCAACAGGCCATAACGGGTCACACCGATCACGATGGGAGGTGACCGGGACGCCTGGGCGCACGGAGGACCGTATGAACGCGGACGCACAGGGCACGGACGCGGCGGTGACGAAGGGGGGCGCCCCCACCGAGGAGCATGTGCACGGCAGCGTTCTCGTGTCGATCGGCGCGCTGCTGCTGGGCATGCTGCTGGCCGCACTCGACCAGACCATCGTGTCGACCGCGCTGCCGACCATCGTCAGCGAGCTCGGCGGCCTGGAGCACCTCTCCTGGGTCGTCACCGCGTATCTGCTCGCCTCGACGGCGGCGACGCCGCTGTGGGGCAAGCTCGGCGACCAGTACGGGCGCAAGCGGCTGTTCCAGCTCGCGATCGTGATCTTCCTGATCGGGTCCGCGCTGTGCGGCATGGCGCAGAACATGCCGCAGCTCATCGGCTTTCGGGCCCTCCAGGGGCTCGGCGGCGGCGGGCTGATGGTGCTGTCCATGGCGATCGTCGGCGACATCGTCTCGCCGCGCGAACGGGGCAAGTACCAGGGGCTGTTCGGTGCCGTCTTCGGCGCGACCAGCGTCCTCGGACCGCTGCTCGGCGGGTTCTTCACCGAGCACCTGAGCTGGCGCTGGGTCTTCTACATCAACCTGCCCGTCGGCGTGGTCGCGCTCGCCGTGATCGCCACCGCCCTGCGCATCCCGCGCCGCACCGCCCGCCACGTCATCGACTACCTCGGCACCCTGCTCATCGCCGCCGTCGCGACCTGTCTGATCCTCGTCGCCTCGCTGGGCGGCACGACGTGGGGCTGGAGCTCGCCGCAGCTCATCGGAGTGGCCGTGCTCGCGGTGGTCCTGGCGGTCGCCTTCGTCGCCGTGGAGCGCCGGGCGGCCGAACCGGTGCTGCCGCTGAAGCTGTTCCGCGTGCGGACCTTCACACTGTCCGCCGTCATCAGCTTCGTCGTGGGCTTCGCCATGTTCGGCGCGATGACCTATCTGCCGACGTTCCTCCAGGTCGTCCAGGGCATCTCGCCGACCCTGTCCGGGGTGCACCTGCTGCCCATGGTCCTCGGCCTGCTGCTCTCCTCCACCCTCTCCGGCCAGATCGTCAGCCGCACCGGCCGGTGGAAGGTGTTCCCCATCGCCGGCACCGGGATCACCACCATCGGACTGCTCCTGCTGCACCAGCTCGACGAGAACAGCGGAACCGGCGAGATGAGCGCCTACTTCTTCGTCTTCGGTCTCGGCCTCGGCCTGGTCATGCAGGTGCTCGTGCTGATCGTGCAGAACGCGGTCCCGTACGAGGATCTGGGCGTCGCCACCTCCGGCGCCACCTTCTTCCGCTCCATCGGCGCCTCATTCGGCGTGGCCATCTTCGGCACCGTCTTCGCGAGCCGCCTCGGGACCAAGCTGGCGGCGGCCCTCAGCGGTCAGCAACTGCCCGCCGGTCTCAGCGTGGACACGCTCAAGGCCGACCCGAAGGGCATCGCCGAACTCCCCGCCGCGCTGCGCACCCCCGTCCTGCACGCGTACGCGTCCTCGATCACCGATGTCTTCCTGTACGCCGCCCCGGTCGCGCTGGTCGGCTTCGTGCTGGCCTGGTTCCTGCGCGAGGACAAGCTGCGGGGCTCGGTCACGGCCCCGGACGCCACGCAGACGCTCGCCAGCAACCCGGTCGAACGGTCCTCTTACGACGAGGTGTGCCGCGCGCTGTCGGTGCTCGGCACCCGTGAGGGGCGGCGCGAGATCTACGAGCGGATCACCGCGCGGGCGGGCTACGACCTGCTGCCCGCCGCGAGCTGGCTGCTGCTGCGGATCAGGAAGCACGGGCGGGAGGAACCGGCGGCGCTCGCCGACCAGAGCGCCGTGCCCCTGGACGTGGTGCTCGCCGCGGGCCGACAGCTGGAGGAGCGCCGCCTCGCCCGCCGCGAGGGAGTCGAGCTCACGCTCACCGCTGAGGGCCGCGAGGCCGCCGAGCGGCTGTCCCGGGCCCGCGAGGAGTCCCTGGGCGAAACGCTCGGTGACTGGTGGGGCCCCGGCCGGCCCACCGACCTGGTCCGACTGGTCGAGGAACTGAACTCCGAGCTGTGCGGCTCCGACGCGGAGCGCCCGCACGGGGCGACGGCCCACCCGTACAAGCCGGTCGCCTGATCCCGGCCGGGCGGGCGGGACCGCCGGACCCCCTCCCGGGAGAACAGGCCCGCTGCCTGGACCGGGCCCGCCGTTCGGACTGGGTTCCGCCGTCCGGACCGGGGCGGGTCGTGATCGACGGTGAGTCCCGTCCGGACCGGGGCGGGCCGTGATCGACGGTGAGTCCCGTCCGGACCGGGGCGGGTCGTGACCGACGAAGAGTCCCGTCCGGACCGAGGCGGGCCGTGATCGACGGTGAGTCCCGTCCGGCTCGACCACGACCGACGGTGAGCCTCGTCCGCCTCGGCCCGGCCCTGACTCCGGCCCGGCCCCGACTCCGGCCCGATCGGGACGACGGGGCCCGGACCCAGCCGGTCAGCCCGTCAGCTCCTTGGTGAACCAGTGGTCGGCGTACTCCTCGTCGTTGTGCCGCTCCGTCTCCCGGTAGCCGAGGCGCGCGTACAGCGCACGGGCCGCCACCAGGTCGCTGCGGGTGTCCAGCACGATCCGCCCGGCGCCGAGCTCGCGCGCCGCGTCCTCCGCCGCCCGCACCAGCAGGGCGGCGCCGCCCCGGCCGCGCAGGTCCTCGCGCAGGAAGACCCGCTTGAGCTCGGCCGTCGTCGGGTCCGTCAGCCGCACGCCCGCGGTGCCGGCCGGCTCGCCCCCGTACCGGGCCACCAGCAGCACCCCGCCGGGCGGCGCGAGGGAGTCCCCGGTGTCGGCGGCGATCTCCCGTTCCAGCTCGGCGGGGTCGGTCCTGCGCCCCTCGTGCAGCAGGTACCAGCGGTCGCTGACCTCCGTGTAGTAGGCCCGCCACAGCGCGGTGGCGGCGGGCGAGCCGACGGGCTCGGGAGCGACGGTCCAGGGGGCGGGCGTACGGGTCATGGCGGTCATTGTCACGACCTCCCCCGCGCGGCCCGCAAGCGGTTTACGCCGGGCGTCGAGGACGGAGGGCCTTCCGGAGGGGCCGAGGGGCCTCTCGTGACCGTGGGGGCGGCACCGTTTGCGGCGCGTTATCGCGGCAACCCGGTCGATGAACCGGCCCGTTGGGTCGAAAACTCCGGAAGGCACCCATGTCCACAGGCGTGATCATCGCTTTGATCGTGATCGTGGCGGCCGTGGCCCTTGTCGCGGTCGTCCTGACTCTCCTCGCCCGCAGGCCGCAGGGCGGGCGCAGCCTCCAGCGGCGCTTCGGGCCCGAGTACGACCGTGCCGTCGCCCGGCACGACGGCGACACCCGGGCCGCCGAAGCCGACCTCACCGAGCGGGTGAAGCGGCACGGTTCGCTGCGCCAGCAGCCCCTGGAGCCCGCCGCCCGCGAGCAGTTCGCGGCGCGCTGGGCCGCCGCACAGGAACGCTTCGTCGACTCGCCGCGGGAAGCGGTGGCCGAGGCGGACCGCCTGCTCGGCGAACTGGCCGGAGCGCGGGGCTACCCCGACACCGGCCGCTACGAGGAACAGCTCGAGGCCCTCTCCGTGCACCACGCGCACCACGTCCATGGGTACCGGCGGGTGCACAGTGCCGCGCACGCGAGTGGCGGCGCCACCGGGAACGCCACCGGCACGGAGGAGATGCGCGAGGCCATGCTGGAGGCCCGCGCCCTGTTCGAGGACCTCGTCTCACCCAGCCGCAAGGACGACGTCCGCCACCGCGCGGACACCGGCACGGACGGTGCGGAGGTGGCCGCCGACAACTCGGACACGGCTCGCTCCGGCAACCGTACGCACGTGCCGTGGACCCTCAACCGGCGCCACGCGAAGGGAAGTTGACGAAGATGGCAGACGTGACAGGCGAGGGCGCGGAGCGCCGGGGGACGGCACGGGGGTCCGAGGGCCCGGGCGCCGACGGCACCACTCCCCGGACGCCGGGCCGAGCGGGTTCGGCGGACCCCAGGAACGTGACCGGCGACGCCGCCACGAGCCGGGAGACCGCCGAGGCGCGCGCGACGGCCGCGGCCCGCGAGGCCGACGGCAGGACCGGGGCCCCGGGAGCCGACACGCTCGCGGGCACGCCGGCTACCGACGCGACGGCCGGCGCTCCGAGGACCGGCACGACGACGGGCGCCCTCGGCGTCGGGACGACCCCGGGCCACCAGAGCATCGGCGACCGTGACCGTCGTGACGGCGTCGGGACGGCTCCGGGGCATCAGAGCATCGGCGACCGTGACGGCGTCGGCGCGGAGGACGGCACCGCGGGCACCGCGTGGCGCGAGGGCACCGGAGCGGACGGCCGCGGTTCCGCCACGGGAGTCGGCGAGAAGGCCGGCGCCGCCGCCGAGGGCCGCACCAGGACCCCGCACGAGACGTCCGGTACGACGTCGGTCGGCACCGGCCGCACGACGGGCGAGGGCGTCACCGCGGGGGCCCGCACGGGCACCGGCGACACGTCCCGCACCGGCGACACGTCCCGCGGCGGTGACTCGCCGCTGCTGCCGCACGAGGAGTCCGACAAGCTCGCCAAGCGGCTCCAGCAGGCCGTCGGCGGGTTCATCGACGAGCCCCGGGCGTCCGTCGAGGAGGCCGACCACGTGCTGGAGGAGGTCGCCGCCCGGTTCACGGACGCGATCACCCAGCGGCGGCGCGCGCTCCGCTCCTCCTGGCAGACCTCGGGTGAGAGCAAGGGCGCGACGGCCGACACCGAGCAGCTGCGGCTGGCCCTGCGGGACTACCGCGAGATGGCGGAACGCCTGCTGCACAGCTGACCGCGCGCGTCGGGCGCCGTATGGAGAACGCTCCGTACGGCGCCCGACCCGTGCGGAGCGAGCCCCGAAGAGCAACCGATGGGACGGCCCCCGGCACGCGCCGGGGGCCGTCCCTGCCCACGCGCGGACGCCTCGCCCGGCACGGGCCGTGAGACCGCGTGTCACCGAAGGGGACGGGCCTGCGACGCGCCGCCCGCCCGCCCATGTACGGCGCCGAGCGCTCGCGGGCGTCGGGATCGGACGGGGTCCCGCGAGGCCGGGCCGGAGTACGAGGGTCCAAGGGGCCGAGGGGCCGAGGGGCCGCGGGTCCGAGGGGCCGTGATCTCCGCGCGGCCCTGTCGTGCCGCCGGTCAGGCCGTCCGGCGGCGCTCGCGCCAGTCGCGGACGATCTCCTCCACGTCGTACGGCTTCAGCCCGAGCGGAGGGCCCGGCGGCGGCTTGAACATCATCTCGCGGATCTTGGCGTTGACGTCCTCGACGATCCGGCGCACGGCCCGCTCCGAGGGCGCCGCCGACGCCGCCGCGAGCGCGTCCTCGGCCTCCTTGCGCAGGGCGAGCGTCGGGGGCAGCACCGACAGTCCCTCGCGGGCCATCTTCTGCTTGACCCACCACAGTTCGTCGTACGGGGCGTCCGTGACGTCGGGCAGCGGACGGCCCGCTCCGGCGAGCGCGGTGAACTCCCCACGCGCCTCCGCCTCGCGGATCTGCCGGTCGACCCAGGACTCGAAGCTGACGCCGGGGGGCTTTCGCTCGGTCATGAGTCCATTGTGCCGGATGTCACCCGGACGGCCTCGTGGCGAATTATCATGCGGCGGCGGCGCGTCGAGAGCGCCCCGCGCAGGGACGGTCGGACAGCTGAGCCTCTAAGGAGCGCACGTGCTCGAACTCACCATGGCCTCGGTCTCCGGGGCGGACGCCGGGGCGACGGCCGGCATGCTGATGGCCGACGCGCCCAGCGACCCGGGCGCCGTGCTGCGGGTGGGCCGGGACAAGGCGGTCTGCCGGCTGGCGACGCCCGACGACTGGCTGTTCGTCTCGCGGGTGCACCTGGAGTTCCTGTGCGGGCCCGACGGGACCTGGCAGGTCACCTGGCTGCGCGGCTCGCACCCCGACCCCTCCTCCGAGGTGCGGCTGACGCTGGCGGGCCTGCCGCCGCAGCAACTGCCGTACGGCGGGACGGCGAAGCTGCCCGCGGGCGGCTCCGGGGAGCTGGTCGTCCAGGACCGCACCGGCCCGCGCAGCGTCAACGTCGGCTTCTACCACGAGGTCTGACGGTACGTCAGTCCAGTACGCGGGCCAGCGCGAAGCCGTCGTAGCCCTTGCTGCCCACCGTCTGGATCGCCGTGCCGCTCAACTTCGGGTGGCCGGCGATCAGTTCGAGGGCGGCCCGGGTGCCCTCGACGCTGGGGTCGCCGCCGCCCGGTTCGGTGACCCGGCCGCCGCGCACCACGTTGTCGAGGACGATCAGGCTGCCGGGGCGGGTGAGCCGCAGGGCCCACTCGATGTACCGCGCGTTGTTGACCTTGTCGGCGTCGATGAAGACGAGGTCGAACGGCTCGGGGTGTTCGTCGGCGAGGGCGGGCAGCGAGTCCAGGGCCGGGCCCACCCGGACCTCGGTGATCTTGTCCAGGCCGGCGCGGGCGAGGTTGCCGCGGGCGACCTCGGCGTGGGCGGCGTCGTATTCGAGGGTGACCAGCCGGCCGTCGGCGGGCAGCGCGCGGCCCAGCCAGATCGTGCTGTAGCCGCCGAGGGTGCCGATCTCCAGGACCCGGCGGGCCCCTTGGAGCTGGGCGAGCAGCTGGAGCAGCTTGCCCTGGTTCGGCGCGACGTTGATGGCGGGCAGCCCGGCGGCGTCGCTGTCGGCGAGCGCGGCCGTCAGCACCTCGTCGGGCGGGGAGAGGAGCTCGGTGAAGTAGGCGTCGACCGCGTCCCAGAGCTGAGCATCGCTCATGCACCATGCCTTTCGTATGTCTAGTTAGCTGTCCTAACTAGTTATGCCGCCGAATCTAGTCGCGTACGGGGCGGTTGTCAGCGCCTTTTCCGGTTTCCGCCCGGCACCGGTCAGCCGATCGGCCCAGGGGGCCACGCGGGCGGCGGGGGAGGCGGCACCGGGCGGGACGGTGCGCGGCCCCCGGCGCGATTCCACGGGCCGAGGGCGTACCGGGGGCCGTCAGTGTCCGGTGGGCTCCACGGACGGCGCGGAGCCGGGCAGGGGGCGGCCCGCCGACTCGGCCGTGAACCACACCGCGACGCCGCCGATGACGGCCGCCGCCATCATGTAGTACGCGGGCATCATCATGTTCCCGGTCGCCCCGATGAGGGCCGTGACCACCAGCGGCGTGGTCCCGCCGAACAGCGAGACGGAGACGTTGAAGCCGATGGACAGCGAGCCGTAGCGCACCTTCGTCGGGAACAGCGCGGGCAGCGCCGCGGGCATCGCCGAGGTGAAGCAGACCAGCAGCAGGCCGAGGGCGCCCATGCCGAGCGCGACCGCGAGCAGGCTGCCCTGGCGGATCAGCAGGACGGCCGGGACGGACAGCGCGAGGAAGCCGAGGCAGCCGGCGGCGATCACCGGACGGCGTCCGACGCGGTCGGTCAGGGCGCCCGCGAAGGGCTGCACGACCATCATCAGCGCCATCACGCCGAGCACGACGAGCAGTCCGTGCGTCTCGTCGTACTTCAGCTCGCTGGTCAGGTAGCTCGGCATGTACGACAGCAACATGTAGTCGGTGACGTTGAAGACCAGCACCAGGCCCATGCACAGCAGCAGCGCCTTCCACTGGCCCGCGACCAGCTCGCGCAGCGGCACCTTCGGGCGGTCGTGCTCCTTCTTCGCCGCCTTCGCCAGCTCGGCCGCGAACGCCGGGGTCTCCTCCAGCCGCATCCGCAGGTACAGGCCGATGACGCCCATCGGGCCGGCGATCAGGAACGGGACGCGCCAGCCCCAGGACAGCAGGTCCTCGCTGGACAGCAGCGCGGTCATCAGGGTGACCAGGCCGGCGCCGCCGATGTAACCGGCGAGGGTGCCGAATTCCAGCCAGCTGCCGAAGAAGCCGCGCCTGCGGTCGGGCGCGTACTCGGCGATGAAGGTCGAGGCACCGGCGTACTCGCCGCCGGTCGAGAAGCCCTGCACCAGCCGGGCCGCGAGCAGCAGCAGGGGCGCCCCGACGCCGATGGTGGCGTACGACGGGATGAGCCCGATCGCGAAGGTGCCGGCCGCCATCATGATCATGGTGAGGGCGAGGACCTTCTGCCGGCCGACGCGGTCGCCGAGGGGGCCGAAGACCATCCCGCCGAGGGGCCGCACGAGGAAGGCGGCGGCGAAGGCGCCGAAGGTCGACAGCAGCTGGGCGGTCGGGTTGCCGGACGGGAAGAACACCTTGCCCAGCGTCACGGCGATGTAGCTGTAGACGCCGAAGTCGAACCACTCCATCGCGTTGCCGAGCGCCGCTGCCTTCACGGCGCGCCGGACCAGGGCCGGGTCGGTGACGGTGACCTCCGGCCGGCCGGGGCCGGTGGGGCCGGCGGACGCGACGGGAGCGTGGGGGGTGACGGTCGGCAAGATTCCGCTCGCCTGCCTTTCGACGGGGACAGGGACACGGCTCCTGGGAAAGCGAGCCGAAAACCGACCATAGGTGCACTTCTCCGCTTTACGTGCTGTGTACACCTGGTTGCGGGACGTGCGTGAACACCGCATAAGCAGGCAGGACGCCGCAGGATCGGCCCGCTTCCCCGGGGACGCTCTGTGATCTTTGTCGCGGCCGGGGGCGGAACCGGAACGGGTTGCGGGGGGTCGCCTTTCGGACGAAAGGCGGGCAGACGTCAGGTGACCGCGGGGGTGCCCGCGTCTCTTCCCGAGGGGCGACGCGTGGCGCATAGGGTTCGGACACGGACATACGGGCGGTAACGACGGGGGCGGGGAGGTCAGAGACGGCGTGGCGGATGCGGAGCGCGGAGGACGACCGGGAGAGGTCCTCGGAGCGGGGCCCGGCGGGACGGCCGGCGCACGGCTGGAGGCGGCCCGTGTGCTGCTCTGGCTGGTCGCGGCCGTCCTCGCCCTGCGGCAGGTGGCCGTCGTCCTCGGGACCCCCAGAGGCGAGCGGCTGACCGACCTGGAGACCTGGGTCGGAGCGGACGGCGTCCTGCACGTGAAGGGCTCCCTGTACGACTCGACCCGGTTCACCGGCACCCCGTTCGCCGGTCTGGTCCTCAAACCCCTCACTCGTTCGGCTGAACAAGCGCTGGGCTGGGGGTGGACCTTCGGGACGCTGCTGCTCGTCGTGGCGCTCGGTCTCGTCGCGGCCCGCGCCCTGCCGCCGCCGGTGACCCGCCGCACCCGCCTGCTCGCCGCGCCCGTCGCGGTCAGCCTGCTGATGCTGTCGCTGCCGGTGCGCAACACCCTCCACCTCGGCCAGACCAGCGTCATCCCGGTCCTGCTCGTGCTGCTCGGCTGCCTCGCCGTGCGCGGGCAGCGCCTGAGCGGCGTGCTGATCGGCGCCGGCGCGGCCCTCCAGCCGACCGTGCTGCTCTTCGCCCCGCTGCTCTGGTTCACCGGGCGTCGGCGCGCCGCCGTCTCCACCGTGGCGACGTTCGCCGCGTGCACGGTGGTCGCCTGGGCCGCGCTGCCGCACGACTCGTACACCTACTGGGTGCACCACCTGGCGGGCGCCGGTCTCGGCGGCCGGGCGGACGACCTCGCCAACCAGTCCCTGCACGGGGCGCTGCTGCGGCTGGGCCTCGAAGGGCCGCTGGAGACCGGCCTCTTCCTGGTCCTCGGCGCGGCCGTCGCCGTCGTCGGCCTGCGCCGGGCGGTGCGCTACGCGCGCGACGGACAGCTGCTGCTCGCGGTGGCGGTCACCGGCTGCGTCGCCGTCGCCGTCTCGCCCACCACCTGGCAGCACCAGCTGCTGTGGCTGCTCCTCGCGGTGGTCGGCCGGGTCGGGCGCAGGGCCTCCGACCGCTACGTGTGGCCGGTCACGATCGTCCTGGTGACGACGCTGCCCGCGAGGATGATGCTGCCGAACCTGACGGTGCTGCACCCGCTGCGGGAGAACGCGGTCCTGGTGGCCGCGCTCGCCGCCGCCTGCGCCGTCCCGTTCCTGCCCCGCACCTCGCCCTGGTACCGGGACCCGGTCCCCACCGAGTACGCGGCGCCCGGCCGGTCCCGCTTCCGCCGGGTCCCGCTGCTGCCCGTCCCCGGCCGCGTGCCGACCCGCCCGAACCTGCTCCTCGAACTGCTGCTGATCCGGGTCGGCTACGCCGCGTACCAGCAGGTCAGGCTCGCCGCGACCGGCGGGACCAACTCGGGGGGCCGGGCCGGAGCCGAGCGGCACGGCGAGCAGCTCCTCGCGGTGGAGCGGTTCCTGCGCATCGACGTCGAGCACGGGATAAACCACGCCGTGGTGACGGTCGGCTGGCTGCGGAACTTCTTCGACTTCTACTACGAGTCGTTCCACTTCTTCGTCCCGCTGACCGTCCTCGCCGTCCTCTACGCCCGCCGCCCCGCCGACTACCGCTGGGCCCGTTCGGCGCTCGGCTTCGCCACCCTGCTCGCGCTCGTCGGCTTCTGGCTCTACCCGCTGGCACCCCCGCGGCTGATGCCGGGGCTCGGCGTCATCGACACCGTGCACGGCGTACAGGACTTCTCGAAGCCGGACTACGGCACCCTGACCGCGCTCACCAACCAGTACGCGGCGATGCCGTCCCTGCACTTCGGCTGGTCGCTGTGGTGCGGTCTGGTGGTCGTCGTCCTCGCCCGGACCTGGTGGATGAAGGCGCTGGGCGCTCTCCATCCGCTGTTCACCCTCGGCGCGATCGTCGCCACCGGCAATCACTGGGTGCTCGACGCGGTGGGCGGCGCGATGGTGGTGGGCGCGGGCTTCGGCGTCACCTATCTGCTTCAGGGCCCCCGGATCCGGACGGCGGCGCCGCCCGCGGAGGTGCGCAGCGAGCCGGAGCCGGTGCGGCCCGGTACCGCGAGCTGATCCGGTACTCGCCGGGCCCGGACACGGTCAGCTCGGTGAACTCGCCGTGCCGGGCCAGACAGCCGCCCTCCACGCGCAGCCACGGCGAGTGGGCGACGCGCACCAGCACCCGGCCGGGGCCCGGCATCCGCACGTCGATCTCGGCGCTCGTCGTCCGCAGCACGGTGGCCGGCGCCGAGACCAGCGGCACCGCGTCGCGCACCCGGTACACCCGCCAGTGCGCGTCCCGCCAGACCGGCTCCAGCCACCCGGGCCCGCTCGCCACCAGACGCGCCTCCTCCTCGGCGTACCCGTCGGGCCTGGCCGACGGCAGGACGACGAAGCCCACCGCCCAGCGGTCCAGCCAGCCCCGGTAGGCCGCCGGCGAGAACGAGCCGTCGTAGAAGAGACGCCCGCGCTCCATGTCCAGCTGGCGGTTCCAGCCGCGCGCCATGTTCACGTGCGGGGCGAGGGCCGTGGCCTCCCGGTGGTCGCGGGCCGGGACCACCTCGACCCGGGTGCGGTCGGCGCCGAGCCGTTCCAGCGCCCGGACGACCCCGTCGGTGCGGGCGGCCCAGGCGGGCACGCGGGTGGACACCGCGAGGTCGTCGGCGGTCTTCCGCCCGACCCAGACGACGGACAGGACGAGGACCGCGACCAGGAGACGGCGCCGCGTTCCGCGCAGCGACGGCGCGGACAGCAGGGCCGCCAGCAGCACGGCCGGCGCGAACAGCTCCGCGAACCGCTCCACGTTGGTGCCGACCGGCGAGGCGACCAGGTACGCGAGGACGGTCCCACCCGCGTAGACGGCGCCGCTCCACCGCGCCACCCGCCAGTCGCGCGGCGCCAGCGCGGTCACCGTGAGGCCGAGCAGCACGGGCTGCCAGACCCGGTCCGCCGGCATCAACTGCTCCCCGGTGAAGGGGAACAGCCAGGTCGTCAGCCCCACCACCGCACAGGGCGGCACCAGCAGGGTGGCGGCCCGCACCCGGTCCCCGGCGAGGAGGTGCCCCGCTCCCACGACCACCAGGAACAGCCCGGCGACGGGACTCGCCATGGTGGCGAGCGCCGCGTACGCCACGGCGAGCGGCACCCGCCGCTGACCCGTCAGCAGGACGCAGGCGGCGAGGCCGAGGGCGACGCCCAGCGCGAAGGTCGTCCGGCCCGAGGCGACGTCGCACCACAGGGCGAGCGAGGCAAGGACGGCGGGCCCGGCGGGCCGCCGGATCCCCGTGCGCACGAGCAGGACCGCGGCCAGCCAGGACGCGGCGAGCCCGGCGGCCACCGTCACCGTGCGCACGCCGGCGGCGGCCATCAGGTACGGGGACAGCAGGCTGTAGTTGACGGTGTGCATCCCGCCGTACCAGGACAGGTTGTACGCCGATCCGCCGTGCCGGGACACGAAGTCCGCCCAGGCCTCCTGCGCCGCGAGGTCGCCGCCGCCCGTGGCGAGGAAGACCCACCAGAGCGCGTAGAGCGGCAGGACCGGGAGCGTGGCGAGGAGCGGTACGCGGTGACGGTCCCGCAGGGTGCGGACGACCTGCTTCCGGGGACCGGCCGTGCGGGTCCGCGGGACGGTGGACGGGGCGGCGGGGATCACGTTCGGCGTTGTCCGTTCGGCGTCTTCGCGGAGTCGGGGCGGATGGGCCACGAGTGAAGACGCCCGGCGGACCGGAAACGTTCGGCGGCTTTCGGCCGTCCGTGGGCTCGGGCGAGGCAGGGGCGGAGCGTAGGGGGACGCCCCTGCCTCCCGCGAGCAGGACCGGCGGCGCCGGGAGGCCGCCGGTCCGTGTCCGGGATGTGCGTCCGGGCAGCCGCGAGGAGCCGGACGCGGAGAAGCTAACCCGGGGTGACCCGCAGCTCCTTCACGCCGTTCAGCCAGGCGGAACGCAGGCGGCGCGGGTCGCCGGCCGCGCGCAGGTCCGGCATCGCGTCGGCGATCGCGCGGAACATCAGGTCGATCTCCAGGGTGGCCAGGGACTTGCCGAGGCAGAAGTGCGGGCCGCCGCCGCCGAAGCCGAGGTGGGGGTTCGGGTCGCGGGTGATGTCGAAGACCTCGGGACGGTCGAAGACCTCCGGGTCGTTGTTGGCCGAGGAGTAGAAGATGCCGACGCGGTCGCCCTTCCTGACGCGGCTGCCGCCGAGCTCCACGTCCTGGGTGGCGGTGCGCTGGAAGGAGACGACGGGCGTGGCCCAGCGCACGATCTCCTCGGCGGTGGTCGCCGGCCGCTCCCGCTTGTAGAGCTCCCACTGGTCGGGGTGGGTGAGGAAGGCGTGCATGCCGTGGGTGATGGCGTTGCGGGTCGTCTCGTTGCCGGCGACGGCCAGCACCAGCACGAAGAACCCGAACTCGTCGGAGGCGAGGTTGCCTTCGTCCTCCGCCGCCACCAGTCGGGTGACGATGTCCTCGGCCGGGCACTGCTTGCGGTCGGCGGCCATGTTCATCGCGTACGAGATGAGCTCGGTCGCCGACTCGGCGCCGACCTCCTCGCTGACCGCGAACTCCGGATCGTCGTACGAGATCATCTTGTTGGACCAGTCGAAGAGCTTGGCCCGGTCGTCCTGCGGGACGCCGATCAGCTCGGCGATCGCCTGAAGGGGCAGCTCGCTCGCGACCTGGGTGACGAAGTCGAAGGTGCCGTCCGCGCCCGTCCCCGCGAGCGCCCGCTCCACGATCTGCCCGGCGCGGGTGCGCAGCGCGTCCTCCAGGGCCCGGATCGCGCGGGGGGTGAAGCCGCGCTGCACGATCTGGCGGACGCGGGTGTGCTCGGGCGGGTCCATGTTGAGCAGGATCAGCCGCTGCACCTCGATCTGCTCGCGCTGGATGCGGTCGTTGAACCGGATGATGGCGGTGTTGACCCAGGAGGAGAACAACTCGGGGTGCGTGGACACGTACTTGACGTCCGCGTGCCGGGTGACGGCCCAGTAGCCGTCGTCGTCGAAGCCCGCGACGCCGCGCCGCTGCGGGATCCAGTGGACCGGCTCGACCCGGCGCAGTTCGGCGAACTCCGGGTGGGGGACGCGGTGGTGGAGCACGTCGGGGTCGGTGAAGTCGAACCCGTCGGGCAGCGCTGGACAGGGCATCGGCAACTCCAGGTGTCGCGCGTCCTGCTGGGTGGCGGCCGGATTCTGACGGTCCATCAGGAATACGAATTGTCGTGAAGGTAGTAACGGGTTCTACAAGTGGCAAGGGGTGCGGGGCCCCGAATTGCGTGCGGACTTCGTGCGGATCGCGACTTCGGGGGATGCACGACCCTTGCGGCACCGGCCCTCCGCTCAGCAGACTGCACGCAGAACTAGAACGCGTACTAGTTCAGCGTGGCGGGTGGCCGGGACGCCCGCGCCGCGCGGGTGAGCGGGGCCGAGCCACGCCGGGCCGGCCCGAAGGAGAGGACGACCCATGGCCGCGGAACCCGTGATCGTCGAAGCCGTACGCACCCCCATCGGCAAGCGCGGCGGCGCGCTCGCCCCCCTGCATCCCGCCTACCTCCTGGGCGAGACCTACCGCGAACTCCTCGGCCGCACCGGCATCCACGCCGACTGCGTCGAGCAGATCGTCGGCGGCACGGTGACCCACGCCGGCGAGCAGTCCATGAACCCCGCGCGCACCGCCTGGCTCACCATGGGCCTGCCCTACGAGACGGCGGCGACGACGGTCGACTGCCAGTGCGGCTCCTCGCAGCAGGCCTCGCACATGGTCGCCAACATGGTCGCGGCCGGCGTGATCGACATCGGGATCAGCTGCGGGGTCGAGGCGATGTCCCGCGTCCCGCTGGGCTCGGGGTCCAAGCACGGTCCGGGCAAGCCCTTCCCCGAGGAGGCGCACGTCGACCTGCCGAACCAGTTCGAGGCCGCCGAGCGCATCGCGCGCCGGCGAGGGCTGACCCGGGAGAACGTGGACTCGCTCGGGCTCATCTCCCAGGAGCGGGCCGCGATCGCCTGGTCCGAGGAGCGCTTCAAGCGCGAGACGTTCGCCGTGCAGGTGCCCACCACCGAGGAGGAGCAGCGGGCCGGGCAGGGCATGTGGCGCCTGGTCGACCGGGACGAGGGGCTGCGGGACACCAGCATGGAGGCGCTGGCCCGGCTGAAGCCGGTGATGCCGACCGCCCTGCACACCGCGGGCAACTCCTCGCAGATATCCGACGGTGCCTGCGCCCTGATGTGGGCGTCGAAGCGGATGGCGCGGGCGCTCAAGCTGCGCCCGCGGGCCCGCGTCGTCGCCCAGGCGCTGGTCGGCGCCGACCCGCACTACCACCTGGACGGGCCGATCGACGCGACCCGGGCGGTGCTCGGCAAGGCCGGCATGTCGCTCAAGGACATCGACCTCGTGGAGATCAACGAGGCGTTCGCGTCGGTGGTGCTGAGCTGGGCCCAGGTCTTCGGGCAGGACCTGGAGAAGGTCAACGTCAACGGCGGCGCGATCGCCCTCGGGCATCCCGTCGGGGCGACCGGTGCGCGGCTCATCACGACGGCGCTGCACGAACTGGAGCGCCGGGACGCGGAGTTCGCGCTCATCACGATGTGCGCGGGCGGGGCGCTGGCGACCGGGACGATCATCCAGCGGCTCTGACCCGCGAGGGGCGCCGCCCGGAGCACGGCGAAGGCGGCGGCCCGGGGATCAGGGGCCGCCGCCTTCGCGTACGGGGGTGCCGGGGGAGTCGTGGCCCCGCGTCCGGCGTCATGCCAGGGGCGCCGACGGCGCCGGTGGGTGCGGCTCAGTACCAGCCGTGGCTCTGCCAGAAGTTCCACGCGCCGACGGGGCTGCCGTAGCGGTCGTTCATGTAGTCCAGGCCCCACTTGATCTGCGTCTCGGCGCTGGTCTTCCAGTCGGAGCCCTTGGTGGCCATCTTGTTGCCGGGCAGCGCCTGGACGAGGCCGTAGGCGCCGGACGAGGAGTTCGTGGCGGTGACGTTCCAGTCGCTCTCGTGCTCGACGATCTTGCTGAACGCGTTGTACTGCGCGGCGTCCGGGATCATCTTGTGCGCGATCGACTGAGCGGAGGAGACCGAGGTCGTCGCTGCCTGGGCGGGGGCCGCGACCAGCACCACGCCGGTCGTGAGGGCGGCCAGGCCGGCGGCGGTGAGGGCCTTCTTCGGGGAGGCGACGCGACGGATGACGGAGACGGACACGAAGCACCTTTTCTTCGGGGACGGGGACGCGCCGGCATGCCGGGACCGCGCGGAGGCGGCGGGGGCACACTGCGGCGCCGCGACCCGGGAGGGCACGTCGGCGCCTGGCGACTCCTCCAGAGAAACAGGCCCGCCGGGCGTCCGCAATGACCCCTTTTACTAGTGGTGGTCGCAAGCGGGGGAGAAGTACCTTCTGTGACCTGGCTCTCAAAGCCCAGGTCAGCGCCCTGGGCGTCGGGTACATGTCACCACTGGCGGCTACGACCCGGGTTAGTTGAGGACCAAGGTCCTGTGGGCCGCCTCACGCCCGGTCTCACGGAGCGTGCGCGCGGATGACGCGCTGCGACCGGCGCGTGTGACGCGCACCGCACGCCATCACGGCTCGAACGTGACCGGGGTCTCGAAGGCGGCCCGGCGGGTGGCCCGGCGCAGCGCCCGCAGCAGGGGACCGCCCACGGTGAGGGTCAGGGCGACGGTCACCACGGCCCGGCCCAGGTCCCAGCCGAGCGAGGTCGCCAGGCAGTAGGTGAGGAACCGTACGAGGTTCTCGTGGACGGGGTCGTGGGGGTCGAAGGCGACGCTGGAGGCCATCGAGTGCAGGAACGGCCAGCCCGCGAGGTTCATGACCGTCCCGTACGCGACCGCCGCGAGGCAGCCGTAGGCGGCGAGCATCGCCAGCTCGCCCCGGCCGCGCAGCCGGTCGGGGGCGGGCAGCAGCCCGGCGCCCATCGTGAACCAGCCCATGGAGAGCATCTGGAACGGCATCCACGGACCGACACCGCCGGTGAGCAGGGCCGACGCGAACATGGTCACGGCCCCGAGGACGAAGCCGAAGCCGGGCCCGAGCACCCGCCCGCTCAGCACCAGCAGGAAGAACATCGGCTCGATCCCGGCGGTCCCGGCGCCGATCGGCCGCAGCGCGGCACCGGTCGCGGCCAGCACGCCGAGCATGGCGACCGCCTTGGGACCGAGGCCGGACTCGGAGATCGTCGCCGCGACGACGGCGACCAGCAGTACGAGGAGGACGGCGAAGAGCCAGGGCGCGTCCTGGCTGTGCGCGTTCACCTGGGCGCCGGGGTCCGCGAGGAGCGGCCAGCCGAACCCGCCGACGCCCACCGCGCCGACCAGCACGAGGGCGGCGACCGAGCGCGGGCCGAGGCGGACGGCGCGGGGCCGCGGCCGGCCGGTGGACGGGGATCCGCTCACGCGAGGGCCTCCCGTATCTGGGCGACGGTGAGCCACCGCTCGGGGGCGAGGATCTTCGTCACCTGCGGGGCGAAGGACGGGGAGGCGACGACCACCTCGGCCGTGGGACCGTCCGCGACGATCTCGCCGTCGGCGAGGATCACCACCCGGTGCGCCAGTTCGGCGGCGAGCTCCACGTCGTGCGTGGCCAGCACGATCGTGTGGCCTTCCGCCGCCAGGGCGCGCAGCACGGCGACCAGGCGGGCCTTCGCCGCGTAGTCCAGGCCGCGGGTCGGTTCGTCGAGCAGCAGCAGCGGGGGGCGCGCCGTCAGGACGACGGCCAGCGCGAGGGCCAGCCGCTGGCCCTCGGACAGGTCGCGCGGATGCGTGCCGTCCTCGATGCCCGGCAGCAGTTCGCGCACCAGCGCCCGGCAGCCGCCCGGTTCGGCGCCCGCGTCGCGGTCGGCCGCCACGCACTCGGCGGCCACCGTGTCCGCGTACAGCAGGTCCCGTGGTTCCTGCGGTACGAGTCCGACGCGGCGCACGAGGTCGCGCGGGGCGGTGCGGTGCGGCACCGCCCCGCCGACCCGTACCGATCCCGCGGCGGGTTCGACCAGCCCGACCAGCGCGGCGAGCAGGGTCGACTTCCCCGCGCCGTTGCGGCCCATCAGCGCGATGGTCTCGCCCGGGGCGGCCGTCAGGTCCACCTGCCGCAGCACCTCGGCCCGGCCCCGACGGACGGCGAGGCCCTCGACGGCGGCCGTGGCCGGGGGAGCGGCGGCGACCGGCGCGCGCCTGAGCGCGAACCGGGGGCGGCGGGCCGCAGTCCCGGCCGGCCCGGGATGCCGCGCCGTGCCCGGCGCCGGCACCGGTGCCGGGGTGCGCGTCGCGAGGCGTTCGCGCAGCGCCCCGGCCGTCCTGCGGGCGTCGCGCACGGTCAGCGGGAGCGGCGACCAGCCCGCGAGGCGGCCCAGCTCCACCACCGGCGGGTACACCGGGGAGACGGCCATCACCTCGGCCGGGGTGCCGAGGACGGGCGCGGCCCCCGGGGCGGGCAGCAGGACCACGCGGTCCGCGTACTGCACGACCCGCTCCAGCCGGTGCTCCGCGAGGAACACCGTCGTCCCGAGGTCGTGGACGAGGCGCTGGAGGACGGCGAGGACCTCCTCGGCGGCGGCGGGGTCCAGCGCGGACGTCGGCTCGTCGAGGACCAGCACCCGGGGGTGCGGCGTCAGCACCGAGCCGATGGCGACCCGCTGCTGCTGGCCGCCGGACAGGGTGAGAAGGGGACGGTCGCGCAGGTCGGCCAGACCCAGCAGGTCCAGCGTCTCCTCCACCCGCCGCCGCATCACGTCCGGGGCGAGCCCCAACGACTCCATGCCGTAAGCGAGTTCGTCCTCGACGGTGTCCGTGACGAAGTGGGACAGCGGGTCCTGGCCCACCGTGCCCACGACGTCCGCGAGTTCGCGCGGCTTGTGCGTGCGGGTGTCCCGCCCGGCGACGGTGACCCGGCCGCGCAGGGTGCCGCCGGTGAAGTGCGGGACCAGACCGCCGACCGCGCCCAGCACCGTCGACTTGCCGACCCCGGACGGGCCCGCCAGCAGCACCAGTTCACCCTCCGGGACCTCGAAGTCCAGCCCCTGGACGGCCGGTTCCGCGGCCCCCTCGTACGTCACCGAGACGTCCGTGAAGCGGATCATGAGGACTCCTTGGGGGTGGGGGCGACGACGGAGGGCAGCAGCCCGAGCAGGATCGCCGCCGCGGGCCACAAGGGGAGGGCGGGTGCGGTCAGCGGGACGACGCCGGGATGCAGGGCCGCCGGGTCCCGCGAGCCGGCCACGACCATCAGCGCGGCCACCGCGACCCCGGAGGCCGAGACGAGCCAGGCCCGCGGGCCCCAGGCGTCCGGCCGGTAGCGCGTGCGCAGCGTACGGCGTCCGCCCAGCCACAGGCCGCCGAGCGCGGCGGCCACCCCGGCGACGAGCACGGGCAGCCCGTACGTCCCGCCCTCCGCGGTCAGCACTCCGTAGGTTCCCGCGCAGACGCCGAGCAGCCCGCCCAGGGTGAGCGCGGACGTGGTGCGGCGGACGGCGGCCGGGACCTGGGCGGTGCGCCCGTACCCGCGCGCGTCCATCGCCGCCGCCAGCGCGACCGAGCGCTCCAGCGCGCCCTCCAGAACGGGCAGTCCGACCTGGAGCAGACCGCGCAGACCCCGGTCAGGGCGCCCGCGCAACCGCCGGGCCGCCCGCAGCCGCTGGACGTCCGTGATCAGGTTCTGCGCGTACGTCAGCGCGACGACCACGGCGACGCCCGCCTCGTAGAGCGCGCCCGGCAGCGACTTGAGCAGCCGGGCCGGGTTCGCGAGGGCGTTCGCCGCGCCCACGCAGGACAGCAGCGTGGCCAGTTTGAGGCCGTCGTACAGCGCGAAGACCAGTCCCTCGGCGGTGACGTCGCCGCCGATGCGCACGCCCTCGGCCCAGTCCGGCAGGGGGACCTCGGGGAGCGCGACCAGGACCCGCTCGCCGGGGATGGGCGAGCCGAGGAACACGGCGAACACCAGGCGCACGGCCAGCACGGCGAGGGCCAGCTTCATGAACGCGCCGTAGGAGCGGGCCCAGGGCGCGTCGGTGCGGCGGACGGCCACGACATAGCCGGCCACGCCGACGAGCAGGCCGAGCAGGAGGGGGTTGGTGGTGCGGGAGGCGGCGGTGCCCAGGCCCAGGGCCCAGATCCACCAGGCGCCCGGGTGGAGGGCGTTGCCGCGGTTCGCCTCCACGGTGAACGGGCGGCGGCGCCGGGGCACGGAGCCGGGGAAGCGCTCACCGGGCTCGCGGCGGGGCCCGCCCCGTCCCGGGGGACGGCGGTCCTCGGCCGGGGCGGGACGGTGGTTCTCGTCCGTCGTCACAGGTGCCACCTCGCTCAGTGCCGGCGGCGCCGGGCCTGCCATATCGCGGCCGCCCCCAGCGCCGCCACCGCCGCGAGGCCCGCGAGCACGCCGGCCGAGGGGCCGGAGCCCCCCGAACCGGACTCGGACGCGGACCGCGGCCGTGCCGAGGAGTCGGGGTCGCCGGCCGCGACCTGTTCGCCGCAGCCCGTCCGCGGGTAGCCCGCGATGGCGCACAGCAGCGCGTTGGTGTCGTAGCGCAGCGGCTTGGCGACGGCGGCGAGCGCGTCGGCCGTCGTCGCGTCGGTGCCGACGCGCGCGCAGGCCGTGCGGGCGCGCGGCGGCGTCTGCCCGGACGGCGCGTCCGCGGCCGTACCGAAGTCCAGGACGAGCGCGATCCGCTTCCTGCCGTCGCGGGCGGGCGTCCCGCCGCAGACGGCGTCGAAGTCCGGCTTCGTACGCGGTTTCGTGGCGCGCGAGGAGTCCTCGCTCACGGCGAACCGGAAGCCCTGCACGTCGCCGTCGGAGGGCCGCGCGGTCGACGGGCCCTGCGTGGCGTACGTCCAGGAGCCGCCGCTCAGGTCCCAGAACGACCAGTAGCGGTAGCCGACGGCCTGGGCCTGCCCGGCCCCGCCGAGCACCAGGAGCAGCACGGCGAGGACGGCGGCGGCACCGCGCCGGGTCACGGCTGGCGCTTCCTGTTGCGGCCGCTGATCAGGAAGCCGACGCCGATACCGGCGACCAGGCCGACACCGACGATCCACCACACGCCGAGGCCGCCTTCCTCGTCGCCGTCCTTCTTCTTCTCGCCCGGGGCGTCCGTCTGGCCGGCGGACTGGGGCGCGGGGCCGGTCGCGGCGAGCCGCGCCACGAGGTCGGTCCCGCCGAAGTCGCGCGGGTCGGTGCCGGTGGCGTGCGCCGCGAAGATCAGCTGGGCGTACGCGGCGGGACCGGACTTCGCGGCCCACGCGCCTGAGTTCTTCTCCAGCCAGGCCAGCGGCTTCTTCGTGTCCTCGGTCCGGCCCGCGGCGGCGAGCGCGACGACCGCGTCCGCGGTGTTGCCGTGGTCGGGCTGGTCCTTCGCGCCGGGCATCGCCGACGTGAGGTGCGAGGTGCCGCGCAGGGCGCCGGCGAGGTGGGCCGCGCCGTTGCGGGCCGCGTCCCCGGGCGTGAGCTTCTTCGGGTCCGCGCAGTCGGCGCCGTCCGCCGCCTTGCCGGCCTTCGCCGCGAACCCCTTGCCGAGGGCGCCGAGCACGCCGGCCGCCGTCGCGTCCTCGTTGGCCGCGAGGGCGCCCTTCTTGTCGGGCTGGTAGGCGAAGGCGCCGCCGCCGTCCTCGTCGCACGGGACCGACAGCTTCAGCAGGGCGTCGTACGGGGACCTGCCGTCCTTGGCGGTGTCGCCGGGCGCGGTGCCCGAGGCGGCCAGGGCGCCGATCACCACGGACGTCGAGTTCGCGTCGCTGGCCCCGCCCGCGGCGAAGCCCCAGCCGCCGTCCTTGTTCTGGACGGACTTCAGCCAGGCCACGGCCTTGTCCGTTTCCGCGTCGTGACCGCCGAGCGCGGCGAGCGCCTGCACGGCGGCGGCCGTGCTGTTGGTGTCCACCATCGTCTTGGCGCCGCACTTCGCGGACGCGTCGGCGCGGTACGGGGCGAAGGCGCCGTTCGCGCACTGCTGACCGGTCAGCCAGTCGACGGCCTTCACGGCGGGCTTCACCCCGGTGGTGTGCTGGGCCAGCAGCGTGAGCGACTGCCGCCAGACCCCGTCGTAGGTGGGGTCGGCGGAGCCGTAGAGGCCGGAGGGGAGCGCCTGGGACGGTGAGGCGGACGGGGACGAGTCGTCGGCGAGGGCGGCGGATGCGGCCGCCGTACCGATCACGGCGGTGACGGCGAGTACCGCGGCGCTGCGGCGAACAATCATGACTCTCCCTGCGGGGAGCCGGGCAGCACCGGGCACGCTGGAGTACCGGGTGGCTCCGGCTCCGTATCCCTCGACGGTGCCGGCCAGCGGCGGGCTGCCGATGGCGCGAGCCGGTCACGTCCCGCGCGAGGCGATCCGGCTCACCGTCCGGCGGACGGTTCACGGTTGCGGGTCAGCGCCGGAATTGCACCGGCTTCCCCCCGTACGGGTGTGATGACGACGCGCTCACTCTACCGGCCCGTAGCCAGGCGCCCGTGGGCCGCCCGTGCGGACCCCGTGGGCGGGGCCGGCACGGGCGGCCCGGAAGGTCGCGGGCCACGGCGACGACGGGGAGACCGCCCGGTTCCGGCCGGAGGCGGACGCGGCGAACCGGACCCCGGTGGCCTGACGCCGGGACGCGCGGCACGGCGCGCGCCGGGGCAGGGCGTGCGCAGGGTCAGGGCGTGCGCGCGGGGACCGTCGACTCCAGCGGCTGGCACAGGACCAGGGCGAGGTCGTCGTCGGGCGCGCCCCCGGTGTGCGTGGTCAGCCGGGTGTAGAGCGCGTGCAGGGCGTCGTCGGGCAGGGGCTCGCGCAGGGCGAGCGCGGCCTCGCCGAGCAGCGGGAAGGCGTTGCCGTCCGGGTCGCGGGCCTCGGTCAGGCCGTCGGTGTAGAGGAGGAGCCGGTCGCCGGGCTGGAGCCGTACGCGGTACTGACGCGTCTCGGGCGCCAGCCCCAACGGCGTGCTGGGCACCCCGGGTTCGAGCAGCTCGACGCGGTCGCCGGAGCGCAGCGGCGCCGGATGGCCGCAGTTGACCAGCCGCACCTCGCCGGGCGCGAACTCGGCGAACACCGCGGTGACGAAGTCCTCGGGGCCCAGTTCCGGGGCGAGCCGGGCGTCGAGGCCCTCCGCCAGCACCGTCAGGTCCGGTGCGGTGTAAGCGAGTTCACGGAATCCGGTGATGGTGTCGGCCGTCAGCCTGAGGGCGTCCAGGCCGTGCCCGCGCACGTCACCGACGAGGACCCGCAGTCCGTACCGCGTCATCGCGACGTCGTACAGGTCCCCGCCGACCGTCGACTCCAGGGCGGCGCAGTGGTAGCGGGTGCAGACCTGCGTCCCGTCCAGGTTCTTCGAGATGGGCCGCAGGATCGCCTCCTGGGTGACCCGGGCCACCTCGCGGGCCTGGACCAGCATCCGGTCCAGGAGTTCGCGCTGCCGGGCCGCGTACACGGTCAGGGCGCAGCCGAGCACGAGTCCGCTCCAGCGCACGGTCAGCTCCAGGGGCGGCACCTCCTCGGCGAGGCCCATGACCAGTCCCAGGGCCGCCGAGCAGCAGCAGACCAGCAGGGTGGACCGCGGTCCGAGCCGGACGCAGGCCGTCAGCGGGGCGATGAGCAGCATCGTGATCAGGGAGGGGACCTGGTCGAAGAGCAGGTCGGGGACCGCGATCAGCAGGCAGACGGCCAGCGGCGCGGCCGGCAGGCGCGGGCTCCTCTCACGTGCGTCCGTGCGGCCCGCGTCCCTGGCGGTCATCCATTGCCCCTGCTCCCTCGCGGTCATCCTCCGACGATCTACGACTATCGCCCGTCACCCTCCGACCAACAGGGGGTTGATCGCATCTCTTTGGAATGTGCCGGGAAGTGGCGGCACATCAGGGCTTTGTGTCCGAGTTCGGTGAGCCGTGCGCGGTGTGGGACTGCTCTCGTCACACTGTGCCGTGTGTCCCAGCCATCGAACGGTGACCGACCGGGCAACCTCCCGCCCGAGACCCGCAGCTTCGTCGGCAGGCGTGCCGAACTCCAGTGGCTCGACCGGGCGTTGGACCCCGGAGTGGACGCCGGACGGCTGGTGAGCGTCGTCGGGACCGGCGGGGTGGGCAAGACCCGGCTCGCCCTGCGGGCCGCGGGCCGCGCCGCCCCGGACGCGTACCCGGACGGCGTCTGGCTGGTCGAGCTGTCCCCGCTGCACACCGCGGGACTGGTCGGCCTCGCCGTGGTGGAGGCGCTGCGCCTCGCCGACCGGTCGACGGCACCGGTCACCGACGTGCTCGCGCAATGGGCCCGTGACAAACGGCTGTTGCTCGTCCTGGACTCCTGCGAGCACGTCCTCGCGGACTGCGCCGCCCTCGCCGGGACCCTGCTGTCCGCCCTGCCCGGACTGCGCGTCCTCGTCACCAGCCGCGAACCCCTCGGCCTGCCCGGCGAGCGGGTGCTGCGCCTGGAGCCGCTGCCGGTGAAGGACGACGCCGTGGAACTCTTCGCCGACCGCGCGGCCGCGGCCGACCCCGCCTTCGTCCTGGACGACCGCAGCCGCGCCGCCGCCACCGCCGTCTGCCGCCGCCTCGACGGCATCCCCCTCGCCATCGAACTGGCCGCCGCCCGCCTCGCCGACCTCTCCGTCGAGGAACTGCACGGCCGGCTCGTCGAACGCCGCCCGCCCTCCCGGCTGGACCTGTCCACCCCGACCGGGGACGCGGGCCCGCCGCGCCACCGGACGCTGCGCACGGCCATCGGCTGGAGCCACGAACTGTGCGCGCCCCCGGAGCGGTTGCTGTGGGCCCGGCTCTCGGTCTTCGCGGGCGGCTTCCGCGCGACCGCCGCCGAGGACGTGTGCGCGGGCGGACCGCTGCCCGCGGGACGGGTCGGCGCGCTGCTGGACCGGCTCGTCGAGCAGTCCATCGTGGTGCGCCACCGCACCGACCCGGCCCGCTTCCGGCTCCTGGACACCGTCCGGGAGTTCGGCGCCGACTGGCTCCGCGCGCTCGGCGAGGAGCCCGCGGTACGGCGGCGGCACCGCGACCACTACCGGGCGCTGGCCCGCCGCGGCTGCGCCGAGTGGAACACCGGACGCCAGGTCCCGTGGTGCGAGCGCGTCCTCGACGAGCACGCCGACCTGCGCACCGCCCTGGACTGCGCGCTCGCCGAACCCGACGGCCGGACCCTGGAGATGGCCGCCGACGTCGGCTTCCTCTGGCGCCACTGCGGCCATCTGCGCGACGCCCAGCACTGCCTGGACCAGGCGCTCGCCGCCGACCGGGCCGCCGGCCACCCCGCCGCCGGCCCCGTCCGCGTCCGCGCCCTGTGGACCCGCGGCGCCGTGGCCCTCCTCCAGGGCGACCTTGAGGAGGCGGCCGGCTGGGCGGCGCGGTGCGCGGACCTGGCCCGGGAAGAGGGTGACCCGGTGGCCGTGGTCGCCGCCGCCTATGTGACCGGCGGGCAACTCGCCCTGAGCGGTCGGCTCCGCGAGGCGGTCGAGGTGCTCTCCGCGGCGGACCGGCTTCCCGTCCGGGCGGACGGGCTCGGCGCCGCCCAGCTCCAGGTCCGCCTCGCGCTGTCCTTCGCCCATCTGCTGGGCGGCGGCTACGACGACGCCCGCTCGGTCGCCCAGGAGGTGCGCGCCGCCTCGGTGACGCACGGCGAGAGCTGGGCCGGGGCGTTCGCGGACTGCTTCCTGGCCCAGACCGATCTGGCGCGCGGCGACGTCGACGCGGCCGTCCGCAACGCCCGCACCGCGCTCGCCGGGCACGCCCGCCTGCACAACACCGTCGGCGCGGCCATGTCCCTGGACGCGCTGGCCGCCGCCCTCGTCGCGGCCGGCGACGGGGAACGCGCGGCCCGCCTCCTCGGCGTCGGCGCGCGGGTCTGGGAGCTGACCGGACGTGCCCACATGGACTCGCCCGACCTCAGGGCGACCCGCCGCGCCCACGAGGCCCGGATCCGCGGCGAGATCGGCGACACGGCCTACGAGCGGGCGTACGGGGAGGGACGCGCCATGCCGTACGCCCGGGGCCTGGCCTACGCGACGGCCGGGACGCGCTGACCGCCGCCGGGCCGTCCCCGCCCGGCGGTCAGACGGCCACGTACGTCACGGGATCGCTCCCCGGTACCGTCTGCGCCCGGCCCAGTTTCACCAGCCGCCGGACGTGGGCCTCGGCCTCCGACACCGCGATGTTCCGGGAGGCGTACGGGATGCGGTCCCAGGGGCGGTTCCACTCCATGCGCTCGGCCAGCTGCCAGGCGGTGAGCGGGACGCGGAGCAGCGCGAGGAGCCCGGTGAGCCGCTCCTCGTGGTGGCCGAGCAGCGCCCGTACGCGCTCGGAGGCGTCGGTGAAGGCGTACTGGTGGGCGGGGAGCACCTCGGCGGGGCCGAGCCGGCCGACCCGCTCCAGGGAGTCGAGGTAGTCGCCGAGCGGATCGGTGACGGTGGCGTCGTCCGGGTCCTCGTACAGTCCGATGTGCGGGGTGATCTCCGGCAGCAGGTGGTCGCCGGAGAAGAGGCGTCCGCGGCCCGGGAGCCGTGCCGGGTGGTCCTCCTCCAGGTGAAGGCAGACGTGGCCCGGGGTGTGGCCGGGCGTCCAGATCGCGCGCAGCCGGCGTCCGGGGAGGTCGAGCAGGTCGCCGGGGACGATCTCGCGGTCGGGGAGCGCGGGGGAGAGGCCGGGCAGCGCCCGGGGGCGGGCGGTGCGCAGCGGCGCCACGTGCTCCTCGGGCGCGCCCGCCGCCGCGAGCTTGTCCGCCATGTACGTGAACCACAGCTCGGGCCGGTACTCGCGCATCCGCCGGACGACCGAGGTGTCCGCCGCGTGCATCGCGATCCAGGCGCCGGACGCCTCGCGCACGGCGCCGGACAGACCGTGGTGGTCGGGGTGGTGGTGGGTGACGACCACGCCGTGGATCTCTGCGACGGAGGTGCCGCAGGCGGCGAGCCCGGCGGCCAGGACGTCGAGGGAGGCGGGGTCGTCCCAGCCCGTGTCGATCAGGACGGGCCCGCGGTCGGTGTCCACGACGTACACCAGCGTGTGGCCGAGGGGGTTGTCCGGGATGGGCACCCTGATCGACCGTACGCCCCCGCCGTGATCGGTCACCTGCGCCATGGGCTTCCACCAATCGCCGTGTTCCCGTCACTATAACTAGAACCAGTTCCAATGGGAGCCCAAGTCGACCGCCCCGTCGCCGCTTTCGCCCCGGGAGTCCACGGCCACGTGCGTTCCGTGGACTCCGCGGACCGGAACTGGTATCAGTTCTCGTATCTGATGACTCGTCAGAGAGCGTCCTCCGGGGAGGCAGTCGCCATGACCGAGCTCGTGGAACACGGACAGCTGTTCATCGGGGGGGAGTTGACGGACCCCCTGGGCGAGGACGTCATCGAGGTGGTCTCGCCCCACACCGAGGAGGTCATCGGGCGCGTCCCGCACGCCTGCGCGGGGGACGTCGACCGGGCCGTGGCCGCCGCGCGCCGCGCGTTCGACGAAGGGCCCTGGCCGCGCATGACGCTCGACGAGCGGATCGAGGTGGTCTCCCGCATCAAGGACGGCATCGCCGTGCGGCACGAGGAGATCGCCCGCGTCATCTCCTCCGAGAACGGCTCCCCGTACTCCTGGAGCGTCCTCGCCCAGGCACTCGGCGCGATGATGGTCTGGGACGCGGCGATCACCGTCGCCCGGGACTTCACGTACGAGGAGACGCGCGACGGCGTCCTCGGGAAGATCCTCGTCCGGCGCGAGCCGGTCGGCGTCGTCGCGGCCGTCGCGCCGTGGAACGTGCCCCAGTTCGTGGCCGCCGCGAAACTCGCGCCCGCCCTGCTGACCGGCTGCACCGTAGTGCTGAAGCCGTCACCCGAATCCCCCCTGGACGCCTACCTGCTGGGCGAGATCGCGCGGGAGGCGGGCCTGCCCGAGGGGGTCCTGTCGATCCTCCCGGCGGACCGCGAGGTGAGCGAGTACCTGGTCGGGCACCCCGGCGTCGACAAGGTCTCCTTCACCGGCTCGGTCGCCGCCGGCCGGCGCGTCATGGAGGTCGCGGCACGCCATCTCACGCGCGTCACGCTGGAGTTGGGCGGCAAGTCGGCGGCCGTCGTGCTGCCGGACGCCGACCTCGACACCACCGTCCCCGGGATCGTCTCGGCGGCCTGGATGAACAACGGCCAGGCGTGCGTCGCCCAGACCCGCATCCTCGTACCGCGCTCGCGCTACGACGAGTTCGCGGACGCCTTCGCGACGGCCGCGGGGGCGCTGGTCGTCGGCGACCCGCTCGACCCGGCCACCCAGGTGGGCCCGCTGGTCGCCAGGCGCCAGCAGCAGCGCAGCCTCGACTACATCCGCATCGGCCAGGAGGAAGGCGCCAAGATCCTCACCGGCGGCGGCCGTCCACCGGGCCTGGAGCGCGGCTGGTACGTGGAACCCACCCTCTTCGGCGACGTCGACAACTCCATGCGCGTGGCCCGCGAGGAGATCTTCGGGCCGGTCATCTGCCTGCTCCCGTACGGCGACGAGGGCGAGGCGGTGAAGATCGCCAACGACTCGGACTACGGGCTCAGCGGCAGCGTCTGGACCGCCGACGTCGAGCACGGGATCGACGTGGCCCGCCGGGTGCGTACCGGCACCTACTCCGTCAACACCTTCAGCCTCGACATGCTCGGCCCCTTCGGCGGCTACAAGAACTCCGGTCTGGGGCGGGAGTTCGGCCCCGAGGGCTACGGCGAGTACCTGGAGCACAAGATGATCCACCTGCCCGCCGGCTGGGAGGCGTAGATGGGCGACCGCTGGCACGTCGAGGTCGACCGCTCCGTGTGCATCGGCTCCGCCCAGTGCACCCACCTCGCGGCGGACGCCTTCCGCCTCGACGCCGGACGGCAGTCCCACCCCGCCACCCCGGACACCGACGCCGACGAACGCGTCCTGGAGGCGGCCGAGAGCTGCCCGGTCGAGGCCATCACGATCACGCTGCTGACCTCGGGCGAACCCGTGTTCCCGCCCGAGGAGTGAGCCCTTCCCGCCACGTGCGTCACCCCGCCCCGCAGCGACGTCACCCCGAGTGCGGTCCCCTGACCTCCGTCAGGTCGATCAGCCGGCAGACCGTCTCGATGTCGATCTTCACCTGGGCGATCGAGGCGCGGCCCGAGAGCCAGGTGATGAGGGCGGAGTGCCAGGTGTGCTCGATGACGCGGACCGCGGACAGCTGCTCGGGGGTGGGGTCGTCCAGCCCCATCGCGTCCAGGATGATCACCGTCGTCTGGCGGGAGACCTGGTCCACCTCCGGGCTGACGCTGCGGTCCGCGAAGGTCAGCGCGCGGACCATGGCGTCCGCGAGATGCGGCTCCCGCTGGAGCGCCCGGAAGGCCCGCATCAGCGTCTCCGCGACCCGCTCCGCCGCGGTGTCCCCGGCCGGCGGCTTCTTGCGGAGGGTGCCGTGCATGTGCTCCAGCTGATCCTGCATCGTGGCGACCAGCAGATGCACCTTGGACGGGAAGTAGCGGTACAGCGTGCCCAGCGCGACCTGCGAGGACTCCGCGACCTCGCGCATCTGCACCGCGTCGAAGCCGCCCCGGCTGGCCAGCTGCGCGCTCGCGTGCAGGATGCGCCGGCGGCGCGCCTCCTGCCGTTCGGTGAGCGGGGGCGAGGCCGGTTGCGCGGCGGCGCGCGGGCTCGCGGACCGCGCGGCATCCCGCGCGGTGGTGGCTTCCGCCTTGGCTTCCGCAGGCATAAGTCCCGTTCCATGACATTCAGCGAGGGGGAGCGAGGAGTCAGCATGGCAGGACGCCGGACATTCCCCAAGCTCTCGGCTCCGCCCGAACAGGGCGGCTGCCTGCGCGAGTCGGTCGACCGGGCCACGTCGTCGTGGCGTGAATCACCTGATCCACCGCTCACACCGGCCCTACCTGCCGGTAGATTCAATGCTCCTTGAACGATCAAGTCTGAAACTTGTTCTAGATTAGCGTCCCGGCGTAATCTCGCGGGACAGTGCAGGGAGAAGGGGGCCGTAAGTGACCGCTGAGGCCATGGAGGCGGGTCCCCAGGAGGACCAGGCCGCCGACGGCGGCCGAGCCCTGCGCATCGCGCTCCTCACGTACAAGGGGAACCCGTTCTGCGGCGGCCAGGGCGTATACGTCCGGCACCTCTCCCGCGAGCTCGCCCGGCTGGGCCACCGTGTCGAGGTCATCGGCTCGCAGCCCTACCCCGTGCTCGACGAGGGCGAGGACCTGCGCGGACTCTCCCTCACCGAGCTGCCCAGCCTCGACCTGTACCGCCAGCCGGACCCCTTTCGCACCCCGAAGCGCGACGAGTACCGGGACTGGATCGACGCCCTCGAGGTCGGCACCATGTGGACCGGCGGCTTCCCCGAGCCGCTGACCTTCTCGCTGCGCGCCCGCCGCCATCTGCGCGCCCGCCGCGGCGACTTCGACGTCGTGCACGACAACCAGACCCTCGGGTACGGGCTGCTGGGTGACGTCGGCGCCCCGCTGGTGACGACCATCCACCACCCCATCACCGTGGACCGCGGACTGGAGCTGGACGCCGCCGAGGGCTGGCGCCGGCGCGCCTCCGTCCGCCGCTGGTACGCCTTCACCCGCATGCAGAAGCGCGTCGCGCGCCGCCTGCCGTCCGTGCTCACCGTCTCCGGCACCTCGCGCCAGGAGATCGTCGACCACCTCGGCGTACGCGAGAACCGCATCCACGTCGTCCACATCGGCGCCGACACCGACCTCTTCTCGCCCGATCCCTCGGTGCCGCAGGTGCCCGGACGGATCGTCACGACGTCCAGCGCCGACGTCCCCCTCAAGGGCCTGGTCTTCCTGGTGGAGGCGCTCGCGAAGGTGCGCGCCGAGCACCCGGGCGCCCACCTCGTCGTCGTCGGCAGGCGCGCCGAGGACGGCCCCGTCGCCCAGGCCATCGAGCGGTACGGGCTGGAGGGCTGCGTCGAGTTCGTCAAGGGCATCTCGGACGCGGAGCTGGTCGACCTGGTGCGCTCCGCGGAGGTCGCCTGCGTGCCCTCCCTGTACGAGGGGTTCTCGCTGCCCGCGGCCGAGGCCATGGCGACGGGCACCCCGCTCGTGGCCACCACCGGCGGCGCGATCCCCGAGGTCGCGGGCCGCGACGGCGAGACCTGCCTCGCGGTGCCGCCCGGTGACGCGGGCGCCCTCGCCGCCGCCCTGAACCGCGTGCTGGGCGACCCAGCGCTGCGCGCCCGGCTCGGCCGCGCGGGCCGGGAGCGGGTGCTGCGGCACTTCACCTGGGCCCGGGCCGCCGAGGGCACCGTGGCCCGCTACCGCCGGGCGATCGCCGACGCCGCCGGAGCGGCGCCGGGCCCCCTCGCCGCCGCGGATCCCGTCCCGGCCGCCGTAGCGCCCGGCGCGGCTTCCGTGCCCCCCGTTGACACCCTCGAACGCGAAAGCAGGGCCACGTGCTGACCGTCGACTTCTCCCGGTTCCCGCTCGCCGCGGGCGACCGCGTCCTGGACCTCGGCTGCGGGGCCGGCCGGCACGCGTTCGAGTGCTACCGGCGCGGCGCCCAGGTCGTCGCGCTGGACCAGAACGGCGAGGAGATCCGCGAGGTCGCCAAGTGGTTCGCCGCGATGAAGGAGGCCGGGGAGGCCCCGGCGGGCGCCACCGCCACGGCCATGGAGGGCGACGCCCTCGCGCTGCCCTTCCCCGACGAGTCCTTCGACGTCGTGATCATCTCCGAGGTCATGGAGCACATCCCCGACGACAAGGGCGTCCTCGCGGAGATGGTCCGGGTCCTCAAGCCCGGCGGCCGCATCGCGATCACCGTCCCGCGCTACGGGCCCGAGAAGGTCTGCTGGACGCTGTCCGACGCCTACCACGAGGTCGAGGGCGGCCACATCCGCATCTACAAGGCGGACGAGCTGCTGGCCAAGATGCGCGGTGCGGGCCTGCGGCCGTACGGCACCCACCACGCCCACGCCCTGCACTCGCCGTACTGGTGGCTCAAGTGCGCGTTCGGCGTCGACAACGACAAGGCGCTGCCCGTGCGGGCGTACCACAAGCTGCTGGTCTGGGACATCATGAAGAAGCCGCTGGCCACGCGGGTCGCCGAGCAGGCGCTCAACCCGCTGATCGGCAAGAGCTTCGTGGCGTACGCGACCAAGCCCCACCTGCCCGCCGACGCCGCCGCGGTGGACGCTTCGTGACGACGCCGAGGACCGAGCACCTCGTCCTGCCCGGGGTCCTCACCGCGGACGAGGCCGCCGCCACGGTGCGCGGGATCCTCGCGGTGCAGCGCCCCGACGGGGCCATCCCGTGGTTCCGCGGCCACCACCTCGACCCGTGGGACCACACCGAGGCGGCGATGGCCCTCGACGCGGCCGGCGAGCACGAGGCCGCCGAGCGCGCCTACGAGTGGCTCGCCCGCCACCAGAACCAGGACGGCTCCTGGTTCGCGGCGTACGCCGACGGGGATGCCGAGGACGTCACCGACCGCGGCCGGGAGACCAACTTCTGCGCGTACATCGCCGTCGGCGTCTGGCACCACTACCTGGCCACCGGCGACGACACCTTCCTGGACCGGATGTGGCCCGCGGTCTACGCGGCCGTGGAGTACGTACTGGCCCTCCAGCAGCCCGGCGGGCAGATCGGCTGGAAGCGCGAGGACGACGGCACCCCGGTCGACGACGCCCTGCTGACCGGGAGTTCGTCGATCCACCACGCCCTGCGCTGCGCGCTGGCCGTCGCCGAGCAGCGCGAGGAACCGCAGCCCGACTGGGAGTTGGCGGTCGGCGCGCTGCGGCACGCGATCCGCAGGCACCCCGAGCGGTTCCTCGACAAGGGCCGCTACTCGATGGACTGGTACTACCCGGTGCTCGGCGGCGCGCTGACCGGCGCCGAGGCCAAGTCCCGTATCGAGGAGGGCTGGGACCGGTTCGTGGTCCCCGGGTACGGCGTCCGCTGCGTCGTCCCCAACCCGTGGGTGACCGGGGGCGAGTCCGCCGAACTCGCCCTGGCGCTCTGGGTGGTGGGGGAGTCCGACCGCGCCCTGGAGATCCTCCAGTCCATCCAGCACCTGCGCGACCCGAAGACCGGCCTGTACTGGACGGGCTACGTCTTCGAGGACGGCGCCGTCTGGCCCGAGGAGCTGACCAGCTGGACGGCCGGCTCCCTGCTGCTCGCCGTGGCCGCGCTCGGCGGCGACGAGCCGACCTGCGCCGTCTTCGGCGGCGAACGCCTCCCGGTCGGCCTGGACCCGGACTGCTGCCCGTAGCCGGGCCCCCGGACGCGCGAAGGCCGGCTCGCGGACGGCGGTGAACCGTCCGCGAGCCGGCCTCCGGTCACCGGACCGGGTAAATCAGTGCCGGTGCATACGGTTGGCGATCGCGTGCCCGATGAACAGGTACACGACGGCTGCCAGACCGTAGCCCGCGACCACGCGGGCCCATGCCTCGTCGAAGGTGAACAGGTCACGTGACCAGCCGGCCAGCCAGGCCGCCACGTCGTGTACGAACTGCACCAGGTCGTTGGCGCGGTTCGCGTCCAGGAGATACATCAGGATCCAGAGACCGAGGATGACGGCCATGATGTCCGCGACGATCGCGATGACCGTCCCCGCCTGGTTGGAACCGTTGCGATATCGAGGGGACATGACTTTCTGATGGCCCCGAATCCCTGTCTGAAACCTGGAGGATGACGGGCCCGGCACCCGGACGGATACGCCCAGGTGGCGCCGTCGTCGGGACGGGGTGAGGCTGCCACAAGAGCCGTGCACTCCCGGGCCCCGGGAGGCAGTTCAATCCGGAGGACCCCGTGCCGCAGCCCGTACCCGTACGCCGCCTGCTCCTCGCGCTCACCCTCACCTGCGCCCTGCTCGTGGGCGCGACCGGGTGCGGCGGCTCGGACGACGACACGGCCACCGCCTCGGCGACCCCGAGCCCCACCGGGTCCGCGGAGCAGCAGAAGTTCGCCAAGACGCGCTTCGTGGCGAACGCGGGACTCGCGGCGGGCGCCACCTACCAGTGGATCGTGAAGCCCTGGCGGGCCGGCACGTTCAAGAAGGGCGCGAACGGCCGCAGGACCGCCCTGATCAAGGCGGGGCTGGCCGGCGCCTTCACGTACAACCGGCTCAAGGCGGCCCGCAAGAACGCCGAGGGCGATCCCACGCTCGCCAAGGCCGTCGCCCCCCTCACCGCGGGCATCGACGCGCTGAAGGACCTGCCCGCCAAGCTGCGCAAGGGGGACGCGGCGGACGCGGCGGCCGGCTCCTTCGACGACGTCATCAACAAGGTGAAGGAAGCCGGGAAGAGCGCGGGCGCCGAGGTCACGGACAAGGTGCCGTCGACGTCCGAGCTGTCCGGCGGCTGAACGAGCGCCCCGGCCCGCCTCAGGAGTTGAGCTCCGCCAACACCCGCAGCGTGTGCGGGTCCGGCGACAGCAGCAGCAGGTCCGTCACCGGGCCCTTGCGCCACAACTCCAGCCGTTCGGCGATGCGTTCGCGCGGTCCGACGAGTGAGATCTCGTCGGCGAAGGCGTCCGGCACGGCCCGTACCGCCTCCTCGCGGCGCCCGGCGAGGAACAGCTCCTGGATGCGCCGGGCCTCCTCCGCGAAGCCCATGCGGGCCATCAGGTCGGCGTGGAAGTTGCGGGCGGCGTGCCCCATGCCGCCGATGTAGAAGCCGAGCATCGCCTTGACCGGCAGCAGTCCCTCGGCGACATCGTCGCAGACCGCGGCGCGGGCCATCGGGGCGACCATGAAGCCGTCGGGCGCCCCGGCGAGCGAGGACTCGTAGACCTCGGTCCGCAGCGGCGACCAGTACAGCGGCAGCCAGCCGTCCGCGATCCGGGTCGTCTGCGCGATGTTCTTCGGCCCCTCGGCCCCCAGCAGCACGGGCAGTCCGGCCCGCAGGGGGTGCGTGATCGGCTTCAGCGACTTCCCGGTGCCGGTGCCGTCCGGCCCGCGGTAGGGCAGGCCGTGGAAGCGTCCGTCGAGTGCGACGGGGGCCTCGCGCCCAAGGACCTGGCGCACGACGTCCACGTACTCGCGGGTCGCGGTCAGCGGCGACTTCGGGAACGGGCGGCCGTACCAGCCCTCGACGACCTGCGGCCCCGACAGTCCGAGGCCCAGCAGCACGCGTCCGCCGGAGAGGTGGTCCAGCGTCAGGGCGTGCATGGCGGTGGTGGTGGGGGAGCGGGCGGCCATCTGCGCGACGGCGGTGCCCAGCCGGATGCGGGAGGTGTGGGCGGCGATCCAGGTGAGCGGGGTGAACGCGTCGGACCCCCAGGACTCGGCGGTCCACACGGAGTCGTAGCCGAGCCGCTCCGCCTCCCGCGCCAGCGGCAGGTGGTCCGCCGAGGGACCGCGGCCCCAGTAGCCGAGTGCGAGACCGAGCCGCATGTCCCCTCCAGGAGGCCGGTGCTCTGATGTTCAGTCAGTTGTGTTCAGGCATAGTAAATGTGACGGTACGTCAGAAAGCTTTCGGAGGGCGACTGTACGACAACGGCCCCCCGCCCGGAAGGGCGAGGGGCCGTGCGTGAAGCGGGTGCGTCAGCCGCGCTGGATGCCCGTCGTGTCCTGAAGGACGCCACGGCGGCCGTCCTGCGTCTGCGCCACCAGGCTCGGGCCGCGCTGCTCGACGGCCAGGTACCAGGTGCCCGGCGCCAGTTCGGCGATCGGCGTCGGCGAACCGTCCTCCGCGTACAGCGGGCGGGCCACCGGGACGGCGAACCAGAACGGCGAGAAGTCCCCGACGCTCTGCTGCGCGGCCGGGGCCTGCGGCGCCTGCGGCTGGCCGCCCTGCGGCTGGCCTCCGTACGACTGCGGCGGCTGGGGCTGCTGCGGCTGGCCGTAGGGCTGGCCCGGCTGCTGGGCACCCGGGTAGCCGTAACCGCCCTGCGGCTGACCGCCGTAGGGCTGCGGCGCGGCCGGGCGGGGCGCGCCGACCAGGGCGGCGCTCAGCGCGGGCACGAGCGGCGTGGCGATCGCGGCGGCGGCCAGGACCAGGGCGGCGATCAGACCGAGGATGAGCCCGGCGCCGACGTCGACCCCGGCGTCGAGATCGTCGAACGCGCCCAGCGGGTCGATGATCGTCCAGAACGCGGTCCACGCGGAGAACAGCGCCAGCGCCACCCCGAGCTGACCGAGGTCCAGCCCGACGACCTTGCGCTGCTGCGGCAGCCCCCGGGCGAGAACGATCAGTGCCGCACCGACGATGCCGCCGACGTACATGCTCATCACGAGGCCCAGGTTGTCCCAGGCGTTGGGGATGTTGCTTCCGGAGCCGTCGAACGTGTCGAGGAACGAGGCGACGAACAGCAGTACCGCTGCTCCGATCACCACGCCGTCGCCTCTAGTGAGGGAGCGGATATTCACTTCAGGTCCTTCGTAGTCGTCTCGTCGTCATCGGTGGAGGCATCGCTGTCACCATGTCGCCGTCAGGCCGCGGTGGAAAGCGCGGGGGTGGCCCTCATCGTAGGGACGACACTATCGCCCGTCCGATCAGGGTGTCCGCCGGGACCGGTGGACCGATCCCTACCCGCGCAGGAAACTCACGATTCCCTCAGAGATCCCCCGTGCTGCCTTCTGCCGCCAGGTCTCGCTGGTGAGCAGTGCCGCGTCCTTGCTATCGCGCATGTTGCCGCACTCGATGAACACCTTGGGAACCGTTGACAGATTGAGACCGCCGAGATCCTCACGCGTGACGAGTCCGGTGCCGCCGCCGACGTAGTTGGAGGGCGCGCTGCCCGTGACGCGTACGAAGTTGCCCGCGATCCGCTCGCCGAGGTCGCGCGAGGGGGCGACGATCGGACGGGTGTCGGCGGCACCCGCGTGCACCGACCCGGGAAGGATCACGTGGAAGCCGCGGTTGCCGGCCGCCGAGCCGTCCGCGTGCACGGAGACCACCGCGTCGGCGTGCGCCTTGTTGCCGATCCGGGCCCGTTCGTCGACGCACGGGCCCCACGGCCGGTCGCCGTCCTGGGTGAACTCGACCGTGGCGCCCTGCTCCTGGAGCAGCGTGCGCATCCGGCGCGCGACGTCGAGGGTGAACGTGGCTTCCGTGTAACCCGCGTTGGTCGACGTGCCGGTGGTGTCGCACTCCTTGTGGTTCGTGCCGATGTCCACCTGGCGGTTGATCTCGGCGGTGTGCCGGAAGTTGCCGGAGTTGTGGCCCGGGTCGATGACGACGACCTTGCCCTTGAGGGGGCCGGACGCGGCGGGCCGCGAGGCGGACGCCGTGGGCGTGGACGACGGCTCGTCACCGTCGCGCCCCTTGCCGTCGCCCTTCCCGGACGCCGTCGGCGACCGCGGCGCCGCGGACACGGCGGGCGAGGACGAGGTGGCCGACGGCCCGGCCTCGCGGGAGCCGTCCCCGGAGTCGCCCACCGCCTGCCACACCAGCCAGCCGGCCAGCGCGCCGGGCACCAGCGCGGCGACGGCGACGGTCAGCGGACCGCGCCGGGAGCGGCGTGGACGGGGCGGCTCGAAGTCAGGACCTGCGTACGACACGTCAGCGACTCTAATCGCGAGCTCAGATCCCTGCTCCCGTTCGCCGCAGGACGCGCAGCGAGTCGGTCACCGAGACCTCGGTGAAGGCCCCGGACTCCAGTGCCCTGAGGTAGACGCGGTACGGCGCCTGGCCGGTGAACTCGTCGGCCGGGTCCGGGAACACGTCGTGGATGACCAGCAGGCCGCCGTCGGCCACATGGGGCGCCCAGCCCTCGTAGTCGCCGCCGGCGTGCTCGTCGGTGTGGCCGCCGTCGATGAAGACGAGGCCGAGCGGTGTCCCCCAGAGGGCGGCGATCTGCGGGGAGCGGCCGACCACCGCGACCACGTGCTCCTCCAGCCCGGCCCGGTGCAGGGTGCGCCGGAACGTCGGCAGCGTGTCCATCCGGCCGATCTCCGGGTCCACCGTCTCCGGGTCGTGGTACTCCCAGCCCGGCTGCTGCTCCTCGCTGCCCCGGTGGTGGTCGACGGTGACCGCGGTGACGCCGGCCTCGCGGGCCGCGTCCGCGAGCAGCAGCGTGGAGCGGCCGCAGTACGTGCCGACCTCCAGGAGCGGCAGGCCCAGCCGGCCGGCCTCGACGGCGGCGGCGTACAGCGCCAGCCCCTCGCCGACGGGCATGAACCCCTTCGCGGCCTCGAAGGCGGCGAGGATCTCCGGCTTGGGTGCCGCGGGCATGGGTGTCCTCCGTCGTGTACGAACCTCTGGGCGCCCCATCGTGCCGCACGCGCCGCGCGGACCGCCGGGCGCCCCGTCCCCGGGGCCCCGACGCGCGTCACCCCCGTCGCTCGTGGCGGCGGGGGTGACGGGGAACGAGGTCCGCGACGGTCAGGCGGGGACGCCCGCGTTCTCACCCGGCAGGGCGAGGTCCACCTCGACCGGGCGGTCGTCGCCGGCGTGGGTCGCCGAGGAGGCCAGCGGGCCGTGGCCCTCGGCCCTGGCGGCCAGCACGTACGCGCCCTCGGCGGGCACGGCCAGCGCGTAGCCGCCGTCCCCGCCGGACAGCGTGGCGCCGGCCTGGCGTCCGCGGCGGTCGATCAGCGTCACCTTCGCCCGGGCCACCGGGGCGCCCGTGGCGTCCAGGACGCGTCCGCGGAAGCCGCCGAGCACCTCGTGCGCCCGCTCCAGAGCGGCGTCCTCCTCGCTGCTGGCGCGCAGCTGCGGCTTGGTCGCCCGGCGCTGTCCGGGCAGGAACAGCGCCATGAGCAGACCGACGGCCACCGCGCCGGTCGCGATCATGAAGGACACCCGGAAGCCGTGCAGGGTCGGGACGGCGACGCCGCCGACGTGGTGCGCGGTGTTGGCCAGCACCATGCCGATGACGGCGCTGGACACCGAGGTGCCGATGGAGCGCATCAGGGTGTTGAGCCCGTTGGCGGCGCCGGTCTCCGAGGCCGGCACGGAGCCGATGATCAGCGCGGGGAGCGAGGAGTACGCGAGACCGATGCCCGCGCCCAGGACCACCGAGACGACGATGGTCTGCCAGGCGGCGCTCATCAGGCCGAGGCCGGCGCCGTAGCCGACGGCGATGATCAGCATGCCGATGATCAGGGTGACCTTGGGGCCGTACTTCGCCGAGAGGCGGGCGTAGACGGGGGCGGTGAACATCATCGTCAGGCCGAGCGGCGCCACGCACAGACCGGCGACGACCATCGACTGGCCGAGGCCGTACCCCGTGGACGTGGGCAGCTGGAGGAGCTGCGGCAGGACGAGCGAGACGGCGTAGAAGGCGACACCGACCATGATCGAGGCCAGGTTGGTGAACAGCACCGAGCGGCGGGCGGTGGTGCGCAGGTCGACCAGCGGGGCCTTGACGCGCAGCTCCATCACGCCCCACAGGACGAGGACGACGGCCGCCGCGCCGAACAGGCCGAGCGTGGTGCCGGAGGTCCAGCCCCAGTCGCTGCCCTTGGTGATCGGCAGCAGGAAGAGGACGAGCCCGACGGAGAGTCCGAGGGCGCCGAGCACGTCGAAGGAGCCGGGGGCGCGCATCGGGGACTCGGGCACGAAGACGAGGGTCAGGACGATCGAGACGACACCGAGGGCCGCGGAGAGGAAGAAGAGGGCGTGCCAGTCGGCGTGCTGGGCGACCAGGGCCGCGACCGGCAGGGCGAGCCCGCCGCCGACGCCGATCGAGGAGCTCATCAGGGCCATCGCGGAGCCGAGCTTCTCGCGGGGCAGACCGTCGCGCATCAGGCCGATGCCGAGCGGGATGGCGCCCATCGCGAAGCCCTGGAGCGCGCGGCCCGCGATCATCACCAGCAGTTCGCTGGTGAAACCGCAGATCAGCGAGCCGACGACCATCACGGCCAGGCTGGCGAGCAGCATCCGCCGCTTGCCGTACAGGTCGCCGAGGCGGCCCATGATCGGGGTGGCCACCGCTCCCGCGAGCAGGGTCGAGGTCAGCACCCAGGTGGCGTTGCTGGGTGCGGTGCCCAGCAGCTCCGGCAGGTCCTTGATGACCGGGACGAGCAGGGTCTGCATCACCGCGACCACGATGCCCGCGAAGGCCAGTACCGGCACGATCGCGCCGCTCGCCCTCCGGACGGGCTGTTCGGTCGTCGAGTGCGTCATCGCGTGGGGCCTCCAGGCCGGAAGGGGAAACGGGAGCAGTGATCCGCGTGCGGGATACGTGCAGGGTGAACCCCGTGCGCCGGGGCAACTATTCCGATGCTTTGGCGTACTAACGAATTCTTGACCGTTCCATGGGGATCTGACCTGTCGTCAGAATGGAACCTGTTCTAGTCTGGCGCGCGCCCGGGCCCGCCCGCCGCGGGCCCGGAACCTTCCCAGGGACGGAGAGGGACCACATGAAGTCGTACGTCGTCGGGGTCGGGATGACGCGGTTCGAGAAGCCCGAGACCCGGGAGTGGCAGTACTGGGACATGGCGCGGGAGGCGGGCGAGAGCGCGCTCGCCGACGCCGGGATCGGCTACCCGGACGTCCGGCAGGTGGTCGCGGGGTACTGCTTCCAGCCCTCGACGGCCGGGCAGCGCGCCGCCTACGAACTGGGCCTGACCGGGGTGCCCGTCTACAACGTGAACAACAACTGCGCGACCGGCTCGACCGCGCTGATGCTCGCCCGGCAGTTCGTCGAGGGCGGCGGCTCGGACTGCGTCCTTGCCCTCGGCTTCGAGAAGATGAGGCGCGGCGCGCTCGGCGGCGGCTCCGACGGCGGCGACCTCGCCGCCTCGCCCGTGGCCCGGCACTACGGCGTGATGGCCGCCCGGCACGGCTTCGAGGCGACCCCGCCCACCGCGCAGCTCTTCGGGAACGCGGCCCGCGAGCACATGGACGAGTACGGGACCACCGAGGCGCAGCTGGCGGCCGTCGGCGCGAAGAACCACCGCCACTCGGCGAACAACCCGTACGCCCAGTTCCAGGACGTGTGGACCGTCGAGGAGGTCCTCGCCGCGAAGACCGTCCACCGGCCGCTCACCAGGCTCCAGTGCTCACCCACCTCGGACGGCGCGGCCGCCGCGGTGGTCGTCTCCGAACGATTCGCCGAGCGCCACGGCCTCGGCGGGCGCGCCGTCGAGATCGTGGCGCAGGCGATGACCACGGACACCGAGGAGTCCTTCGCCTCGGGTTCCTGCGTCGACGTCGTCGGACAGCCCATGTCGCGCGAGGCGGCCCGCCGGGTCTACGACCGCTCGGGACTCGGCATCAAGGACGTCGACGTCGTCGAACTCCACGACTGCTTCTCCGTCAACGAACTGCTGACGTACGAGGCGCTCGGCATGTGCGCGCCGGGGGAGTCCGGCCCCCTCGTGGAGTCCGGCGCGACGACGTACGGCGGGCGCTGGGTGGTGAACCCGTCCGGCGGGCTGATCTCCAAAGGGCACCCGCTGGGCGCGACGGGCATCGCCCAGGTGGCCGAGCTGACCTGGCAGCTGCGCGGGCAGGCGGGCGCGCGGCAGGTGCCCCGCGCGCGCACCGGACTCGCCCACAACATCGGACTCGGCGGGGCGGCGGTGGTCACGCTGCTGCGGGCGGTGCACTGACGCCGCGCTCCGAGAGGCGGTCGGCGGGGCGTACGGGCCTCCGGCGGCGGAGGTGTCCCGATCCTGCGACACCGGGCCGGCACGGACGGCTGGACCTAGGGCCTGTCGTTTGGATCAGGTCGGCCGTGACAGACGGTTCGTCCCGGCCGACCCGAGCGGGGTCTGGTGCGTGCAGCTGCAAGGCGGAGGAGGGAGTCGAAGCGGAGCTTCGGCGACCGACGACAACGCCGCAGATGTGCGTGCCAGACCCCGCGACACCGACCTGATCCAAACGACAGGCCCTAGGTCTCAGGACCGAGCCGCGGGTGCAGCGAAAATCCGATGCAAGGGGCGTAACCCGGTTGAGAGCATGACACCCATGCTCCGAGCCGCCCAGGACACCCGCACCGCACCCCGTCCCGCCCCGCCCCTGTGGGCGGTCGTCGCGCTCGCCTGCGCCGGGCAGTTCCTCGTGGTGCTCGACGTCTCCGTCGTCAACGTGGCACTGCCCTCCATGCGCGCCGACCTGGGACTGAGCGCCCCCGGCCTGCAGTGGGTGGTGAACGCCTACGCGATCGCCTTCGCCGGGTTCATGCTCCTCGGCGGCCGGGCCGGCGACCTGTACGGGCGCAAGCGGATGTTCCTCGTCGGGCTCACCCTCTTCACGCTCGCCTCCCTGGCCGGCGGGCTCGCCCAGCAGGACTGGCAGCTGCTGCTCGCGCGCGCCGTGCAGGGACTGGGAGCCGCCGTACTGGCCCCCTCGACCCTGACCATCGTCACCTCCACCGTCCCCGAGGGCGCCGCACGAGCGCGGGCGATAGCGACCTGGACCGCCGTCGGCGCCGGGGGCGGCGCGGCGGGCGGACTCGTCGGCGGGCTGCTCGTGGACGGCCTGTCGTGGCGCTGGGTGCTGCTGATCAACGTCCCCGTCGGCGCCGTCGTCCTCGCCGGGGCCGCCCGCTGGCTCGTCGAGAGCCGGGCCCGTAACGGACGCCGGCTCGACCTGCCGGGGGCGCTGCTGGTCACGGCGGGCCTCGCGACACTCGCGTACGGGATCGTGCAGACCGAGGCGCGGGGATGGACGTCAGGCGCCACCCTCGTCCCGCTGTGCTCCGGACTCGCGTTGATCCTGCTCTTCCTGGCCGTCGAGGCGCGGACCAGGGAACCGCTGATGCCGCTCCAGCTGTTCCGGCTGCGGGCCGTGTCCTCCGCGAACGTCGCGATGTTCCTCTGCGGCTCGGCCATGTTCTGCATGTGGTTCTTCATGACGCTGTACGCGCAGAACGTGCTCGGCTACTCCCCGCTGGACGCCGGCCTCGCCCTGGTCCCCAGCTCGCTCGCGGTGGTCCTCGGCTCGAAGCTCGCCCCCCGCCTCATGCGGGCGATCGGGGCCCGCACCGTGGCGGTCCTCGGCACCCTGGTGGCCGCCACCGGCTTCGGCTGGCAGTCGGCGATGACCGCGGACGGGCCGTACCTGACCGCCGTCATGTTCCCCGGCATCCTGATGATGGCGGGCGCGGGCCTGTCCGCGACCCCGCTGGCCGCCCTGGCCACCTCGGGTGCCGCGCCGGGCGACGCCGGACTGGTGTCGGGCCTGGTCAACACCTCGCGCACGATGGGCGGTTCGCTCGGCCTCGCCGTCATGTCGACCATCGCGGCGGCCCGTACGGCGGGCGGCACGTCGGCGGAGGCACTCACCGCCGGGTACGCGCTGGCGTTCCGCACCGGCGGCTTCGTCCTCCTCGGCGGCGCGGTGCTGATGCTGCTGTGGCTGCCGCGCAGGACGCCCGCGGGCTGAGGACACGCGCGGACGGCGAGTCTCCCGGCGCCCCGAGGCAACGGAACAAGGGGCTCATGGACTCCTTCACACATCTAGGAGGTGCCCATGGGGGATCGGAAGCAGACTCGGGACGAGGAGTTCCAGAGTTTCGTCATCGGCCGCTGGCCGCGGCTGATGCGTACGGCGTTTCTCCTCACGGGGGAGCAGCACGCGGCGGAGGACCTGGTCCAGACGACGCTGGAGCAGACGTACGTGGCCTGGCGCAGGGTCGGCTCGGCCGACGACCCGGACGCGTACGTGCGGCGCGTGATGGTCAACGCGCACGCCCGCAGGCACCGCAGACGCCTCAAGGAGTTCCTGGCGCCGAAGGACGACACCGGGCTCGCCCGCGAGCTGCCCGACACCGGCGACCGGATCTCCCAGGCGGACGACCGCCGCGCTCTGCTGAAGGCGCTGGCCCAACTGCCGCCCCGCCAGCGGGAAGCGGTGGTGCTGCGCTACTGGGAGGACCTCAGCGAGAGCCGGACGGCCGAGGCCATGGGCTGCTCGGTCGGCGCCGTGAAGAGCAACGCGGCCAAGGGGATCGCGAAACTGCGGGCCGTACCGGGCCTCTCCGCAGTGGTGACCGACGGAGGGCGGAAGTGATGAGCGCGGACCGGGAGACGAGTCACGACATGACGCACAGGGACATCGCCCTTCTGCTGGCCGACGCCGCGGACGACGTCGAGATCGGCATGGCGCCCTGCCAGTCGGTGCTGCGGGGCGGGCGGCGCCGCAAGGCCCGCCGCTGGGCCGTGGCGGCGGCGGCCGCCCTGGTGGTCGCGGGTTCGACGGGCACGTTCGCGCTGGCCGGCGGGACGTCCGGCGGGGCCCGGCGGGTGGAGCCGGCGGCGACCCGGCCGGCCACGGACGGGCACGTGCTGGAGCCGCGGACGACGCCCCTGGCGCGGGGGACCGACGCCGGGAGCGACTGGTCGGTCACCTTCGCGCGGTGGGACGCGCCCGGGGACCGTGCGCAGGCGGCACGTCAGCTGGCGGCGATGAAACGGGCGGGCACGGCGCCGGGCGGGGTCCGTGAGGCCGCGGACCTGACCGGCCGGAGCTGGTTCTTCGTCGTCCTGCTCGTCGGCGACGAACCGCCCACCGCGGTGCTGCAGGGAGAGGCCCCGCGCAGCGGCGCCACCCAGGCGGCCAAGGACGTGCACGGGTACTTCGTGCCGCTGCGGGCGGGCGGCACCGACCGGCTCGTCGTGGGCCGTGTCGCGACCACCGCCCGCGAGGCCGAGGTCACCTGGGACGACGGCTCGACGACGAAGGTCGGCCGGGCGGCCCCGGGCACCGGCTTCGTCGGCGGCTTCGAGTCCCTGATCCGCCGGACGGAGGGTTCGCCGTACGACTGGTTCGTCTGCCTCGCCCCCGAGGGTCGCAGCTATGTCTCGGCGAAGGTGACGAAGTGAGAGCCGCGTCCCCGCGTCGGCGGAGGTGAAGGAGCGAGGGCGGGTGCCCGGGCCCGGGAGCGCCCCGGGACGGGCGGAGCGGGGCTGCCGGGGCGGGCGTCTTACGGTGCTGCGCGGGGCCGCCGGGCGTACGGGCGTACGGGGGCGTCAGAGCCAGCCCTGGTGGCGGGCCTCCCGCAGTGCCTCCGTGCGGTTGCGGGTGCCCGTCTTGCCGATGGCGGAGGAGAGGTAGTTGCGGACCGTCGACTCCGAGAGGCCGAGACGGTCCGCGACGTCGGCGACGGTGGCGCCGTCCGCCGAGGCCGTGAGCACGTCGCACTCCCGGCCGGTGAGCGGACTGGGCCCGGCACTCAGCGCGGCGGCGGCGAGCGCCGGATCGATCACCGTCTCCCCGGTCAGCACCCGGCGGATGACGGCCGCGAGCTCCTCCACGGGCCCGTCCTTGACCAGGAAGCCGGCGGCCCCCGCCTCCATGGCCCGCCGCAGGTACCCGGGGCGGCCGAAGGTGGTCAGGATCAGCACCCGGCAGTCGGGCGCCTGCGTCCGCAGCTCGGCCGCGGCGTCCAGCCCGCTCATCCCCGGCAGCTCGATGTCCAGGAGCGCCACGTCGGGCCGGTGCGTCAGGACGGCGTCGACGATCTGGTCCCCGGCCCCGACCTGGGCCACCACGTCGAGGTCCGGCTCCATCCCGAGGAGCAGGGCGAGCGCGCCCCGCATCATGCCCTGGTCCTCGGCGAGCAGCACTCTGACGGACTTCGCGGGACGGTGGTCCCGGGGCATCTCGTTCACGGGCTCAGCGTAGAGGCCCCCGCCGAGCCGCGCGTTCCGGGCCGACGGGTCGCGGGACGGCTCCGCCGGGTCCTGCCGGACGCGGCGGGCGGAGGGGTGTCGGCGGTCTCGGGGGACTCCACGGGGAGTTCCGCCGTGACCAGGAAGCCGCCCCGTGGGCCGGGTCCGGCCTCCAGGAAGCCGCCCGCCGTCGAGAGGCGCTCGGTGAGCCCCTTCAGCCCCGTGCCGCCGATGCCCTCCGCGGGGGAGCCGGTGCCGGTACCGGTGCCGTCGTCGGTGACGCGCAGGCGTACGCGGTCGGCGGTGCCGTCGACCGCGATCTCGCAGCGGCCCGCGTCGCTGTGGCGCATCACGTTCGTGACCGCCTCGCGGACGACCCAGCCGAACAGCGCCTCGGTCCGGGGCGCGAGCGGCGGACCGGACAGCTGGACGACCGGTTCCACGCCCGCCGCGGACAGGGCCGAGCGGGCTCGGTCCAGCTCCGTGGCCAGACTCCCCTCGCGGTACCCGGTGACCGCCTCGCGGATCTCCGTGAGGGCCTGACGGCCGACGGACTCGATGTCGGTGACCTGCGAGAGCGCGGCCTCCGGGTCACGTCCGGCCAGCCGGCGGGCGGCCTCCGACTTCACGACGATCACCGACAGCGTGTGGCCCAGCAGGTCGTGCAGGTCGCGCGAGAAGCGCAGCCGTTCCCGCTCCACCGCCCGGCGGGCCAGTTCCTCGCGGGCGGCGCGCAGTTCACGGACCGTCTCCGCCAGGGACAGGATCGCCGCCGTCACCATCGTCGACAGGAAGGTGCCGTACGCGACGTTCACCGCGCTCCAGCCGTCCCGCAACCCGGCGACCGTCCCGGCGACCGCGGTCAGACCGAGCCCTGTCACCCCGAGCCACCGGCCCCGTACCGTCGCCCCGGCGGCGAGCCCGAGCAGCGGGAAGAACAGCAGCCAGCTGCCCCCGTACCCGACGGCGAGACCGCAGGTGACGACGCCCAGCAGGACGAGCGCCAGCCGCGTGGAGAACGCCTCCCGCTTCTCCTTCACGAAGGCCCGGAACACCACGTAGATGTAGAGCGAGTTGAACGTCACCAGGCCGGCGCCGCCGATCCAGGGGTTGGCGGTCTCGTCCTGGAAGAGGTTCGAGAAGGCGCCCATGCCCATCAGCAGCCAGGGCAGCAGGGTGAACCCGCTCGCGGGCGGCCCGGCCTCGCCTCTGTCACCGCACGAACCCCCGGCCTCCGCGTACCTCCCGCCGTCCCCTTCCCCCTCCCGGCCGGCCCCGGCGTACACGGGGCCGTCCCCGGCACACCCCGCGCCGTCCGTCGAGCCCGATGCGCCCGCCGTCCGCTCGGTCCCGGCCGTCCGCCAGGCGCGCCGCCGGCAGGAAAGTCCTCTCGTCCAGGCCATGGTCCCCCCGCTTCGATGTCGTGGCTCTCGACGGTACGCAGCCGGGACGGCCGGCGGCAGAGGCGCTTGTACGGCGTCCGGCGGGACAAATGTCACCGGTGCCCGGCGACGCGCGGCTGACGTACTGTCAGGAGCCTTCACAAGTCCTGGACGCTGGGCTATACAGGGGTCGCCGGACTGGAACGCGTTCTAGAACGGGCGAATTCCCCGGCCCAGTGTCGACCTCGGTGCGGCCGACGGTGCGGACGGCCGCACCGAGGTCTTACGCGCTAGTGATCAGGAGCGCCATGCCCATTGACGCCGCCAAGGCCGTCGCCGCCGGACCCCGGACAGCCGAGATCGCCTGGGGCCACAAGGACGTCCAGCTCTACCACCTCGGCATCGGCGCGGGCGTCCCCGCGACGGACCCCGACGAACTGCGCTACACCCTGGAGTCCCGGCTGCACGTCCTGCCGAGCTTCGCCACCGTCGCGGGCGCCGGCTCCCCGGGCGTGATCGGCGGCCTGTCGATGCCGGGCGTGGACGTCGACCTCGCGCACGTCCTGCACGGCGGCCAGAGCGTCGAGGTGCACCGTCCGATCCCGGCCGAGGGCAGCGCGGTCGCCACCTCGCGGATCGCCGCCGTGTACGACAAGGGCAAGGCCGCGATCCTCGTCCTGCGCACCGAGGCCGCCGACGCCGAGGGCCCGCTGTGGACGAACGACGCCCAGATCTTCGTAAGGGGAGAGGGGGGCTTCGGCGGCGACCGCGGTCCCTCCACGCGTCCACGGGCGCCGGAGGGCCCGCCGGACCTGGTGGCCGAGCGCCACGTCCGCGAGGACCAGGCCCTGCTCTACCGGCTGTCCGGCGACTGGAACCCGCTGCACGCCGACCCCGAGTTCGCGAAGCTCGCCGGGTTCGACCGGCCGATCCTGCACGGGCTGTGCACCTACGGGATGACGCTCAAGGCCGTCGTGGACACCGTGCTCGGCGGTGATGTGACCCGCGTCCGCTCGTACCGCACCCGTTTCACCGGCGTCGTCTTCCCCGGCGAGACCCTGCGGATCCGCATGTGGCGGCAGCGGGGTGCCGTCCAGGTGGCGGTGACCTCGGCCGAACGGGACGACGCGCCGGTCCTCACCGACACGGTCGTGGAGCACGACACCCGGCCCACCTGACCGACGCCCGCACCGAAACCTCACTCCCCCCGCCCCGCACCCCAACCCCACTCCTCCCGCAGCTCCGTTCCGCCCGTACCTCCGTACCTCCGCACCTTCGTGACGTTCTTCCTGAGGGGAGCCGCACCATGCGCGCAGCCGTACTGCACGAGATCGGCCAGGACAAACTCGACGTCTCGGACGACGTCGAGGCGGTGGGTTTCGGTCCCGGGAAGGTGAGGATCCGGGTACGGGCCACCGGGCTGTGCCACTCGGACCTGTCCGCGATGAGCGGGGTCCTGCCGCAGCCCGCCCCCTTCGTGCCGGGACACGAGGGCGCCGGGGAGGTCGTCGAGGTCGGTGAGGGAGTCGGCAACGTGAAGGCGGGCGACCGGGTCGTCGTCTGCTGGCTGCCGGCCTGCGGCACCTGTCCCGCCTGCCGCCGCGGCCAGACCGAGCTGTGCCTGGCCGGGTTCATGAACGCCGGCACCCCCAACTTCCGCCGCTCCGGCACCGACCTCTTCGGCTTCGCGGGCACCGGCACCTTCGCGGAGGAGGTCGTCGTGGACGCGGGCTGCGCCGTGCCGATCCCGGACGACGTGCCCTTCGACATCGCGGCGCTCATCGGCTGCGGCGTCACGACGGGCCTCGGCGCCGCCCTCAACACCGCGGACGTGGAAGCAGGTTCGTCCGTCGCGGTCATCGGCTGCGGCGGGGTCGGCATCTCGGCGATCCAGGGCGCGCGGCTCAAGGGGGCGGCGGAGATCGTCGCCGTCGACCCGGTGGCCTCGCGCCGCGAGTCCGCGCTCGGGTTCGGCGCCACGCGAGCGGTCTCGCCCGACGAACTGGACGGCGTCAAGCAGCAGATCACCGGTGGTGAGGGCTTCGACTACGTCTTCGAGGTCGTCGGCAGGTCCGCCACCGCCCGCACCGCGTACGACAACACCCGGCGCGGCGGCACCCTGGTCGTCGTCGGGGCGGGCGCCATGGACGACTTCCTTCAGCTGAACATGTTCGAGCTGTTCTTCGACGAGAAGCGGATCCTGCCCTCGATGTACGGCGGCGGCGACGTCCTGCGCTCCTACGAGCGGACGGTGGCCCTGTGGCGGGCGGGCCGCATCGACCTGGCCGGACTGATCACGCACCGGGTGCCCCTGGCCGACATCAACGAGGCCCTGGACCAGATGCGGACGGGCACCGCCCTGCGCACGTGCATCGAGATCTGACCCCGTCACCCGACCTGAGGAGCGCGATGGCACTGCCACTCGAAGGGCTGACCGCGATCGTCACCGGCGCCGGACGCGGGCTGGGGCGGGCCGAGGCACTGGAACTGGCCCGCCTCGGCGCGGCCGTCGTCGTCAACGACTACGGGCAGCCCGGCCGGGACGGCTCCGGGCAGGCGTCGGCCGGACCCGCCGAGGAGGTCGCCGCCGAGATCCGCGCGGCGGGCGGGACGGCCGTGGCCCACACGGGAGACGTCGCCGACCACGCCGAGGCACGCGCGCTGGTGGAGTCGGCCGTCGAGGAGTTCGGGAAGCTGGACGTCCTGGTCAACAACGCGGGCATCCTCCGCGACCGGATGATCTTCTCCATGTCCGAGGAGGAGTGGGACTCCGTGGTCCGGGTCCACCTCAAGGGCCATTTCAACACGACCCACTTCGCGTCGGTCCACTGGCGGCAGCGGTCCAAAGCGGCCGGACGCCCGGTGTACGGGCGGATCGTGAACACCTCGTCCGAGGCCTTCCTCGCGGGGTCCGCCGGACAGCCCAACTACGCGGCCGCCAAAGGCGGAATCGTCGGTCTGACGACGTCCACGGCCCTGGCGCTGGCGAAGTACGGCGTCACCGCGAACGTGATCTGTCCGCGCGCCCGCACCCGCATGACGGAGGACGTCTTCGCGGGCCTCGCCCGTCCCGAGGCGGGCCCCGACCCGCTCGCACCCGAGCATGTCGCGCCGCTTGTCGGCTACTTGGCGTCGCCCGCGGCGGCCCGCGTCAACGGGCAGCTCCTCGTCGTGCACGGGGGCATGGTCGCGATCGTCGAACGCCCGCGGGTGGCGGCGAAGTTCGACACCAAGCAGGACGTCTTCACGTACGACGAACTGGACGCGCTGCTCACCGCGCATTACGCGGACCGCCCCGACGGGGAGACGTTCGCGGCGGTCGAGGTGCTGGGGCTCAGGCACGGGGGCGGGTGAAGCGGCCGCGGGGGAGGAGACACCGAACGGCCTCGCCGTCCTGGGACGGGCGAGGCCGTTCGGTGTGATGCGGCGGTGGCGTACCGTCAGATCGTCAGGACGCCGTGTCCGGCTGCCCGGACGGCCTGCGGTGACGGCCCTGAGGGACCGCCATGTCGTCCCTGGCGGAGACAGGACCCCGGTGCCTGCCGTGGCCCTGGTCGGACCGCGCCACGGACCCCCGAGGGTCGGTTGCCGCCATCTCCGTCTTCTGTGCGTTGCTCATCGGAAGAGTTCACCCCGTCAACAAGATCCTTCTTACAGCCGGGCGAGTCTAACCGGCGGCCACCGTCCGCTGATCGGCGGCCACCGAGTCCTCGCCGCCGACCACCGGCTCCTCACCGGCACCAACGACACCGTCCCTCTTCACGGCCACCCACACCACCGGTTCCGGCCCGGAAACCGCGGCCTCGCCGGTCCGCGAGAGGAGCGGGGCACCGGTGCCCACGGAGACCGGTTCGGGGACGACCGGGGACAGCCGCGTAGTCGGCGGGTCGGTCAGGTCCGGCGATCCGACGGGGTCAGTCGAAGTGGCCAGAGCTGACGGAGTGGACTCAGGAACCGGTGTGGGACGCGGTACGGGGATCACCGGGGACCGTTCCGCGTGTACGGCGCCTGTCGGGGGCGTCACGCGAACCCAGGTCGGCTGCGCCACCGGGGAAGAGACCGGCACCTCTTCCGGAGCCACAGGCGCCACAACCGAATCCCCGGTCACGGTCGCCACCGACGCGGCACTCGCGCCCGTCGAGGTCGCCTCCCCGCCCACGGGTGCCGGAGCCGGAGGGCGCTTACGAGCCGGACGTGGACGGCCGGCGAGCGGCGCCTGTTGCAGCGGGACGGGGCGGGGGACCACAGGCTCCGCTGAGGCCGGCTGGTCCGGAACCGAGGAATCCGTCGGACCAGGCACCGGCACGGACACGCTGCCGATGACGCCGGCGTCCGGGGTCCCCACGGGCGCGGCGGTCCGGGCCACCCCGCAGGCCACCGTCCCGGTGGTGTAAGGCAGTTGCAGCACCCCGTCCCTGGTCCACAGGCCAGAACCCGCCAACCAGCCCTCGGGCGCCGGGAGATGGTGGACCTGCCGCTCGGCGGGCCGCCAGACGCCGACCCAGGTACCCGCGGCGCCGTCGATGCGCAGCGCCACCGCGCAGCTCTCCGGCGTCAGCACCTGCCCCGGCTGGATCGCGAACGGTGTCACCGAGCAGTCCGCCAGCCGCAGCGACTCCGGGAAGCGGACCGGCAGTGTGCTGCCCAGCACGCCCCAGCCCAGCCGGTCCTGCCCCGGCGCGTCCGAGCGGATCAGCAGCAGCCCGCTGTCGTGGTCCGCGAGCAGCAGCCGGTCGTTGCTGTCCTCGGCGATCTGCAGCAGCGGGGACACCTCGCCGCCGCGCTCGAGGTCGACCACGATCGTCTTGGTCCGGCCGGCCGACTCCCGGTCGAGGGCCAGCAGCCGCTCCGTACCGTCCAGCCAGACCCCGCCCGAACAGCGCCCCGGGATCTCGGCCAGGTGTTCGGGCCCGAAGGCGCCGCCCGCGACGAGCCACACGGCCGTGGAACACGGTCCGGCGGCGAGGGCGTACGCGCGCTCTCCGCCCGGCGCGGGGGGCAGCAGCCGCAGCCGGGTGCCCTCGTCGGGGCACTCGACCGCACCGAGCGGCAGCTCACCGGTCGCTGGACCGGTGGGGTACAGCAGCGAGAACGCGTGCCGCCCGTCGGTCACCCGGTGGATCAGTACGCGTCCGTCGGTCATCGGCAGCACCTCGGTGCCGGGCTCCTCGGGCTGGTTGCCGGGCAGCGGCACGGCGTACGGCTCGGGGCCGTCCAGGGTCCAGCGCTCCGGGAACCAGGACTCGCCGTCGCGGGCGAGGCGTGCGCCGTAGCTTCCGTCAGCGGTGATCACGCATCCGGGCCGCGGGGCCCGCTCGTTCCCGTCCGCCGCGGACGATGGGGGTCCCCCCGGCGCGGATGAAGTCGCGAGCCGGGGAGAGGCACAGGCCGTCATCGTTCGGTCACCTCCGGCGACGAAGCTAGTTTTCGCACGCACAGACGTGGGACCGGCGAGCGGCCGCTTCACACATAAGGGTGGCCCTGTCGCGATTCGCCTGAGGAAACGGGGACGCGTGTGCTGAGCGAGGCGCGAACACCCAGCCGAAAGCGCCCTGGAGCCCCCGGTTCCGGCCACCCGCAACGCCCCTCCGAGCACCCCGACGATCTCCAGGCACTCGTCCCCGCGGACGCACGTATGCCCCCCACCCGGACGCACGTATGCCCCCGGCCCCCATTCCCAGGACAAACCGGACGACTGTCCTGCCGGCCGACCACGACCCCAAGCCCGCGCCCCAACCCGCACCGAAGCCCCGGCCCCGAGCCTCACAGCTGAGCCCCCACGACCCGCGGTCGCCCCGCGACCGAAGGGGCCGTGCCGGTACGTCAAATGGCCGTCGAGACGGGGACGTACGCAGCCGAGGAACGCTGGTGACGGACGCCCACAACAACTACCGACGGCCGGATGTACCGGCACGGACCCGACCCACCCACCGGACCGAAGGCGCCCGACGCCCACCGGATGCCCCGACGCAGGCGGACCGCCCGGCAGGTCAAGTCACCCGCGACCGGTCGGACCGGGACGTGAGCCAGGTAGCCTTTTCCCCGTGCCCCGTCTGTCTGAAGTCATCGCCGCGCTCGACGCCCTCTGGCCGCCCGAGAGGGCCGAGGCCTGGGACGCGGTAGGCACGGTCTGCGGCGACCCCGACCAGGATGTCACCCGGGTGCTGTTCGCCGTGGACCCCGTCCAGGAGATCGTCGACGAGGCGGTGAAACTGGGCGCCGGACTGCTGGTCACCCACCACCCGCTCTACCTGCGCGGTACGACCACCGTCGCCGCGACGCACTTCAAGGGCCGCGCCGTCCACACGCTCATCAAGAACGACATCGCGCTGCACGTCGCGCACACCAACGCCGACCGCGCGGACCCGGGCGTCTCGGACGCCCTCGCCGGCGCCCTCGACCTGCGGGTCGTCCGCCCCCTCGTACCGGACCCGACCGACCCCGAGGGCCGCCGCGGCCTCGGCCGTGTCTGCGAGCTGGACCACCCGCTGACCGTCCGCGAGCTCGCCGCCCGCGCCGCCGAGCGGCTGCCGGCGACCGCTCAGGGCATCCGGGTCGCGGGCGACCCCGACGCACCCGTACGGACCGTCGCCGTCAGCGGCGGCTCCGGCGACAGCCTCTTCGACGCGGTGCGCGCCGCCGGCGTCGACGCCTTCCTCACCGCGGACCTGCGCCACCACCCGGCGTCGGAGTTCATGGCGGACGGCACCCACAGTCCTCTCGCGCTGCTCGACGCGGCGCACTGGGCCACCGAGTGGCCCTGGTGCGAGCTGGCCGCCGCCCAGCTCGACGAGATCTCCGACCGCCACGGATGGGGACTTCGCGTCCACGTCTCCAAGACGGTCACCGACCCCTGGACCGCCCACGCGGCCTCGACACCCACATCAACAGGAGCCCCCAACTGAACGCCGCGCCCGCCGACCAGATCCGACTCCTCGACGTCCAGTCCCTCGACGCCCGCCTGCAGCAGCTGGCGCACCGGCGCAGGTCGCTCCCCGAGCACGCCGAGATCGAGTCGCTGAACAAGGACCTCATCCAGCTGCGGGACCTGCTGGTCGCCGCGCAGACCGAGGAGAGCGACTGCGCCCGCGAGCAGACCAAGGCGGAGCAGGACGTCGACCAGGTGCGCCAGCGCGCCACCCGCGACCAGAAGCGCCTCGACTCCGGTGCCGTCTCGTCCCCCAAGGACCTGGAGAACCTCCAGCGCGAGATCACCTCCCTCGCCAAGCGGCAGGGTGACCTGGAGGACGTCGTCCTCGAGGTCATGGAGCGCCGCGAGTCCGCGCAGGAGCGGGTCGCCGAGCTGACCGAGCGGGTCTCCTCCGTCCAGTCGAAGATCGACGACGCGACGGGGCGCCGCGACGCCGCGTTCGAGGAGATCGACGGCGAGGCGGCCTCGCTGACGAAGGAGCGCGAGGTCGTCGCCGGCTCCGTGCCCGACGACCTGCTGAAGCTCTACGACAAGCTGCGCCAGCAGCAGGGCGGCGTCGGTGCGGCCCGGCTGTACCAGCGCCGCTGCGAGGGCTGCCGGCTGGAGCTCAACATCACCGAGGTCAACGAGGTGAAGGCGGCCTCCCCGGACACCGTCCTGCGCTGCGAGAACTGCCGCCGCATCCTGGTGCGCACGTCCGAGTCCGGCCTGTAGGGGACGGACGCTCGGGTGCGGGAGTTCATCGTCGAGGCCGACGGCGGTTCCCGGGGCAACCCGGGACCGGCGGGGTACGGCGCCGTGGTGATCGACGCGGCGACGGGGGAGACCCTGGCGGAGGCCGCCGAGTTCCTCGGCGTGGCCACGAACAACGTGGCGGAGTACCGGGGCCTGGTCGCGGGCCTGCGGGCGGCACGTGAGCTGGACCCGGCCGCCGTGGTCCGCGTCCGGATGGACTCCAAGCTGGTCGTCGAGCAGATGTCGGGCCGCTGGAAGATCAAGCACCCGGACATGAAGCCCCTCGCGGCCGAGGCCGCGCGGATCCTCCCGGCCTCCCAGGTCACGTACGAGTGGATCCCGCGCGAGCGGAACAAGCACGCGGACCGTCTCGCGAACGAGGCGATGGACGCGGGCAAGCGCGGCGAGCAGTGGTCGGCCGAGCGCTCCACGGCCGACCTGGCCGCCCGTGCGGCGCGGACCGCGGCGCCCGAGCCGTCGGGGCCGCCCGGCGACGCCGCCGCGGGTGCGGCGAGGGCCCGCGCGGCCCTGGCCCGCGGTGTCGGCACCTCCGCACCGACGGCCCCGGCACCGCCGGACGAGGCGGCAGACCGACGCGCGGCCGACGACGCCCGTGCCGCACGGAACGTAGCGAGAACAGCACACGCGGCGCCCACCGTGCTCCCCGCACACACGGACCCCACCGCACCCTCCACGCAAGCGCAGCCGCACGATGAGCCCCCCACCCCCACAAAGCGAACCACCCCCGCAGCCCCGACCTCTTCGGCCCCCTCGACCGGCTCGGCCCCCTCGATCGGCTCGACCGGCGCGACCCCACCCCCGGACCTGGGCGCACCCGCCACCTTCGTACTGCTGCGGCACGGCGAGACCCCGCTGACGCCGCAGAAGCGGTTCTCGGGGAGCGGCGGAAGCGATCCGTCGCTGTCGGAGGTGGGGCGGCACCAGGCGCGCCGGGTGGCGGCGGCGCTGGCCGCGCGCGGCACCATCGAGGCCATCGTGTCGTCGCCGCTGGCCCGGTGCCGGGAGACCGCCGGTGTCGTCGCCGAGCGGCTCGGGCTGGACGTGGTGGTCGAGGACGGCCTGCGGGAGACCGACTTCGGGGCGTGGGAGGGCCTGACCTTCGGGGAGGTCCGCGAGCGCCACCCCGAGGACCTGAACGCCTGGCTGCACTCGGCGGAGGCCGAACCGACCGGCGGCGGCGAGAGCTTCGAGGCCGTGGCGAGGAGGGTCGCCGTCACCCGGGACAAGCTCGTCGCCGCGTACGCAGGCCGCACCGTGCTGCTCGTCTCGCACGTGACGCCGGTCAAGACGCTCGTGCGGCTCGCGCTGGGCGCCCCGCCGGAGTCCCTGTTCCGCATGGAACTGTCGGCGGCCTCGCTGTCGGCCCTCGCGTACTACGCCGACGGGAACGCCAGCCTGCGCCTGCTCAACGACACCTCGCACCTGCGCTGAGGCCCGCCGGACCGTCCCCGGATTAGGACCGTCCGCGGATCGGGACCATCCCCGGATCAGGCCGTCCGCGGATCAGGCCGTCCGCGGATCAGGCCGTCCGCGGATCAGGCCGTCCCCGGATCAGGGGCGCAGCGCCGCCGCCTCCCGTGCGAGCGCCTCCACCCGGTCCCAGTCCCGGGCGGCCACGGCGTCCGCGGGGAGCATCCAACTGCCGCCCACGCAGCCGACGTTGGGCAGTGCCAGGTACTCCGGCGCGGTGGCGAGCCCGATGCCGCCCGTCGGGCAGAACCGGGCCTGCGGCAGGGGGCCGGCGAGGGACTTGAGGTAGGCGGTGCCGCCCGCGGCCTGCGCGGGGAAGAACTTCATCTCGCGAACGCCGCGTTCCAGGAGGGCCACGACCTCCGAAGTGGTGGACACCCCCGGCAGGAACGGCACCCCGGACGCCCGCATGGCCTCCAGCAGTACGTCCGTCCACCCCGGGCTGACGAGGAAGCGGGCGCCCGCGGCGACGGCGTCCGTCACCTGGGCGGGGGAGAGGACCGTACCCGCGCCGACCACCGCGCCGGGGACCTCCGCGGCGATCGCGCGGATGGCGGCCGGCGCGGCGGGCGTCCGCAGCGTCACCTCGATCGCCGGAAGCCCGCCCGCGACGAGAGCGCGCGCGAGCGGCACGGCGTCGGCGGCGTCCTCGACGACGACCACGGGGACGACGGGCGCGAGGTCCAGTACGGACCCCGCCGGCCGCGAGGGTACGGACCCGGCCTGCCGGGAGGGTTCGGAGGCAGGCGGAGACGGGGGCAGCGGCGAGGTCATGCCCTCATCCTGCCCATGATGCGCATCGTGCGCAACGACCGTTGCGTATGATGCAACGCCCATGCGATGGCGTCAGTGGATCTCGGTGACCACCACGTCCAGGTTCCAGCTCCGGCCGGCCTTCGCGGGCGCCTGCGCCTCCACCGTGTACCCGAGGTCCCGGAGCGCCTCCACCAGCTCGGCCGGGTGCGCGGGCGCGGCCCCGTCGGCGAGCAGGCCGCGGACGATCCGGCCCTTGGTCGCCTTGTTGAAGTGGCTGACGACCGAGCGCTTCTCGACCCCGTCGACCAGCTGCGCGTGCAGCACCCGCACCGTCGCCGTCCGCCCCGCGAGCTCACCCTTCGGCTTCCAGGCGCTCGCGTACGCGGAGGACCGCAGGTCGAGCACGAGCCCGGACCCGGCCACCTCCGGGATCGCCTCGGCCATCGGCGCCCGCCAGCACGCGCTCAACGCCCCGAGGCCCGGCAGCTTCACGCCCATCGAGCAGCGGTAGGACGGGATGCGGTCGGTCACCCGCACCGCGCCCCACAGCCCCGAGAACACGAGCAGCGACCGCGCGGCCCGCCGCTTGGCGGCCGCGTCCAGCGAGGCCAGGTCCAGGGCGTCGTACAGGACCCCCGTGTAGATCTCCCCGGCCGGCCGGGTGCCCGCGGTCCGCAGCCGCGCGTTCTTCGCGACCTCGCCGCGCAGTCCCTCGCTCAGGCCGAGGACCTCGCGGGCCTTCTCCTCGTCGCCGGTGCACAGATCGACCAGCTCGTCGAGGACGGCCTGCCGGGTCTCGGCTAGCCCCGGCAGGGACAGCGAGTCCGTCTTCAGAGCGGTTCCCCGGCCGGACGGGGCCTTTCCCTCGGAGGGCGGCAGCAGGACGAGCACGGTTGTTTCTCCTCAGCAGTGGGGTGGCCCGGCGCCAGGGTACGAGGTCCCGACAGACCGCCCGCCCACCCGGGGGCACCCCCTCCGCACCCTCTCCGACCCCCGCTTGCCTACCCGGGGGCACCCCCTGCGACCCGCGCCTGCGCACCGGGGGGCGCGTCCTGCGACCCCCGTCCACGCACCCCGGGGCACCTCCTGCGACCCCCGCCCGCCCACCCGAGGGCGCCCCATCCGGCCCCCCGGCCGCCCCCACGAGAACCCTCCACGCGACGCCTGCCCGGGGACCCCTCCGGTCCCCGGCGGACACCCCCGGTACGACCGCCGCGCCGATTTCTGCCTACGCTCGCACCATGCCTCGCCGTCTCATACGTGTCACCGGAGCAGCGGAGGCCCCGCTGCGGGCCGCGCTGCGTGCGCTGCGTACCGAACTCGACGTGCCCGAGACCTTCCCGGCCGGCGTCCTCGCCGACGCCGAGCAGGCCGCGAAGGCACCCCGCCTGCCGTCGTACGACGCGACGGACGTACCGCTGTTCACCATCGACCCGCCCGCCTCCACCGACCTCGACCAGGCCATGCACCTGGAGCGCACGCCCGGCGGATACCGCGTCCGCTACGCCATCGCCGACGTCGCCGCGTTCGTCGCCCCCGGCGGCGCCCTGGACGCCGAGGCCCACCGCCGGGTCTCGACCCTCTACTTCCCCGACGAGCGGGTCCCGCTGCACCCTCCGCGGCTCTCCGAGGACGCGGCCAGCCTGCTGCCCGACCAGGTCCGCCCGGCCGTGCTGTGGACGATCGACCTCGACGCGGACGGCCGTACGGAGTCGGCGGACGTCCGCCGGGCCCTGGTCCGCAGCCGCGCCAAGCTCGCCTACGAACAGGCGCAGCGCCAGATCGACACGGGCACGGCGGAGGAACCGCTCGCCCTCCTGAAGGAGATCGGACTGCGGCGCGAGCGGCTGGAGGCGGAGCGCGGCGGCATCTCCCTCGGCGTCCCCGAGCAGGAGATCGTCGAGCACGACCACACCTACGAACTCGAATTCCGCGCCTCGCTCCCCGCCGAGGGCTGGAACGCCCAGATCTCCCTGCTGACCGGGATGGCGGCGGCCGACCTCATGCTCGCGCACGGCACCGGCGTCCTGCGCACCCTCCCGGCCGCCCCCGACGGCGCCGTCGGCCGGCTGCGCCGCACTGCCAAGGCGCTGCGCATCGACTGGCCGCACCATGTCTCGTACGCCGAGCTGATCCGTTCCCTCGAGCCGCACCTGCCGCACCACGCGGCCTTCCTCCAGGAGTGCACGACGCTGCTGCGCGGCGCCGGCTACACCGTCTTCCGCGACGGCGCGCTCCCCGAACTGACCTCGCACGCCGCCGTCGCCGCGCCCTACGCCCACTGCACCGCCCCGCTGCGCCGGCTCGTCGACCGCTACGCCGCGGAGATCTGCCTCGCCGCCGCGGCCGGCGAGGCGGTCCCGGACTGGGTGACGGCCGCCCTCGACGAACTCCCCGGCGAGATGGCCGAGGGCGCCCGCCGCGCGGGCTCCGTGGAACGCGCGTGCGTGGACACGGTGGAGGCGGCCCTGCTCCAGGACCGGGTCGGCGACCTCTTCGACGGCTGCGTGGTGGACGTGAAGGACCACGAACCCACCGTCGGCACCGTCCAGTTGCGCGACCCGGCGGTCGTCGCCCGCATCGAGAGCGCCACGGCACCGCTCCCCCTCGGGGAACGCCTGCGGGTGCGCCTCACCCAGGCGGACCCGGCGACGGCGAAGGTGCAGTTCGCCCCCGCCTGAGGCCCGCACCCGCCCGGACGCCCCCACCACGGAGGGCGTCCGGGCGCCGTCCGTACAGCGGCGGCATACAGCGCGCCGTCGGCGCGTTGCCCAGACGAAGAGGACGGGACGCCGAAGACGCGACGCGAGACGCCGAACATCGCGGACGTGGACGAGACACCAGACAGCGAAGACGTGAAGACCGGACGTGAAGACCGGACGTGAAGACCGGACGTGAAGACCGGACGCGACGACGAAGGCGAAGCCGACCGGACCGCATCGGACATCGGGAGGGAGGGGCCGGTGAGCGCACGGGAAGAGGCCAGCTGGACGCGGGCCACCCTGGGCCGCGGCGGACCGCACCTCGACCTGCTCACGGCGCGCTTCGACCGGCACCGCTACGCCCCGCACGCCCACGAGGAGTTCACGGTCGGCGTCTGCGTCGGCGGCGCCGAGGTCATCGACTACCGCGGCGGCCGGCTCCGACCCGGCCCCGGCTCGATCGTCGTACTCGCCCCGGGAGAGACGCACACCGGAGGCCCCGCGGCCTGCGACGGCTACGCGTACCGCGCGCTGTACCCGGACGCCGCCCTGCTCACCGAGGGCACCCTCGCCCCGCCGAACTTCCGCGAAGCCCTCCTCGACGACCCCGAACTCGCCGCGGCCCTGTGCACCGCGCACGCCGAACTGAGCGCCTGCCCCGACCCGCTGGAGGCCGAGTCGCGCCTCCCGTGGCTGCTCACGGCCCTCGCCCGCCGGCACTCCACGGCCCGCCCGGTCTGCGACACGGTGCCGGGCGCCTCGGCCGTCGCCAGGGCAGTACGCGACCGGCTCGCCGACGAACTGCTGGCCCCGCCGTCCCTGGCCGACCTCGCGGCCGACCTGGGCCTGTCCCGCTACCAGCTCCTGCGGGCCTTCCGTACGACGACGGGCATGCCGCCGTACGCCTGGCTCGCCCAGCACCGGGTCGGCCGGGCCCGGGGACTCCTGGAGGCCGGGCACCGTCCCGCGGAGGTGGCGGGGCTGGTGGGGTTCGCGGACCAGGCGCACCTGACGCGCTGGTTCCGCAGGGTGCTGGGCGTGACGCCGGCCGCGTACCGGGCGAGCGTGGCGCCGACGGCGTAGGCCGGTGGGAGGCCCGACCCCGGGGTGACCCGCGGGACAGTGCCGCAACAGCGTTCAAGACACCCCGCCGCGGGCCGCCGACACTCGTCCCCATGACTGCACGTGGCTGGCTCCTCTTCTCCCTGATGGGAGTCCTCTGGGGCATCCCCTATCTGATGATCAAAGTGGCGGTGGACGGGGTCTCCCCGACCATGGTCGTGTTCTCGCGCTGTGCGCTCGGCGCGGCCCTGCTGCTTCCCTTCGCCCTGCGCCAGGGCGGGCTGCTCACCGTCGTACGGGCCCACTGGCGCCCCATGCTGGCCTTCGCCTGCATCGAGATCATCGGGCCCTGGTGGACGCTGACGGACGCGGAGCGGCACCTCTCCAGCTCCACGGCGGGACTGCTGATCGCCGGGGTCCCCATCGTCGGCGTGGTCCTCGCCCGCTTCTTCGGCGACACGGAACAGCTCGGCGCCCGCCGCACCACCGGGCTCGCCCTGGGACTCGCGGGCGTCGCCGTCCTGACCGTGCCGCACCTGACCGGCGGCGACGCGCGGTCGCTGGCCGAGGTGCTGCTGACGGTCATCGGCTACGCGACGGCGCCGCTGATCATGGCCCGCCACCTCAAGCAGGTCCCGACGCTCCAGCTGATAGCCCCGTGCCTGCTCCTGGCCACCGTCGTCTACGCCCCGGCGGCGGCCCTGACCTGGCCGTCCTCGCTCCCGTCGGCCCCGGTCCTCGCCTCGCTCGCCGGTCTGGGCGTCATCTGCACGGCCCTGGCCTTCGTGGTCTTCCTCGAACTGATCCGAGAGGCGGGACCGACCCGCGCGGTCGTCTTCACGTACGTCAACCCGGCCGTGGCGGTGGCGGCCGGGGTGCTGTTCCTGGACGAGTCCCTGACGCTCACGGTCGGGGCCGCGTTCGCGCTGATCCTCGCGGGTTCGTTCCTGGCGACGGCGGCCTCGGGGCGGCGGGGGTCCGGACGCCCGGTAGCATGGCGGGTACGGCAGACGAGCCGGGCGGACGGCCGCGTGGAGGTTCTTGTGGACCTCCCCGAGGAACGTCCGGGCTCCACAGGGCAGGGTGGTGGCTAACGGCCACCCGGGGTGACCCGCGGGACAGTGCCACAGAAAACAGACCGCCAGGGATTTCGGTCCCCGGTAAGGGTGAAACGGTGGTGTAAGAGACCACCAGCGCCTGAGGTGACTCAGGCGGCTAGGTAAACCCCACCCGGAGCAAGGTCAAAAGGAGACACCTTTTGGAATATAAAGGCGTCTCTGCGCGGACGTTCGAGGGCTGCCCGCCCGAGTCCGCGGGTAGACCGCACGAGGCCGGCGGCAACGCCGGCCCTAGATGGATGGCCGTCTCCCGGCCGACCGCGAGGTCGACCGGCGACAGAACCCGGCGTACAGCCCGACTCGTCTGCCGCTCAGGTCACTGACCTGAGGCGGGGGTGGCTGATCGCGTGCAATTTGTTCGTCAGGGCGGCGTCCAGGTCCGACGGTTGCTCTGGGCCCCTAAGCTCCCAGAGCCCAACGTGCTCCGGCGACCGCGCCCAACAGCAGAACCGGGAGCATCCACCACCACGGCATGGCTCTCCGCACCGAAGGCGCCAGCCACAGCGCCGCTGCGGCCCCGGCGGACGCGATGGTGACGACGCACGACAGAACGATCCCGGCGTACGCGTCGTCGTCCCACGTCCCGGACGGACTGATGGTCAGTGCCGTCCAGCAGAAGTACGCGGCGATGAGTGTGAACAGGGTGAGCGGTACGGCGAGGACGACACGGAGACAACCGCGGTCGTCGTCCACGCGGGAAGGGCTGGTCATCAGCGCAGTGCGTTCCTTGCCTCGTTCAGATCGTTCGCGAACCCACGCCCGTAGGCCTGGGCGTCGTCGGTCTCCCAGTACGGCCCGCCGTTGTAACGCGCGGCGAGCTCCTGGTACTGAACCGGCGTCATCTCCTCGGGCGGCACATCGGCGAAGTCGCTCTCCGCTTTCAGCTGAGCCAGGTACTCCGAGGCGATGAACATGTTCTGCGCGGGGTCCTGCAAGGCCGTCTCCACCATGCCGCGCTGCTGGTCGGTGAGATGCTCAGGGTCGTAGCCGAGAACCTCCGCGCCGCGCCGCACCTGGATGGCGATGGGGCCCATGGAGGTGTTGTCCGGGTCACCGCCGAGGCGCCACGGCAGGCTCTCTGGAGCGATCGGACTGAGGGGAGAGTCCGCCTGTTCGCGGAGGGTGTCGGTCATGTCGTCCAGGATGCCGGGCTGCCCGCCGATCTCCTGCCACGCGATACCGGCGACCATGTCCGGCGGCAGTCCCGAATTCCGTGCCGCGGCCTTGATGATCTCCTTGTTCGCCGCGATCCATTCGGCCCGCTCTTGTGCGTTGGACGGCGGGCTCCAGTAACTGTCCGTCGCGCCAGGAAGGTTGGCGACCTGCAGGCGTATGTCTTTCAGGGTCGGGGAGACGATGTCGTCACCGGCAACGGGGTAGTAATCCTGCTTCGGCCCGCTGCCAGGCAGCCGCGTCAGGGGATTCGCGCTCGCCTCGGCCGCTTCCTGCCGCAGCTCCGAGATCGCCGAGACGATGTCTACGCGTTGGATGAATCCCATACGGAAATCAGGCAGCAGGTCGTACGCCTGCTTCAGCTCGTGTACGCAGATCTCGCGTGCCTCGTGCTCTGTGGTCCTGGCCAGATGGAAGTCCCCGCCGGCGGCGTCGTGCAGCCGGTTCGCGTCGTCGCGGATGTCATCGACATCCATGGTCAACTCGGCGAAGAAGTCCATGACGCCGGTGGTGGCGCGCATGTCCTCCCACTGGCGCATCGGCTCAGCCTCCTGAGCATCACGGGTGATCGCCGTGCCCTTGGTGTGGATCAGGTCCGCGAGCAACCGCTCGTTCGCCTTGCCGTTGGAATAGTGGGCCTTGGCGACCCCCAGCGCGAAGGCATAACTGAGCAGAGCGCTGGACGCCTTGTCATAACCCTCTGCGAGCTGCGCGACCAGCTTGCGCCCCTCGGAGAGCCGGGCTTCGTAGTGCTGGCTGCCTTCGCTCTTCCATTGTGTGTGCTTCTCGGCGCGCTCGGCGGAAGGGTCGACCGCTACGAGCATGTCGTGCAGGCGCTTGAACTCGTCGGCGTTCCGCTCGACGAGGGCCGGGTTGCAGTCCTCCAGGAACTCGACATCCTTGCGGTGGCTGATGCCGCTGCTCATCGCCCCTCCGGCGCGACGTACTGGCCGTACTTCAGTACGTTGTCGAGGAACTGTTGAGCCGTGTCGTCGTCTATCTTCACGAAGTCGCTGCCGGTCGTCCTGAGACGAGTGGACAGTGCCGCGAACACGGCGACCGCGTCCAAGTACTGATCGTCGGCGAATTCGGCGAACCGTCTCACCTGCTTGGCCACGTCCTCGGGCGCCCGGGGTTCCCGGGCCATGGTGGTCAGTTCGGCATCGGGTCGACCCTCGTGGAGAAAGCCCGCGATCTCGATCAGGAGATTCGAGTTGCCATTGATCGACTCGGCCTTCGCGAGCAGGGAGCCGGCGGCAGGTGCGGCGGTTCCCCCACCGCCGTCTGCCGGCAACTGATCTATTTGCATGCCCGTCTGCTGACGCGCCAGCGCGTCGGCCTTCAACTGGGCCCACTCCTCCTCGAAAGACAACGGCTCCCCCTACTTCGTCGCCTCGAACGGTCAATCGATCATGCCACTGGAAGGGTGTGTACAGAAACCTTGTCGCTCCGCATGGGAGCCGGTTCACACACCGTCCGGGCAACACGTGCACAACTCAACAACTCTGCACGGCCATTGACGATGGACGACTGGGGACCCGCAGGCCGTCGCACTCCTCAGGGTGTCTGCGACGACCCCAACGCCCGCTCCGCCACCCCCCTCAGATGCTCCGTCAAGACCCCCCGAGCGTCCGGCGTCAAGGTGCGGAGGGCCACCAGGGCCGTGATGACGACGTCGCAGAGTTCCGCGCGGACGTCGTCCCACGTGTGGCTCGTGCCCTTGCGCGGGTTCTGGCCCGTCGCGCCGATCACCGCCTGGGCGACCTCGCCGACCTCCTCCGAGAGCTTCAGCATCCGCAGCAGGAGTCCCTCCGGGCCGTCGTGCGTCCGGTTGTCGTCCAGCCAGGTGTGCAGGTCCTCGATGGTGGCCCAGAGTTCCTCAGCGGTGTGATCAGCCATGAGGTCAGTCTCCCGGCCCGGGGCCCGGGCCGGCGCCTACTCCTCGAACAGCGAATCCTGTTCGCCCTCGGCCGCGCGCCGTACCCGCTTGTTGCGGGTGCCGACCACGGCGATCGTCCCCGCCGCCGCCGCGGCCAGCGCCACCGGCACCATCCAGCTGCGGTTCACCGCGTGGCCGAGCAGGCTGTCCAGCGAGAGGCGGCCCGGCCCCGTCACGGCGAGGCCCGCCGCGGCCAGGCCCAGGGACGCGGCGTACTCGTAGCCGCCGCTCGCCGCGAAGAACCCGCTGGGCGCGTGCACGGCCGTCGCGCCGGCCATCGCGCCGGCCGCCGCCGCACCCGCCGCCGGGGTCGCGAGGCCCAGCGCCAGCATCACGCCGCCGCCCGCCTCCGCGACGCCCGTGGCCACCGCACTGGGCTTCCCCGGCGCGTACCCCATGGCCTCCATGGCCGTGGCGGTCTCGGAGAGGCCGCCTCCGCCGAACCAGCCGAACAGTTTCTGCGCCCCGTGCGCGGCCAGCACCCCGCCGGTGCTCAGACGGAGCAGCAGCAGTCCCAGGTCGCTTCGGTTGTAACAGGTCACAATGACTCCCAGAGCAGAGCGGCGGACAGCGGTGGACGGACCCCCTCCCGCGTCCACCCTCGCACCGATCCCCGGAGTCCGGCGGGCCCGGGCGGCCGTACGGGTGGCGGCCTCCCGGGCGTGGTGTGAGTCTGGGCGGCATGACGATTCAGGTGACCAAGCTCAGCGACCCGGCCGTCCGGGCCTTCGTCGGCGCCGTGAACGCGCACGACCGCGAGGCCTTCCTGGCCGTCCTAACCCCGGACGCCACCATGGCCGACGACGGGTCCGAACGCGACCTCGCCGACTGGACCGACCGGGAGATCTTCTCCTCCCACGGCCACATGGAGGTCGACAACGAGTCCGACGGCGGCCGCGCCCTCATCGCCCGGTACAGCAACGACACCTGGGGCGAGATGAAGACCCGGTGGAGCTTCGTCGTCGAGGACGGCAAGATCTCCCGGTTCGAGACCGGTCAGGCCTGAACGACGGACGCGACAGCGGTCTGAACGGCCGCCCTGACGGCGGTCTGGACGCGCTCAACGGCGGCCCGTACGACGGGTCTTGTCCCCTTGGGACCTACCCCGCGCACCCCTACGGTGCCCGCCGCCGCGCGCCCTTCCGTCCGGTCGGCGTCGGGATCACAATCTCTTGGGGCGCACCATGCCTTTTCTTTAAGACCCCGCCGCGCGGCGTCACAGGCGCGCTTTGTACGGTCCCGGGATGCGTGATTCCTCTCGGCTCACCCGCCGTGCCGCTCTCGGCCTCGCCGCCGCCGTCCCCCTGGCCGCGGCCGGGCCCGCCGCCGCCGTCTCCACGATCGGAGGCGAGCGGCTCGGCCGTACCGGCGTCCAGTCGCGCGGCGCCTCGGGACTGCCCGAACTCACCGCCCGTGCCTGGCTGATCGCCGACCACGAGAGCGGGCGGGTGCTCGCCTCGTACAACGCGCACCGCCGGCTGGCTCCCGCGTCCACCCTGAAGATGCTGTTCGCGGACACGGTGCTGGAGAAGTTCGACCGGGGCGAGCGGCACACGGTGACCGACGCGGAACTGGCCGACGTCCCGGCGGGCTCCAGCCTCGTCGGCATCCGGCCCGGAATCACGTACACCGTCGAGCAGTTGTGGCTCGGGGTCTTCCTGCGGTCGGGCAACGACGCGGTGCACGTGCTGAGTCACATGTACGGCGGGATGGACCGTACCGTCGCCGCGATGCAGGCCAGGGCAACCGACCTCCAGGCCCTGGACACGCACGTGGTCAGCCCCGACGGCTTCGACCACAAGGGGCAGTTGTCCTCCGCGTACGACCTGACGCTGTTCGCCCGGCACGGCCTGCGCGACGCCGACTTCCGCGCCTACTGCGCGACGCGGACCGCCGATTTCCCGGCGGGCGGGAAGAAGACCTTCCAGATCCAGAACACCGACCGGCTGCTGACGGGCGCCTGGGGCATGGAGACGTACCCCGGCCTGATCGGGGTGAAGAACGGCTACACCAGTCACGCCGGCAACACCTTCACCGGTGCGGCCACCCGCGACGGCCGTACGCTCCTGGTCACCGTGCTGCACCCCAAGAGCGGCGGGAACGGCGTCTACAAGGAGACGGCCGCCCTGCTCGACTGGGGCTTCAAGTGGGCGGGCCGGGCCGAGCCGGTGGGTGTGCTGGTCGATCCGGTCAGCGAGGGCGGCGCGCGGGCCTCGGCGACCGGCAAGCCCGGCAAGGGCGCGGCGGGCGCTCCGGCGTCCCACGCGTCGGGTTCCTCGTCCAACTGGGGTCTGGTGGCCGGGTCCTGGGCCGCGGTGCTGGCGCTGGGGGCCGGGGCGTTCGCGGTGCGCGGCCGCCGCGCCAAGCGGGCCGCCGGGGGCGGTGAGCAGCCGGGCGGGCCTCTCGGCAAGCGGGCTGCCGGCAGTGGTGAGCGGCCGGGCGGGTCTCATGGTGAGAGTGCTGCCGGGAGTGGTGAGGGGCCGGAGGGGCCTCACGGTGAGAATGCTGCCGTGGAGCCGGCACCGGCGGACGGTCACCGCGACAAGGACACCGCGGGAGGCGTCGAACAGCCGGACAGCCCTCGCGGGGAGTGAAGGGGGAACCCCGACGTATGGCGGGGCGGCCCTCCCGGGTCCGGTGTACGTCTCGCCGTCCCGCGCGAGACCCACCCCCTCCGGACCGGGGACGGCCGCCCCTCCCCCCTCGGAATGGCTGCGGAAGCTCTGTGCTCCAACTGTGAAGCTCTGTGGGAGAGGAGTCGAGCATAGGCCTGTCACCGGCCGCGATACCCCGGACGGACGGCCTCCGCTTGTGGAGGTTGAGGTCTTGACGAACCGGGGCCGGCGGTCTCAGCCGCGGCCCACGTAGGGCATCGCCGTCGCCAGCACCGTCGCGAACTGCACGTTCGCCTCCAGCGGCAGCTCCGCCATGTGCCGCACCGTGCGCGCCACGTCCGCCACGTCCATCACGGGCTCGACGGCCAGTTCGCCGTTCGCCTGGAGCGTGCCCGTCCGCATGCGCTCGGTCATGTCGGTGGCCGCGTTGCCGATGTCGATCTGTCCCACCGCGATCCGGTACGGGCGGCCGTCCAGGGAGAGCGCCTTGGTCAGCCCGGTCAGCGCGTGCTTGGTCGCCGTGTAGGCCACGGACTGCGGGCGGGGCGTGTGCGCGGAGATCGAGCCGTTGTTGATGATCCGCCCGCCCTGCGGCTCCTGCTCCTTCATCTGCCGGTACGCCGCCTGCGCGCACAGGAACGCCCCGTTGAGGTTGGTGTCCACCACGTGCCGCCAGGCGTCGTAGGGGAGTTCCTCGACCGGGACTCCGCCGGGCCCGAACGTGCCCGCGTTGTTGAAGAGCAGGTCCAGGCGCCCGAAGCGCTCGCGGACGGCCGCGAAGAGGGCGGTCACGTCGCCGGGGTCCGAGACGTCCGTGCGCAGGACCAGGGAGGGGCTGCCGGGTGCCAGGGCGGCCGTCTCCTCCAGAGGGCCGGTCCGGCGGCCGGCGAGCGCCACCGACCAGCCCGTGCGCAGCAGTTCCACGGCGACCGCGCGGCCGATGCCGGAGCCCGCCCCGGTCACCACCGCCGTCTTCGTTTGCATGGCATTCATGGCCCCGCAGCGTACGGGAGGGTCCGCCGTCCGGAACTCATCCATCCGCCATCTGGCTGTTGTGTACGCGACAGTCCAGCGTCGACCCTGACCACTCCAATGCCTCGTACAACCACCGTCAGGGGAGGGCCAGATGACACCCGCAGCGCATCAGCCACCGCACGCCCCGTCCCGGCACGCAGCCGAACTGCGCGCCGCCGCCCGGCACATCGGACGCCGCCGCTTCCTCACCGTCACCGGCGCCGCCGCCGCACTCGCCTTCGCCGTCGACCTGCCGACCGCGGGCGTCGCGAGCGCCGCCGAACTCGACGCCGCGAAGATAGGGGACGACCCCTTCACCCTCGGCGTGGCGTCGGGCGACCCGCTGCCCGGCTCCGTGCTCCTGTGGACCCGGCTCGCCCCGGCGCCCTACCAGGCCGACGGCGGACTGCCCCGGGAGCGCGTCGTCGTGCACTGGGAGCTGGCCCACGACGAGCGCTTCCGCCGCATCGTCAGACGCGGCACCGCCCTCGCGCACCCCGAGTTCAACCACACGGTCCACGTCGAGGTCGGCCACCTCGACGCCGACCGGGTCTTCTACTACCGCTTCCGCGCCGGCAGCTGGGTCAGCCCGGCGGGCCGCACCCGCACCGCGCCCGCCACCCGCAGCCGCACCTCCGGACTCACCCTCGCCGCGGTCTCCTGCCAGGCGTACCACGACGGCTACTTCACCGCGTACAAGCACCTCGCCGAGGACGACGTCGACGTGGTCTTCCACCTCGGTGACTACCTCTACGAGTACGCCGTCAACTCCGTCGGCGGCGCCCGCAAGTACACCGACCGCACGTTGCCCGACCTCTTCAACCACGAGACCGTGACCCTGGAGGACTACCGGCTGCGGTACGCCCTCTACAAGTCCGACCCCGACCTGCGGGCCGCCCACGCCGCCCACCCCTTCGTCGTCACCTGGGACGACCACGAGACCGAGAACAACTACGCCGACGACATCGACGAGAACGGCAACCCGCCGGAGGAGTTCCTGCTGCGCCGGGCCGCCGCCTACCGCGCCTACTGGGAGAACCAGCCGCTGCGCCGCCCGCAGCTGCCCGACGGACCCGACGCCCAGCTGTACCGGCGGCTGCGGTGGGGCAGGCTCGCCCAGTTCGACATCCTCGACACCCGCCAGTACCGCTCCAACCAGGCGTACGGCGACGGCTCGCACGTCCCCGGGCCCGAGTCGGACGACCCGGCACGCACCATCACCGGGGCCACGCAGGAGCGCTGGCTGATCGACGGCTGGCGCGACTCGCGGGCGCTGTGGAACGTGGTCCCGCAGCAGGTCACGTTCTCCCAGCGCAAGCTGGACCTCAACCCGGTCGCCAAGGTGTCGATGGACGCCTGGGACGGCTACCGCGCCTCCCGCGAGCGGGTCCTCGCCGGGGCCAGGTCGGCCGGGATCGAGAACCTGATGGTGCTCACCGGAGACGTCCACGTCGGGTACGCCTTCGACATCAAGGACGACTTCGACGACCCGGCGTCGGCCACGCTCGGCACCGAGATCGTCGCCACGTCGATCTCCAGCGGCAAGGACGGCGCGGAGCGGCCCGCCAACTGGGAGACGTACACCAAGGCCAACCCGCACCTGAAGTTCTACAACGGGCGGCGCGGCTACGTGACCGTCGAGCTCGGGCGCGAGGCGGCGCGGGCCGACTTCAAGACGGTGTCCGCGGTGACGACGCCGGGCGCGCCGATCACCACGGCCGCGTCCTTCGTGACGGAGGTGGGCGACCAGGGCCTCAAGCCGGCCTGAGTGAGCGCGGGTCGCCGCTCCGTCCCGGCCTGATCCGGAGCGGGTCGCCGTCTCCGTCCCGGTTCCGGCCGGGGCCGGGTCGCGCCCCGGCTGGGTCCCTTTGGGCCGGGGCCGGGCGGTGACCCGCGTGGAATGCCTCCGGGGCGGCCGTGACCGGCGTCGCGTGACCGGCGGTTCGTCCCCGCCGGACGCCGTGACGTCTGTCGGACGCCGTGATGCCGGCCGGTCGCCGTGATGCCGGCCGGAGACGGCGATGCCGGCCGGAGACGCCGGTCAGGCCGGACCCGAACGGCGGGACCTAGCGGGTCTCTCCGGGGTAGTGGACGCCGATGCGGTCGCGGACCGCGTCGAGCGTGCGCATCACGGCGAGGGTGCCGTCCAGCGGGACCAGCGGCGACTCGGTCTCGCCGGCGCGCAGGGCCCGCATCACCTCGACGGCCTCGTGCTTCATGCTGTTGCGGGGTCCGCTCGCCGGGTCGGCCAGGAACTTCTCGGGGTCGCGGCCGTCGCGGTGCAGGACGAAGTGGTCCGGGAAGAAGAAGCCGTCCGGGATGTCGATGCGGCCCGCGGAGCCGGTGACCGACGCGGACACCGGGGTGCCGCCGCTGATGGAGCAGTGCACCGAAGCGAGAGCGCCGCTCTCGTAGGAGAGCAGTGCACCCGTCTGGAGATCGACGCCCTCATCCGAGAGCACCGCTCTCGCCGTCACGTCCGACGGCTCCCCGAGCAGCAACTGCGCGAACGAGACCGGGTACACGCCGAGATCGAGGAGCGCGCCGCCGCCCTGCGCGGGGTCCCGCAGCCGGTGCGAGGGCGGGAACGGCCCGGCCAGCCCGAAGTCGGCCTGCAGCGTGCGGACCTCACCGATCGCACCGTCGTCCACCAGCGCCTTCAGTCGCCGGACCAGCGGATTGCAGTACATCCACATGGCCTCCATCAGGAAGCTGCCCCGCTCTCGGGCGAGCGTCACCAGCTCCCGCGCCTCGCGCGCGTTCAGCGTGAACGCCTTCTCGCACAGCACGTTCCGCCCGGCCTCCAGGCACAGGCCCGCCGCCGCCCGGTGCGCCGAGTGCGGCGTGGCCACGTACACCACGTCCACGTCCTCGTCGACGGCGAGCGACGCCCAGTCGCCGTAGGCCCGGGGTATCGCGAACCGCTCCGCGAACGCTTTCGCGGACTCCTGGCTGCGCGACGCCACCGCTACGAGCTCCGCGTCCGGCAGATCCACCAGATCCGCCGCGAACGCCGCCGCGATCCCTCCGGTCGCCAGAATTCCCCACCGCACGCTCTCGCCCGCCATTACCCGGCCCCTCGCCCTGTGACCCCGAACACTCCGTACGAGCTGAGAGCATAGGTGGCGGACCTGACGCAGAGGGAGGGGCACATGCCGGAAGGCGGCCGCACGACGAGGAGCCGGGACGACTCCCAGGGGCACATACCGCGGGCGGCGGCCGCCGGACAGGCGCCCGGGGCCGCGGCCGGGACGCTGCCCGACCCGACGGCCCTGCGCAGGACCGGACTGCTCGTCACCCTCGTCCTCGGCGGCCTCACCGCCACGCCCCCGCTGGCCATGGACATGTACCTCCCCTCCCTGCCGGAGGTCACCAGGTCGCTCCACGCGCCGGCCGCGACCGTCCAGCTCACCCTGACCGCCTGCCTGGCGGGCATGGCGCTCGGCCAGCTCGTCGTAGGGCCGATGAGCGACAAGTTCGGCCGCCGCAGGCCCCTGCTGGCCGGCCTGCTCGTCTACATCGTCGCGACCGCCCTGTGCGCCGTCGCGCCGAACGTCGAACTCCTCGTCGCCCTCCGGCTCGCCCAGGGCCTCGCGGGCGCCGCCGGCATCGTCATCGCGCGCGCCGTCGTCCGCGACCTGTACGACGGCGTGGCCATGGCCCGCTTCTTCTCGACGCTGATGCTGATCTCGGGGGTCGCCCCGATCGTCGCCCCGCTCATCGGCGGCCAGATCCTGCGCGTCACCGACTGGCGGGGCGTCTTCGCCGTCCTCACGGTCGTCGGCATCGTGCTGACGGCGGTCGTGTGGTTCAGGCTGCCCGAGACGCTCGCCTCCGAGGACCGGCACAGCGGCGGCGTCGGGGAGGCGCTGCGCTCCATGCGCGGGTTGCTCGCCGACCGCGTCTTCGCCGGCTACATGCTCGCGGGCGGCTTCGCCTTCGCCGCGCTCTTCGCGTACATCTCCGCCTCGCCCTTCGTCATCCAGGAGATCTACGGCGCCTCCCCGCAGACCTTCAGCCTGCTGTTCGGCGTGAACTCCGTCGGCCTGGTGGCCGCGGGCCAGATCAACGGCAAGGTCCTGGTCGGCCGGGTCAGCCTGGACAAGACGCTCGCCACCGGCCTCGCCGTCGTCACGGTCTCCGCGACCGCCCTGCTGCTCATGTCGGCCGGCGTCTTCGGCGACGTCGGGCTCGCGCCCGTCGCCACCGCGCTCTTCACCCTGATGACCGCCATGGGCATCACCCTGCCCAACACCCAGGCCCTCGCCCTGACGCGCACGCGGCACGCCGCGGGCTCGGCGTCGGCCCTGCTCGGCACCACCTCCTTCCTCGTCGGCGCGATCGCCTCGCCCCTCGTCGGGATCGCCGGAGAGCACACGGCCGTACCGATGGCCGTCGTCCAACTCGCCGCGGCACTGGTGGCGATCGCCTGCTTCGTGGCACTGTGCCGTCCCTGGGAACAGGGATCCCCGCTCGACGGGGACCGCGGTCCCGCGGACGACCGGACAGCGCAAGGAAAGGCGGCGGAGAACTGAGCGCACCGAGACTGCGCGTCGACACACCGGAACGGGCCGGGCTCGACCCCGGTGAACTGCGGCAGCTCGTACGGGAGGTGCGCACCCTGACCACGGGGCAGCGCCCCTGGGCCGCGGGCACCGTCGTCGTCGCCGGACGCGGACCGGTCATCGCCGTCGAGGAGGCGGCCGGGTGGGCGGTGCGCTACGCGGCGTACGACGAGGAGCGGGACGCGGGGACCGAGCTGGCGCCCGGGGAACGGGTGCCGATGACCGTGCACACGCCCTTCGACCTGGCGTCGCTGACCAAGCTGTTCACGGCCGTCGCCGCGGTCCAGCAGCTGGAGCGCGGCACGCTCGGCATCGACGCGCGGGTGGCGGCGTACCTGCCCGACTTCCGCGCCGTCGCACGCCACGGCATCACCGTGCGGCAGCTCCTCACCCACACCTCCGGCCTGCGGCCCGAACTCCCCTTGTACGACTGCCCGTCCGACGCGGCCCGCCTCGAACTCCTGCGGGCCGAGGCACCGGTGACCCGGCCCGGCGCGGTGTACCGCTACTCCGACCTCAACCTGCTGCTCCTGCAGTACGTCCTGGAGCGGATCACCGGGCGAGGGCTCGACGTCCTCGTCCACGACGGGATCACCCGCCCGCTGGGCATGACGGACACCGGTTTCGGACCCCGTCCCGGCGCCGCCGCCACCGAGGACCAGCGGCGGCCCTGGGGGAAGGCGGACCGGGGGATGCTGCGGGGAGTGGTCCACGACGAGAACGCGTGGGCGCTCGGCGGGGTGGCCGGACACGCGGGCCTCTTCTCCACGGCCCGCGACCTCGCCGTCTTCTGCCGCACCCTCCTCGCAGGCGGCTCCTACGGCCCCGCCCGCATACTCGGCCCCGACTTCGTCGAGCTGATGCTGACGCCGCCGGGCCTGGGCTTCGCCGTGGACCAGCCGTGGTTCATGGGCGACCTCGCGCGGCACGGGGCGGTCGGCCACACCGGCTTCACCGGCACCTCCCTGGTCCTGGACCCGGCGACGGACACGTTCCTCGTCCTGCTGGCCAACACGGTCCATCCTCGCCGCCGCACCCCCGACAACACGCCCCGGGCGGCAGCGGCGACCCGCCTGGCCCGAGCGGTACGCGGCCCGACCGGAGGGACACCGCCCCGGGCGCCGTGACCGGGGAGGCGCGTGGGCCCGGTGACGCGGGGCCGGCTGTCTCGTCCCCGCCGGACGTACGGCACGTATGGGCTGTCCGTACGGCAGGGGCGGCACGGGTGGGTGAACGTACCCAGGGGCGGTACGGGTGGGCGCAGCGGCACCCGACAGGCGCCGGGTTCGCCGTCCGGCCTCGCAGTGAAGGGTGATGCCGGTGCTGTGCCGGTGCTGTGCGATGCCGGTCGGTGTCGGCGGGGGAGTGGGCCGGGGCCGGGGGAGTGGGCCGGACCGGACGGGCGGGGCGTCGGTCCGGCGACCGTAGAATCGCCGGGTGAACGCCCCCGCCTCTCCCGCCGAGACCCTGCGCACCGCCCTCGCCGGCCTCCTGGACGGCCTGCCCCCGAAGGCGGCGGCGCAGTCGGTCGAGCGGCTGATCGCGAACTACCGGGGCGCCACCCCGACCCACGCGCCGATCCTGCGTGACCGCGCGGACGTGACCGCGTACGCCGCGTACCGGATGCCGGCCACGTTCGAGGCGGTCCGCGCGGCGCTGGACGCGTTCGCGGACGCCGTGCCGGACTGGACGCCGGACAGCCACGTCGACGTCGGCGGCGGCACCGGAGCGGCGACCTGGGCGGTCAGCGCGACCTGGGAGGGTGACCGCCCGGTGACGGTCCTGGACTGGGCCGAACCGGCGCTCGCGCTGGGCCGCGACATCGCCGCCGCGAACCCGGCGCTGAAGACCGCCGAGTGGCGCCGCTCTCGTATCGGAGCAGCGCTCACCATCGAGAGCACTGATCTCGTCACGGTCTCCTACGTCCTCGGCGAGCTGACCGAGGCCGACCGCGCCAGTGTCGTGGACGCCGCCGCGACCGCCGCCCGGACCGTCGTGATCGTCGAGCCCGGCACCCCCGACGGCTACGCCCGCGTCATCGAGGCCCGCGACCGCCTGATCGAGGCCGGCTTCCGGATCGCCGCGCCCTGTCCGCACAGCGCCGCCTGCCCCCTCGTGCCGGGTGAGGACTGGTGCCACTTCTCTGCCCGGGTCAGCCGTTCCTCCCTGCACCGCCAGGTCAAGGGCGGCTCCCTGGCGTACGAGGACGAGAAGTTCAGCTACGTCGCCGCCACCCGGCTGCCGGCGACACCGGCCCCCTCCCGCGTCGTGCGCAGACCGCAGATCCGTAAGGGCCAGGTACTGCTCGACCTGTGCGGCCCCGACGAGTCCCTGCACCGGGAGACGGTGACCAAGCGCCACGGCGCCCTGTACCGCGCCGCCCGCGACGCGGACTGGGGCGACCCCTGGCCCCCGGCCGAGTAGCCCGGCGCCACCCGCCGCCGAGCTCGCCTCTGCACCTCGGGACCCCGACCCGGCGGCTTTTCACGGGGAAGTGGGCCCACCCGCGTCTGGCCCACCCCCGCCGAGCCTCGGCCCTCTTACCAACCGAGGAAGCGGGCCCACCAGCGTCTGCACCCCCTCCGTCGAGCCCCGGCCCTCTCACCACCCGAGGAAGCAGGCCCGACGGCGCCTGCGCCCCTTCCGTCGAGCCCCGCTCCCGCTCTCGGGGAAGCGGCCCCAGCAACGCCTGCCCGGCCCCCTCGTTCCCGGGGAAAGGGGCCCGACGGCTTCTGCCCTGCCGGCCCCCTACTCGCACAAGCGGCCGACCTCCCCTACTTCACCGCACCACCGCCCCGCCCCCGTCCTCCCCCGGAGGAGTGCGACCGCCCTCCTCCACCGCACGCGCCCCCGCCCTCTCGGCGTCCACTCCCCGCCCCGCCTCCGAGGCGCCCGCTCCCCGCCCCGCCTCCGGGGCGTCGGCTCCGTGCTCCGCCTCCGGGGCGTCGGCTCCGTGCCCCGCCTCCGGGGCGTGCGCCCCCGAAGCCCCCGCCCCCGGCTCCCCCCGCCCCTCCCGCAGCCTGCGCAGCAGCTCCCGTTTCTGGGTCTGGGGGTCGAGGCCGCCGCCGATCCGGCCGCCGCTGCCGCCACCCCGCAGGGCCGAGCGGCCGAGCTTCTGCCGCGTACCGCCGACGCCCAGCATGTTTCCGTCTCCACCTCGCGCCATCACCGGCTCCTTCCGCCGCACCGCGTCCAACCTGATACGAGACGTATCGTCTCGCCACTCCCTCCACTGTCGGCGAGACGTACCGTCTTGTCAACCTGTTACATTCGCCCCATGGTCCAGAAGCCCGCCCCCGATTCCGCCCGCCGCAGCGAGAGGTCGCGTCGCGCGATCTACGACGCCGCCCTCGCCCTCGTCGGTGAGGTCGGCTATCCCAAGACGACCATCGAGGGCATCGCCGCCCGTGCCGGAGTCGGCAAGCAGACGATCTACCGCTGGTGGAACTCGAAGGCCGACGTGCTGCTGGAGGCCTTCCTGGACCTGGGCGAGCAGGCCGCCCGGGCAGCGGCACAGCCCGGGCAGGATCCGCAGGACGGCATCCCGGACACCGGCGATCTGGCCGCCGACCTCAAGCTGGTCCTGCGGGCCACCGTGGACGAACTGCTCGACCCCCGCTTCGAGGCCCCCTCGCGCGCCCTCGCCGCCGAGGGCCTCGTGGACGAACAGCTCGGCGCCGAGTTCGTCGGCAAGCTCCTGGAACCGCAGCTCCAGCTCTACGTCCGCCGGCTGCGCTCCGCGCAGGACCAGGGAGCCGTACGCCCCGAGGTCGACCCCCGTATCGCCCTCGAGCTCTTCGTGGCCCCGCTCGCCCAGCGCTGGCTCCAGCGCACCGGGCCGATCTCCCACGCGTACACGGACACCCTCGTCGACTACGCCCTCTACGGTCTCGCCCCGCGCTGAGCCGACCGCAGCACCCCCAGGACGTGCCGTGCCCTGAGCGCCCTCGCGGTCCGCGCGGCCTTCGCGATCCTGACGGCCCTCACCGGATGGCGGGCGAGCCGGCCCGGCGCGTCCGTGATGACCCCGTTGCAGCCGAGCCCGAGGACCCGGTCGCGCTGGGCCGGGGTCACCACCGTGTGCGCCCAGACCCGGGGGATGCCCGACGCCGCCGCCCGGACCAGGTCCGCGTCGCGGGCCTTGTGGTCCACGTCGAGGAGGTCCACGAAGGCCGCCCAGCGCTCCGGCCGGTCACGGCGCATCTGGTCGGCCGAGCGCCACAGCTGCGCGATCAGCCCCATGCGGTGGGCGCGCCGGGCCACCTCGGGGCGGTTGGAGTTGACGAACACCGAGCGGGTCAGCCCGCGCGCCCGCAGCAGCCCGGCGAGCGCGCGCAGACTCTCCGGGTCCTTGGCCTCCAGCATCAGCACGATGCGCCCGCCGAAACGATCCAGCACCTCGTCCACCGTCGGCGGCCGCTCCGAGCGCCAGCTGCCCGGGAGCGCGTCCCTCGGCCGCAGCCGCACCCCCTGCCAGTCCCGCAGGGTGAGGTTGCGCACCGGGCCGCCCAGATAGGTCGTGCGGTTCAGCGTCCGGTCGTGCATCACGACCATGTGGCCGTCGCGCAGCATGCGGGTGTCGAAGTCGAGGACCTGGGCCGTGCCGCGTTCGTACGCCGTCATCAGGCCCGACATGCTGTTCTCCGGGACCTCGCGGGCGCCGCCCCGGTGGGCGACGTAGACGACGCGGGGGAGCCCGGCCACCGTCAGGGGGCGTGCGCCCCACTCCAGCGGGGCCAGGACGCCGCCCGGCGCGGCGAGGGCCAGCGAGGTGAGACCGGCGATACCCGTGAGCGCAGTCCGTGTGACCATGGCGACCACGGTAGGGGGATAAATACCATCAAACTATGCATTGACACTCGATCGAGGGCCGTGACCGGCCCGCCCGACGACCCCGGATGCGGGCTCCGGCCCCCCAGGGCGCAGGATGGTGGGACCATGAAGCGATGCTGTCCGCACCACAGCAAGGCGAGGGGATAGATGAGCGCGGAGTTCGGCGGCCGTTCCGGCCGGCAGGGCAGGATCTCCCAGTGGCTGCGCGGCCGTCGCCCCAAGGAGACCGCCGACGAGGGCGGGCGTGAGAACCTGCTGCTCGCCGCCGCCGGTGCCGGGCTGCCGCTCGCGCCCGCCGCGCACCCCGCCGGATACCGGTGCTCCTGCGACCGCGTCGGCTGCCCCACGCCCGCGCGGCACCCCGTCTCCTTCGCCTGGCAGACGCAGTCCACGACCGACCGCACCCAGATCGAGCGCTGGGCCCGGCACCAGCCGCAGGCCAACTTCATCACCGCGACCGGCATGGTGCACGACGTCCTCGACGTGCCGCTGGACGCCGGTCGCGAGGCGATGGCGCGGCTGCTCGCCGCCGGCATCGAGGTCGGCCCGGTCGCCGAGACCGGCGACGGACGCATGCTCTTCTTCACCCTCACGCGCGGTACGCCGGAGGACGAGGACGAGTGGTGGCCCTGCGAGCTGGACTGTCACCCCGAGACGATGGACGAGCATCCGGGCCTGCGCTGGCACTGCCGCGGCTCCTACGTCCTCGTGCCGCCGGCGCAGCTGCCGGGCGGCCTGTCGGTCGACTGGGTGCGCGGCCCCGAGCACGCGCTGCCCGACCCGCTGACCCTGCTGGAAGTGCTGACCGACGAATGCTCCCGCTCCGTGGGGGACGGCTCGGACCAGCTCGCCGCCTGGCCGCACGGAGGCTGACCCGCGCGGCTACTCGCCGTGTGCCGCCGTCAGCCCCTGGACCCGGCTGACGAACTCCACCTTCGGGTCCGCCGCCGTCCGCGGCGGGTTCAGGACCGCCTGGTTGGAGACGAACTCCAGGGTGAGGGACTGCTTGACCTCGCCGTTCAGCAGTGCCTCGATGTTCGGGTCGGTCACTTCCAGGTCGACGCCCTGCGCGGCCGTCTGCTTCTCGAAGTGGCGCGTGCTGAAGAAGACCAGCGCGCCGCCGTCCGCGGTGCGCAGCCCGACCGGGGCGTAGTCGCCGGCCGTCAGCGCCTCGTCGACGTACTGCCGGGCGAGACCGGGCTTGCTCGCGTTCTTCTTGCGCAGGGACCGCCACCCGGAGGTGTGCGTACCGGGCGCGAAGTCCTCGCCGCCGTTCCTCAGGTAACTCGCGTACGAGGTGCTCAGCTTCGCGGGCGTGACCGCCAGCCGGGTGTCGCCGGGGGTGACCGGCTCGGCCCAGCCGTTCTCGTCCTTCGCGAACCGGGGCACGTCGTCGGCGGACAGGACGGTCAGGTACGAGACCTGCCACACGTCGTCGGCGTCGCCGCGGGTGAAGACCAGCAGCCAACGGGAGTCCGGGGCGCCCTTGTTGGCCTTGGTGTCGGCGAGGAACCACCGCGGCCAGCCCGCCTTCTTCGGGATGGCGAAGTGGGCGTCCGTCAGCTCCAGCGGCCGGTGGGCCGGGTTGCCCGAGGGGTTGTTGATGTGACCGGCCTTGAGCTTCGCGCCGTCGATGGCGGCGAGGGGCCCGGTGATCCGGCCGGCGTCCAGGGAGGGGTCGTACGCCTTGTCGGCCTTGTTGTACGCGGACGTGAAGTCCTCGAGAGCGCGCGCCGCTTCGGACCTCTTCGCGCCGGGGAGGACCTCGCGCTCCCCGTGCACCACCACGCAGCCGCTCGCCGTGACGGACAGTACGATCCCGGCCGCCACCACCGGCGCGGACCGCCTCAGCCTTCCAAGCCTGCTCATCGGGTCCCTTCACCTTCCCCGTTCCCGGGCCCGAACCCTACCGGGGAGGGCGGGGTCGGCGGGCGCGGGGACCGGGTCTCGGGCCCGCATCGTGACCCGGTCCCCGCCAGGGAGCGGGGGCACCGGGCCGAAGTGCCCGGAGCGTGCCGTCAGTTCCGGTCGGCGACCGCGCCGCCCGTCGCCGGCTGCGGCTGCGGCTGTCCGGGAGCCCGCTCCGGCTTGCCCGCGCCGCGGCCCGACGGCCACAGGAAGATCAGCAGGGTCGGGACCAGGTAGAGCGCCCACACGACGACCTGGAGGACGGTCGGGTCGGGCTGGAAGTTGAAGACGCCCTTCAGCAGCGTGCCGTACCAGCTGGTGGGCTCGATGGTGCTGCTGATGTCGAAGGCGAGGTTCGTCAGGCCGGGGATCCAGTCGGCCTCCTGGAGGTCGTGGACGCCGTACGCGAGCACGCCCGCGGCGACGACGACGAGCATGCCGCCGGTCCAGGTGAAGAACTTCGCGAGGTTGATCTTCAGGGCGCCCCGGTAGAAGAGCCAGCCGAGCAGGACCGCGGTGGCGAGACCGAGGGCGACGCCGATCAGCGGGCGCGGTGTGCCGTCGCTCGCGGCGTGCACCGACGCCCACACGAACAGGGCCGTCTCCAGGCCCTCGCGGCCGACCGCGAGGAAGGCGGTGGCGACCAGCGCGCCCGTGCCCATCGCGAGCGCCGCGTCCAGCCGGCCGTGCAGCTCGGCCTTCAGGTGCCGCGCCGTGCGCCGCATCCAGAAGACCATCCACGTCACCAGGCACACCGCCACGATCGACAGCGAACCGCCGAGCGCCTCCTGCGCCTGGAACGTCAGCTCCTGCGAGCCGAACTCCAGGGCGCAGCCGAACGCCAGCGCCAGCACGATGGCGACGCCGATGCCGGTCCAGATGGGCCGCAGGGCGTCCCGGCGGCCGGTCTTCACCAGGTAGGCGATCAGGATGCACACGACGAGGCTGGCTTCCAGCCCCTCGCGCAGGCCGATCAGATAGTTGCCGAACACGGCTACGCCTCCTCGGAGAACAGCGCCCGGCCCCACCAGTCGTCCTTGTCCCGGACGCCGGGGGGAACCGCGAAGATCGCCGAACCCACGTGCTGGATGTACTCGTTGAGCGCGTCGGTGCGCGACAGGTTCCGCTGGACCGGGATGAAGCCCTTGCGGACGTCGCGCTGGTACGCGAGGAAGAACAGCCCCGCGTCCAGGCGGCCGAGGCCGTCCGTGCCGTCGGTGAAGGAGTAGCCGCGGCGCAGGATCGTCGCCCCGTCGTTGGAGTCGGGGTGGGCGAGCCGGACGTGCGCGTCGGGCTTCATCGCCTTCAGGAACGGCTCGTCGCGCTCCTTGGCCTTGCCGACGGGGGCGCCCTCGCCCTTGTCGCGGCCGAAGACGTCCTCCTGCTCCTGGAGCGAGGTGCGGTCCCAGGTCTCGATGTTCATCCGGATGCGGCGGGCCACGAGGTACGAGCCGCCCTTCATCCAGTCCGGGCCCTCGCCCTCGACCCAGACGAACTTCTTCAGCCGGTCCGTCTCGGTGCCCGCGATGTTGCGGGTGCCGTCCTTGAAGCCCATCAGGTTGCGCGGGGTCTGCGCGTCGGGCGTCGTCGACGAGGTCTTGCCGAAGCCCAGCTGGGACCAGCGGATGGCGACCTTGCCGAAGCCGATCCGGGCGAGGTTGCGGATGGCGTGCACCGCGACCTGCGGGTCGTCCGCGCACGCCTGGATGCACAGGTCGCCGCCGCTGCGGGCCTTGTCCAGGTTGTCGCCGGAGAACTTCGGCAGGTCGACCAGCGCCTCGGGCCGCCGCTCGCGCAGGCCGAACCTCTCGAAGAGGGACGGCCCGAAGCCGATCGTCAGCGTGAGGCGCGAGGGCTTGAGGCCCAGCGCCTCACCGGTGTCGTCCGGCGGGGCCTCGGCGAGACCGCCGTACGCGCCCTCGCCGACCGCGTGCCCGGCGGTCATCCGCGCGGCGGCCTCGGTCCAGTCCTTCAGGAGCTGGACGAAGGCGTCGCGGTCGTCCGTCTTCACGTCGAACGCGGCGAAGTGCAGGCGGTCCTGCACCGCGGTGGCGATACCTGCCTGGTGCGGGCCGTGGAAGGGGACCGCGGCGCCCGTCTCGGCGCCGGCCGGGTCGACGTCGTTGCCGGCGCGGGTCATCGCGACCGCACCGCCCGCCGCGGCGGCGCCCAGCGCGAGTCCCGCCCCGCCCCAGCCGATCAGCGAGCGCCGGGACGGTGTCCGGGAGCCGCTGTCGGCGGTGGCGTCGGGAGTGGTCTCAGTGGTGTCGGTCATGGGCCCCTCGCTCACTTGACGACGGCGGCGGCGAGCTTGGAGAGCGGCTCGGCGAGCGCGTTGACCGCGTCCGAGAGCTCCTTCTGGTCGGCCTTGCCGACCTTGTCGTACGAGACGAAGTCGTACGACGTCTTGTCCTCGCGGTAGGTGTCGAGCAGCGTGTTCAGCGCGGTGAACTGCTTGTCGAGCTCCTTGGTCAGCGCGGCGTCGTTCTCCTCGGCGACCGGCTTCAGCAGCTCGTACGCCTTCTGCGCGCCCTCGACGTTGCCCTTGAAGTCGACGAGGTCGGTGTGCGCGTAGCGGTCCTCCTCGCCGGAGACCTTGCCGGTGGCGACCTCGTCCAGCAGCTCCTTGGCGCCGTTGGCCATGGAGGTGGGGGTGATCTCGGCCTTGCCGACGCGCTTCTGCCAGTCCGTCAGGTCGGTGACCAGCTGGTCGGCCAGCTTCTTCTCGCGGTCACCGATCTTCTTGTCCTGCCAGAGGGACTTCTCCAGGCGGTGCCAGCCCGTCCAGTCCTTCTCCGCGTCCTGGCCCTCCTCGAGGCCGTCCTCGCGGACGTCGACCTTCGGGTCGATGTCGCCGAAGGACTCGGCGACCGGCTCGGTGCGCTCCCAGCCGAGGCGCGAGTTCGCGTACAGCTTCTTGGCGGCGTCGAGGTCGCCGTCCTTGACGGCCTTCGCGAACGCCTCGGCCTTCGGCAGCGTCTCGTCGGCCTGCTCCTGCACGTACTCGCGGTAGGCGGCGACGGCCTTGTCGAGACGGGGGTCGCGCTTGGCGACCTTGCTGCCGCCGGTGACCGTGAGCTTCTGGCGGACGCCGTGGCCCTTCATGCCGGGGCGGCAGGCGATCTCGTACGCGCCGGCCTTCACCTCGGCGGTCAGCGTGTACTTGGTGCCGGGGCCGATGTTCTCCTTCTCGGAGACGATCCGGTCGTCGGGGAAGAGGATCTCGACCTCGGTGGCCTTCGAGCCCTTGTTCTCGATCTTCAGCGTGACCTGGCCGGCCGGGACCGAGGTGGCGGAGGTGTCGCACTTGGCGTCCGCGGCGGTCACCTGGATCGCGCCACTGCCGCCTTTCGCGTCGCTCTTCTCCGTGCAGCCCGTGACGGCGGTCAGAGCGGCCGCGGTGGCGGCTGCGGTGACGACTGAGAGTCGGACGGCTCGCATGAAGGCTCCAAGTCAAAGGACGGACAGACCGCGCGGAGCGGCCGCGCGGTATTGGGTGAGGCTGGCCTAACTTATCTGAGGCTTGCCTCAGTGATACCCGCACGTCCGGTGATTCAGCTCTCACAGGAAGCTCATGGACACGGCCGGATCACGGTGGCCAAAAGCAGACCCCATGGAATGGTCAAGCAAGGGTCAAGGGCTCTTGGGTTCCGCCCCAGCGGACCCGGGCATTCGCGGCCTTCCCCCGGCGCGCGCACGGACGTGCGGACGGGGTGCGCGGCCCCGCGTACGCGATCCGTACGGCATGAACCTGCCGTACCGGGGGTGTTTGAATGCGCGGGTGACTGATTACGACGTACTGCGCGTCTTCTGCGGACCCGGCGGCGGACACGGCAACCAACTGGGCGTCGTCCGCGAGGGATCGCTGCTGCCGGACCGCGGCAAGCGGCAGGCCCTCGCCGCCGAACTCGGCTTCAGCGAGACCGTGTTCGTCGACGACCCGGAACGCGGCGTCATCGACATCTACACGCCCGGCCTGCGCCTCCCCTTCGCCGGGCACCCCTGCGTCGGTACGGCCTGGCTCCTCGACGTGCCCGAACTGGTCACGCCCGCCGGGGTGGTGGGCACCCGCCTCGACGGCGAGTTCAGCTGGATCGAGGCCCGTCCGGAGTGGGTCCCGCCGCGCACGCTGCGGCAGTACGCCTCGGCCGCGGAGGTCGACGCGCTGCCCGTCCCGCCGCCCGGCGAGTGGATCTACGCCTGGGCCTGGGAGGAGGAGGCCGCCGGCCGGGTCCGCGCCCGCGCCTTCCCCGGCCGCGACGACGGCATCCGGGAGGACGAGGCCACGGGCGCCGCGGCCCTCCTGCTCACCGCCCGGCTCGGCCGCGCCCTGAACATCGTCCAGGGCGCCGGCTCGCAGATCCTCACCGCCCCGCAGCCCGGAGGCTGGGTCGAGGTCGGCGGCCGCGTACGCCTGCTGCGCCCCTGACGACGCCACACGCCCACCACCCCGGCGGCGCCAGGCGGCTCCCGCCGAAGGATCACGCGGCTGTGCTCGCGCCGGGGGTGCCATAAGGCTCCCGCCGGCGGCGTCGCAAGGCTCCCGCCGGCGGCGCCACGCGGCTTCTACGGGCGGCGCCGGGCGGCTGCGGACGGAGTCGCGCAACCTCGCGCCGAACGGATCACGCCGCTGTGCTCGCGCCGACAGCACTACAAGGAGCCCCCGCGGACGGCGTCCTAGGGACCCCCGCCGACGGCGCCGCAAGGCTCGCGCCGACGGCGCCGGACGGCTTCGCTTCCGCTGGCGCCCGTCCGCGCCCCGCGGGCTCACGTCCGGGCGCGCGGGCTCACGCCGAGAGCGGGAACTCCTCGCCCAGGGCGCGGAAGACTGCCGTGTTCATCGCGAACGCCCGTCGGCACTCGGCGACGATCCGCTGCTTCTCCAGGTCGTCCACCGGGAGCGCGTCCAGCAGCTCCCGGTAACCCCGCTTGAACGCGGCCGGGTTGGTGATGTCCTCGAACACGTAGAACCGGACGCCGTCGCCCTTGCGCGCGAAGCCCCAGGTCCGCTCCGCCTTGCCGCGGATGATCTGGCCGCCGGAGAGGTCGCCCAGGTAGCGGGTGTAGTGGTGCGCCACGTAGCCGCCGGGCCACCGCCGGGCGCACTCCGCGACCCGCGCCGCGTACGCCCGCGTCTCCGGCAGCGCCCCGAGCGTCGCCCGCCAGCCGGGACCCCGGAGATGGGCGAGGTCGCGCTCCAGGGCGGGGCGGCGCAGCAGCTCCGGCCGCACGAAGGGGCCGGCCACCGGGTCGGACTCCAGCCGCCCGGCCTCCGCCTCCAGCGCCTCGTACACGAACCACAGCTGCTCGGTGTAGCGCGCGTACGCGTCGACGCCGAGCCTGCCGCCGAGCAGGTCGCCCATGAAGGACGAGGTCTCCGCCTCGGTGTGCTGCTCGTGCGAGGCGGTGCGGATCAGCGACGAGAAGGCGGTGTCCGCCGGGCCCGTCGTGGCCGACGCGTTCATGGGGACCTCCGGGGCCGGGGGCGAGGGCGCTCGCATCTTCGCGGGTTAGGCTTACCTAAGTCAATGGCTTCCCGACATCCTGTCGGTAAAACCGTACCCCGGTCGGGCCCGGTCCACCCGCCGGCAGCGCGAAGGGCCCGCCCTGCGGACAGGACGGGCCCTTGACCTGCGGACTCGCGGCGGGGACTACGGCAGCGTGAGGATCTCGGCCCCGCTGTCGGTGACGACCAGGGTGTGCTCGAACTGGGCCGTTCGCTTACGGTCCTTCGTCACGACCGTCCAGCCGTCGTCCCACATGTCGTAGTCGTGCGTGCCGAGCGTCAGCATGGGCTCGATGGTGAACGTCATCCCGGGCTGGATCACGGTCGTCGCGTGCGGGCTGTCGTAGTGCGGGACGATCAGCCCGGAGTGGAACGACGAGTTGATGCCGTGGCCGGTGAAGTCCCGGACCACCCCGTACCCGAAGCGCTTGGCGTACGACTCGATGACCCGCCCGATGATGTTGATCTGGCGGCCGGGCCTGACCGCCTTGATCGCGCGGTCGAGCGACTCACGGGTGCGCTCGACGAGCAGCCTGCTCTCCTCGTCGACGTCGCCGACCAGGTAGGTGGCGTTGTTGTCCCCGTGCACCCCGCCGATGTACGCCGTCACGTCGAGGTTGACGATGTCGCCGTCGCGCAGGACGGTGCTGTCCGGGATGCCGTGGCAGATGACCTCGTTGACGGAGGTGCACAGCGACTTGGGGAAACCGCGGTAGCCGAGCGTCGACGGGTAGGCGCCGTGGTCGCACATGTACTCGTGCGCGACCCGGTCCAGCTCGTCCGTCGTGACGCCCGGGGCGATCAGCTTGGCGGCCTCCGCCATCGCCCGCGCCGCGATGCGCCCGGCGATCCGCATCGCCTCGACGGTCTCCGGAGTCTGCACCTCCGGGCCGGTGTACGGCGTCGGGGCGGGCTTGCCCACGTACTCGGGACGCCTGATGTTTCCGGGGACGGAACGGGTGGGAGAGAGCTCCCCTGGTACGAGCAGCGACTGGCCAGACATGCCAGCGAGTCTAACCAGCGGTCATGGGGGAACATGTCCCTGGCGAAAGGAGCTGGTCATGGCCCTGTTCAAGAAGCGGACCGTCGGCAAGCCCGGCGAGTGGTACTACTGCCTGGAGCACAAGAAGGTCGAGGAGGGCCCCGAGTGCCCCGCCAAGGACCGGTTCGGCCCCTACGCCTCCCGCAGGGAGGCCGAACAGGCCATGGAGACCGCCCGGGAGCGGAACCTCGAATGGGAGAACGACCCCAAGTGGCACGACTCCACGGCCCGGGGGACGGACGAGGGCTGACGGGGACGCACGCCGTACGCCACCTCGGGCCCGACCGCGACTGCGGTCGGGCCCGAGGCGGCCGTCCGTGCGCGGCCGGGCCCCGGAGCGTCCCGCGGCGTCAGGAGGAGCCGGCGCCCGCGACCGCCCCGCTGTCGCGCCGGTCGCGCAGCCGCACCGCGTGCTCGTTCGTCCGCACGTCGTACGTCATCAGCTTCGGCAGGCACAGTGCCAGGAGCCCCACCGCGCCCACACAGATCGCGCCGCCCGCCCAGATCGACGTCCGGACGCTCGTCCACGCCGCCATGCCGCCCGCGCGGACCTGCCCCAGCTGCGGCCCGGCGGAGTAGGACAGCAGCTCGATCCCGGCCAGCCGGCCCCGCAGCTCGTCCGGGATCGTCTGGTTCCACATCGCCGCCCGGAAGATCCCGCTGACCATGTCGAAGCCGCCGCCGAGGACGAGGCACAGCAGCACCAGCCACACGTCGTGCACGGCGCCCGCCGCCACCATCGCGAGCCCCCAGCAGGCGGCCGCGAGGACCACCATCCGCCCGTGCCGGTGCACACGGGAGGTCCATCCGCTGGTCAGCGTCACGAGCAGCGCGCCGGCGGGCAGCGCCGCGTACATCAGGCCCAGGGACCACTCGGCGTCCAGCTCGTCGGCGAGGAACGGCAGCAGGGCGAGCGGCATCGCGAAGAACATCGCGGCGAGGTCGACGGCGTAGGTGCCGAGCAGCTCCTTGCGGCTCCACGCGTACCGCGCCCCCTCCGCGATCGAGCGCAGCGACGGCTTCGCGGCCTCGTGGGCGGCGGGCGAGGCGGCGAGCCCGAGGACCAGCGCCACTGACACGGCGAACGTCAGCAGGTCCACTGCGTACGCCCAGCCCAGCCCCGCGTACGCCACCACCACGCCCGCCAGCGCCGGGCCCGCGACCCCGCCGACCGTCCAGCGCAGCGAGTTGAGCGAGGCGGCGGCCGGCAGGTGCTCGTGCGGGACGATCCGCGGGACGAGCGAGTCCAGGGCCGGGCGCTGGATCGCGCCGAGCGCCGAGGAGAGCGCGGCGACCGCGTACAGCGGCCACACCGCGGGCCGCGGCAGCAGCGCGTTGACGAGGAGCCCCGCGCACAGCAGAGCCTGGCCGGCCTCCGTGCGGACGATCAGCGCGCGCTTGTCCAGGGCGTCGGCGAGCGCCCCGCCGTACAGCCCGAAGACGATCATCGGGACGAGTTCGACGGCGCCGATGGCCCCCACCGCGACCACCGAGCCGGTGAGCGCCTTCATCTGCACCGGCAGGGCGACCAGCGTCAGGAAACTCCCGAAGTTCGTGATCAGCCCCGCCAGCCACAGCCGGCGGAAGTCGGCGGAGGTCCGCCAGGGCGCGAGGTCGGGGAGCACCGCGCGCCATCCCGGGGGAGCGGCGGAGGGCGGGGCGGGGGCGTCGTCGGTCACAACGGGCCATGCTCGGCGCCGGGGTCCGCCCCGGGCAACCGGTTTTGTGCCCGCCCGGTGTCTTACCAGCGCGCCGGCGGGGGCGAGGTCAGCTGGTCGGCCAGCCGCGACAGCCGGTCGCGGAAGCGGCGCCGGCCCCGGCGCACCGGCAGCGAGTTCTCCCCGGCGGCCGCGCTGACGAGGTGTTGGACCGTGTCGAGGTCGAGCTCCTGCCCCGCCGGGACGGAGAGCGACTCGTGGGCCATCGAGCGCAGATCGCCGTCGCCCTCGTCGAGCGCGAGCACCGTCGCCCCCGCCCGCCGCGCGTCCGAGACCCGCTCCAGCAGCGGCGCCCCCGGTGCGTCCGGGGACACCACGAGCAGCGTCTCGCCCCGCCGGGCCGCCTCGATCCGGCCGAGCCCGACCGCGAGATGCGCCGGGTCCGAGGCCCGCGCCCCGTGCCGGACCAGCGTCGGCGACAGCTCCGGCGTCCCCGACCAGGCCGCCTCGTCCACCAGGTGCGCGGCCAGGTGCCAGGGCTCGTAGTCGGCCGTCCCCACCAGCAGCAGCCCGCCGCCGTGCGACACGACCGACCCCCGCAGCGCACCGGCGAACCGCCGGGTGGCCCCCAGCCACTCGGTCCCGGCGAGCACTTCCCGCAGCAACGCGACCCGTACGGCGTCCATGTGCACGCATCCTGCCCCAAACGCCTGCTCGTCAGGCCGAGTTCACCGCGAATTCGCCCGGAACGGGCAAGGGCTACGACCGCTGCTCACCCGAGGAGCCCGACCCAGGAGCCGCCCATGACCGAGGCAAGCATCCCCTTCCGCGCCGGCCGCGAGGGGTACGCGAGTTTCCGGATCCCCGCCGTCGTCGCCACCGGCGCCGGCACCCTCCTCGCCTTCTGCGAGGGCAGGGCCGGCTCCGCACGCGACCACGGGAACATCGACATCGTGCTGAAGCGGTCCGCCGACGGCGGCCGCACCTGGGGCCCGCTCCAGGTCGCCGCTGCGAACGGCGACGATCTCGCGGGCAACCCCGCCCCCGTCGTCCTCGACACCGGCCGCGTCCTGCTCGTCCACGTCCGCAGCGCGGCCGGCGCGAGCGAGGACGCCCTGCTGCGCGGCAAGGTGAAGGCCGCCGACGGACGCCGCGTCTGGGTGCAGCACAGCGACGACGACGGGGTGACCTGGTCCGCGCCCCGGGAGATCACCGCCCAGGTCAAGAAGGCGGGCTGGCGCTGGTACGCGACCACCCCCGGGCACGCCCTCCAGCTCTCCACCGGCCGCGTCGTCGTCCCCGGCAACCACACCGTGCCGCCCACCGGCCGGGACAACGGCACCGAGGCCCGCTACAACAGCGGGCACTGCCTGCTCAGCGACGACCGCGGGCAGACCTGGTACCTCGGCTACGTCGACGAGAACACCGACGGCTACGTCAACGCGAACGAGACGACGGCGGCCGAACTCCCCGAAGGACGCGTCTACTTCAACACCCGCAACGACTCCCCGTCCCCGGGCAACCGCGCCGACGCCCACTCCCTCGACGGCGGCAGGACCCTGGAGAAGCCCTTCCGCCCGCAGGCCGGCCTCGTCACCCCCGTCGTCCAGGGCAGCCTCCTCCAGCTCCGCGACCCCGACCTGCTCCTCTACTCAGGCCCGGCCGACCCCGGCTTCCGCGCATTGATGACCCTGCGCGCCTCCGCCGACGGCGGCACCACCTGGCGGCCCGTCCACACGGTCGACGGACTGCCCGCCGCGTACTCCGACCTCGTCCGCGTCGACGCGGACACCGTCGGACTCCTCTACGAGACCGGCGACTTCGGCGCGTACGAGACGATCACCTTCCGCCGGATCCCGCTGACCGCACTCACCTGAGCGGCGAGGGCGTGATCGGCGCACGTAAAGTCGGCTCATGACCTCTACCGACAATGCCTCCACCGCCAGTGCCCAGAAGGCCCCCGCCAAGGACCCCTTCGACCTGCCCGACGTCTCCGGGCTCGTCGTCGGCGTGCTCGGCGGCACCGGACCGCAGGGCAAGGGCCTCGCCCTGCGGCTCGCCCGGGCCGGCCAGAAGGTGATCATCGGCTCCCGGGCCGCGGACCGCGCCCGCGGTGCCGCAGAGGAACTGGGGCACGGCGTCGAGGGCGCCGACAACGCCGAGTGCGCGCGGCGCAGCGACATCGTGATCGTGGCGGTGCCGTGGGACGGCCACGGCGAGACGCTGAAGGCCCTGCGCGCGGAACTGGCCGGCAAGCTCGTCGTCGACTGCGTCAACCCGCTCGGCTTCGACAAGAAGGGCGCGTACGCCCTGAAGCCGGAGGAGGGCAGCGCCGCCGAGCAGGCCGCCGCCCTGCTGCCCGACTCCCGGGTCACGGCCGCCTTCCACCACCTCTCCGCGGTGCTCCTCCAGGACCCCGAGGTCGAGGAGATCGACACCGACGTGATGGTCCTCGGCGAGGAGCGGGCGGACGTGGAGATCGTGCAGGCCCTCGCCGGACGCATCCCCGGGATGCGCGGGATCTTCGCCGGGCGGCTGCGCAACGCCCACCAGGTCGAGTCCCTGGTCGCGAACCTGATCTCGGTGAACCGGCGCTACAAGGCCCATGCGGGCCTGCGGCTGACCGACGTGTAGCGGGCGCCCGGGCATGGGGGACACTGGATGCCGTCACACCACGTCCGTCTGTCAGGAGCCGACCCCCATGCCCCGCCTCGCCCTGTACGCCCTCGTCGTCTGCGTCCTGTCCGTCACCGCGGCCGTGGTCTCCTTCGTCCAGGGCAGCCTGCTGGGGATCGTGTGGGTGCTGCTCGCCGGTCTCTCGTCCAACATGACCTGGTACTACGCCCGCCGCGCCCGCCTGCGGGACGGCTCCGCCGCGTCCACCGGCCCCACCGGCCCCACCGCCTCCTAGCGGACGCAGAGCTCGTCGGTGCCCCGCCAGAAGCGGTACAGGTCCTGGCCGCAGTAGCGCTGGAGGTCGTCGACGCCCAGCCCGCGCAGCACCGCGTGGATCGCGTCGAAGAACACCACGTTCACCGACGGGATCCACAGCACGGCGAACACGATGAGCAGCCCGAACGGCGCCAGCGGCTCCACCTGGCGCCGGACGTTGTACGACAGCCACGGCTCGATCACCCCGTAGCCGTCCAGGCCCGGGACCGGCAGGAAGTTCAGGATCGCCGCCGTCACCTGGAGCAGCGCCAGGAACGCCAGCGCGTACTGGAACCCGGGCGGCACCCCGTCCAGGGCGTCCAGCCAGAACGGCGCCGTGCACACCAGGGCGAACAGCACGTTCGTGAGCGGGCCCGCCGCCGAGATCAGGCTGTGCTTCCAGCGGCCCCGGATGCGGTTGCGCTCGATGAAGACCGCGCCGCCCGGCAGACCGATCCCGCCCATGATCACGAAGATCACCGGCAGGACGATGCTCAGCAGGGCGTGCGTGTACTTCAGCGGGTTCAGGGTCAGATAGCCCTTGGCGCCGACGGAGATGTCGCCGCCGTGCAGGGCGGTGCGGGCGTGCGCGTACTCGTGCAGGCAGAGCGAGACGATCCAGGCGGCCGTCACGAAGAGGAACACGGCCACGCCGGGCTGCTCGGCGAAACCGGTCCAGGTGGCCCAGCCGGTGACCGCGGTGACGGCCAGGATCCCGAGGAAGACGGGGCTCACCGTCCGGTCGCTGCGACGGGAGGCGGCGGTGGTCATGGAACTCCCCATTCTGCGGCGGGGCGTCTCGTGCCCCTCGGTCCGCCCGACCGTACCGGGCCCGGTAGGAAAACGTCTCGCCATCCCCCGCCGGTTCCGGAGAAGGTGGGGGGATGGGGACACCGCAGGCAGAGGTACGAGAGACGGCGCACGCGAAGCGGCACACCGCCCGCGTGGACGGCCCGGACCGTACGGCTCCGGCCGGCCGGCCCTCCCGGCACACCCCCACCCGGCACGATCCCGGCGGCGCGGACCTCCCCGACGGCACCGGGCACACACCCACCACGGCACCGGAGACAATGGACCTCGTGCGCTACCGCGTCCTCGGCACCACGCAGGCCCTCCGCCCCGACGGCACCCCCGTACCGGTCGGCGGAGCGCGGCTGCGTGCGCTGCTGACGGTGCTCGCCCTGCGGCCCGGACGGACCGTTCCGGCCGCCCACCTCGTCGACGAGGTGTGGGACGGCGACCCGCCCGCCGACGCGACGGGCGCGCTCCAGGCCCTGGTCGGCCGGCTGCGCCGGGCCCTCGGACCGGACGCCGTCGCCTCGGCGGACGGCGGCTACCGCCTCGCCGCCGCCCCCGACGACGTGGACCTGCACCGCTTCGAGCGGCTCACCGGCGAGGGCGACCGGGCGCTGGCCGACGGCGACCCCGCCAAGGCCGCCGCGGTCCTGGACGACGCCCTCGCCCTGTGGCACGGACCGGCGCTCGCCGACCTCCCCGACCGGGCCGCGGAGTCGGCCCGCTGGGAGACCCGGCGCCTGGACGCGCGCCGCGCCCGCCTCACCGCCGCCCTCGCCCTCGGCCACGCCGCGCAGGCCCTGCCCGAACTCACCGCCCTGTGCGACCTCCACCCGCTGGACGAACCCCTCCAGGCCCTGCGGCTGCGCGCCCTGCGCGACGTCGGCCGCCCCGCCGAGGCCCTCGCCGCCTACGACTCCGTACGCCGCCTCCTCGCGGACCGCCTCGGCTCCGACCCCGGCCCCGAACTGCGCTCCCTGCACCGGGAGTTGCTGCACCACGGCGAGCCGGCCGGCACCGCGGCCGCCGCCGTACCGGGCCCGGGGGCCGCACCCCGGCCCGCCCCCGCCGCGCACCCCGGCAACCTCCGCGCCCGGCTCACCTCCTTCGTGGGCCGGGAGAGCGACATCGATGCCATCCGCCGGGACCTCGCCGCGGCCCGGCTCGTGACGCTGCTCGGACCCGGCGGCGCCGGCAAGACCCGGCTGTCGCAGGAGGCCGCCGAGACCGTCGGGGACGCCGCGCTCGACGGGGTGTGGCTGGCCGAATTGGCGCCCGTGGACGACCCGGACGCCGTCCCCGAGGCCGTGCTCACCGCGCTCGGCGCCCGCGAGACCGTGCTGCGCGGAGCCGGCGCCGAGGAACTGCGGGCCGTCGCCGACCGGCACGACGACCCCGTCACCAAGCTCGCCGAACACTGCGCGAAACGCAGCATGCTGCTCATCCTGGACAACTGCGAGCACGTCGTGGACGCCGCCGCCCGGCTCGTCGAGCAGTTGCTGGAGCGCTGCCCCGAGCTGACCGTGCTCGCCACCAGCCGCGAACCCCTCGGCGTACCGGGGGAGTTGCTGCGCCCCGTCGAGCCGCTGCCCGAACCGGTGGCGCTGCGCCTGCTCGCCGATCGCGGGGCGGCGGCGCGGCCCGGCTTCCGCGTCGAGGACGACCCGGAGGCCGCCGCCGAGATCTGCCGGCGGCTCGACGGGCTGCCGCTGGCCATCGAACTGGCCGCCGCCCGGCTGCGGATGCTCACCCCGCGCCAGATCGCCGACCGCCTGGACGACCGCTTCCGGCTCCTCACCTCCGGCAGCCGCACGGTCCTGCCCCGCCAGCAGACCCTGCGCGCCGTCGTCGACTGGTCCTGGGACCTCCTCGACGAGGAGGAGCGGGAGGTGCTGCGGCGGCTGTCCGTCTTCGCCGGCGGCTGCGACCTCGCCGCCGCCGAGGCCGTGTGCGGGCCGGCCGCGCTGGAGGTGCTCGGCTCCCTCGTCGACAAGTCCCTCGTCGTCGCGGCCCCCTCGGGGGACGGCGAGATGCGCTACCGCCTCCTGGAGACCGTCGCCGAGTACGCGGGCGCCCGCCTCGACGAGTCCGGACGGCGCCCCGCCGCGGCGCGCGCCCACCTGACCTACTACCGCGAACTCGCCCGCACCACCGACCCCGAACTGCGCGGCCCCGGCCAGCTCGCCGCCATCGAACGGCTGCGGCGCGAGTACGAGAACCTCCGCACCGCCCTGCGCCACGCCGTCGCCGAGCGGGACGAGCAGGAGGCGATCTGCCTGGTCCTCTCCCTCGCCTGGTACTGGCAGACCCGCGACCAGCGCGTCGAGACCCGCGCCTGGTCCCGCGAGGTGATGGCGCTCGGCCCCGACCCCTTCGCGTCGCCCCGAGAGCCGATCGCCCCCCTCTACGAGAGCTGCACGGCCGCCCCGCCGCCGATGCGGCCCGAGGTCCTCGAAGAGGCACGGCGCGGAGTCCACCTCATCCACCTCGCCTGCATGGACATGGACCTGAAGACCTGGCAGACCCCCGAGGCCCAGGAGAAGCTGCGCGCCATCAGCGAGGCCTACCGGCCGGGCCTGCCGCAGACCTGCCGCAGCCCCGGCTACCTCTGGTTCTACGCCGTCCTGCTGACCGGCGACATCGAGCGCATGCGCGCCGTCGCCGACATCACGGTCACCACCTGCCGCGAACTGGACTACGGATGGGAGCTCGCCGTCGCCCTGCAGATGCGCGCCAACATCCTGGCCAACCGCTCCGACTGGGCCGGCGACGCCACCCGCGACGCCGACGAGGCACTGGAGATCTTCGTACGCCTCGGCGACGCCTGGGGTGCCGCCGAGGCCCTCTCGGCGCGCGGGGAGGCCCACGAGCGCCGCGGCGCCTACGCCCTCGCCGCCGCCGACTACGCGGAGGCGATCACCTACGCCGAACGGCTCGGCGCCCACGCGCAGTCGGCGGTGCTCAGCGCCCGGCTCGGCAGTGTCCTGGTGGAGTCGGGGGAGACCGAGCGGGGCGAGCGGATGCTGCGCGAGGTCCTGGCGAACGGACACGGCGCGGTCAACGAGGCGATGCCCGCCTCCCGCCTCTACCTCGCGATGTGGCTCGGCCGCAGCTGCCGGATCGAGGAGGCCCGCGAGCAGATGCGCCTGCTGCGCTCGGACTTCGCGGCGGTCACCTTCGTGGTGTTCGACGGGTTCGTGCTCGGTGTGGAGGCCTGGCTGGACGCGATGGACGGGCAGTTCGCGAGCGCCCGCGAGAAGGCCGGGCTGGCCCTGGCGCGGGCCCAGGACCCGCTGACGCAGATGATCGCGCCGCACATGACCTCCGCCCACCTGGTCACCGCGGCCATCGCCCTCGCCGGATTCGACGGCGGGCGGGACGCCCGTGACGCGGCCCGGCTGATCGGCACCGCCGACGCCCTGCTGCCGCCGGGCCACGTCGCGGGCCCGACGCAGGACGAGGTGCGGGCCCGGGCGGAGGCGGACGTGCGGGCCGTGCTCGGCGACGCGGCGTACGAGAGCGCGTACCGCGAGGGCGGCGGGCTCTCCCTGGAGGAGGCCGCCGCCCTCGTGTGACGCGGACCGGGACCCGCACCCGGCCGGACGTCAGCTCTTCGTCCGGAACTTGTGGATCGCGATCGGGGCCATGACCACCGTGAGCGCGGCCGTCCAGCCGAGCGTCACCCACAGGTCGTGCGCGACCGGGCCGCCCACCATCAGACCGCGCGCGCTGTCCGCGAGGGAGGACAGCGGGTTGTAGTCGGTGAAGGCCTGGAGCCAGCCCGGCATGGTCTGGGTCGGCGAGAAGATGGACGAGCCGAACTGCAGCGGCATCAGCACCAGGAAGCCCATGGCCTGCACGGACTGCGCGTTCTTCATCGTCACGCCGAGGACCAGGAAGATCCACATCAGGGCGGAGCCGAAGAGGGTGGCGAGTCCGACGGCCGCGAACAGGCCCGGCCAGTTCTCGATGTCGAAGCCGACCAGGACACCGACGATCATGAGGATCGTGGTGGCCACGAGCATCCGCATCAGCTCCACCACGATCTTGGCGAAGAGCACGGAGCCCTGGCCGATCGGCAGGGTGCGGAAGCGGTCCATGACTCCGGTCTGGAAGTCCTGGTTGAAGCCGGTGCCCACGGCCGTGGCGATGTTCATGCCCATCATGGCCATCAGTCCGGGCACCACGTACTGCACGTACTGCTGCTGGCCGCCGCCCAGCGACTGCCCGATGGAGCCGCCGAAGACGTACACGAACAGCAGGGTGAAGACGACCGGCATCAGCACGGCGTCGAACATCGACTCCGGGTCCTGGCGGATCCACAGCAGGTTGCGGCGGACCAGGGCCCCGATGTGGCGGGCGTGCGCCCGGGGCGAGATCCGGGAGTCGCCGTCGGCGCCGGCGAGGGGGACCTCGGGGGCGGGCGGCGGGGGCGTGTCGGAGCCGCTCTTCGCGAGGGTGGCGGCGGGCGACGGGCTGGCACTCACGCGGAGACCTCCTCGTAGGCGCGGACGGGGGACTCGTCCTGCGGGGCACTGGCCTTGTGGCCGGTGAGGGACAGGAACACCTCGTCCAGACTGGGCAGTTCGGTGGAGATGGAGGCGATGGTGATGCCGCGCGCGGTGACGGCGCCGACCACGGCGGTCAGTTGCTCGTCGCTGAGGATCGGCACCAGCACGCTGCCGGTCTCGCCGTCCACGATCGTCGTGGCGAGGCCGGTGAGTCCCATGTCGTCGAACATGGCGGCCAGCGGGCGCAGTTGCAGCGGGTCCACCGGGCGGATCCGCAGCGTGCGGCCGCCGACCCGTGCCTTCAGCTCGTCGATCCGGCCGTTGGCGATGACCTTGCCGCGGTCGATGACCGTCAGCTCGGAGGCGAGCTGCTCGGCCTCCTCCATGTACTGGGTGGTGAGCAGCACGGTGACGCCGTCGGCGACCATGCGCTTGACCTCCTGCCACACCTCGTTGCGGGTGCGCGGGTCGAGGCCGGTGGTCGGCTCGTCCAGGTACAGCACGGCCGGGCTGCCGATCATCGAGGCCGCGAGGTCGAGCCGGCGGCGCATACCGCCGGAGTAGGTGGCGGCGGGCCGCTTGGCGGCCTCCGTGAGCGAGAAGCGCTCCAGGAGCTCGTCGGCGCGGCGGCGGGCCTCCTTGCGGGGCAGGTCGAGCAGCCGCCCGATCATGTACAGGTTCTCCCAGCCCGGGAGCTTCTCGTCGACCGAGGCGTACTGGCCCGTCAGCCCTATCACCCGGCGCAGCTGCCGCGGCTGGCGCAGCACGTCGTAACCGGCGACCGTGGCCTGTCCGGCGTCGGGGGTGATGAGGGTGGACAGGCAGCGGACCAGGGTGGTCTTGCCGGCGCCGTTGGGACCCAGCACGCCGAGGACGGTGCCCTCGCGCACATCCAGGTCGACACCGTCGAGCGCCTTGGTCTCGCCGTAGTGCTTGACCAGCCCCCGTACGGTGACGGCGTTGCGTGTGCCGTCGCTGGGGTTCTTGTCGATTCGCGTCATGCGGCCACGCTCCCACCCGCCACCGACAAACGACCGACAGATCACCGACAGGGGGAGCGGGCCGCTGTCGGCGGCCCGTCGGCGGGCGTGGGAGCCCGTCGTCCGGCCCGTGGAAACGGCGCGGCCCCGCCGACGGGGGAAGATCGGCGGGGCCGCTCGGTGCCGCAGTGGCTCGGTGGCTCAGTGGCTCAGTGGCTCAGTGGACGGAGTGTTCCTCCTGGGGGAACGTTCCGCCGACCACGTCCTCGGCGAACGCCCTGGCCGCGTTCCCCATGACCTCGCGCAGGTTCGCGTACTGCTTCACGAAGCGGGGCATCTTGCCGCCGGTGAGTCCCAGCATGTCGGTCCAGACGAGGACCTGCGCGTCGGTCTCGGCACCCGCGCCGATACCGACGGTGGGGATGTGCAGCACCCGGGTGACCTCGGCGGCCAGCTCGGCCGGCACCAGCTCCAGGACCACGGCGAAGGCGCCCGCGTCCTGCACCGCCTTGGCGTCCCGCAGCAGCTGCTGGGCCGCCTCCTCGCCGCGCCCCTGCACGCGGTAGCCCATGGAGTTCACGGACTGGGGGGTCAGTCCGATGTGCGCCATGACGGGGATGCCGGACTCCACCAGAAGCTCGATCTGGCGGTGCGAACGCTCGCCGCCCTCCAGCTTCACCGCGCCGACCCCGGCCTCCTTGACCAGGCGGGTGGCCGAGCGCAGGGCCTGGACCGGGCCCTCCTGGTACGACCCGAAGGGCAGGTCGCCGACGATCAGGGCACGGCTGGTGCCCCGCACGACCGCCGCCGAGAGCATCGTCATCTCGTCGAGGGTGACCGGGACCGTCGTCTCGTACCCCAGGTGGCAGTTGCCCGCCGAGTCGCCGACGAGCATGACCGGGATGCCGGCCTCGTCGAAGACGGACGCGGTCATCGCGTCGTAAGCGGTGAGCATGGGCCACTTCTCGCCGCGTTCCTTGGCGGCGGTGATGTCACGCACGGTGATGCGGCGAGTGCCCTTGCCCCCGTACAGCGCTTTGCTGTCGGACTTCTGGCCAGACTCCTGACCCGGCTTCGGGGCAGCCGAAAGCTGCGTCATCGCAACGGCTCCTTCTGTCTGTCATCTCGAGGCGCCCTGACGGCGTCCCCGGATCACCCCCATGGTGGCACCTCGTGCCGACTGAGGCCAGACCGCGGGGAGCGAGCTGTGTCTCCCTCGGGCGAGGCGGGCTTCGTAAGTTCTTGGTAAGTTCTCCGTAAAGCAATTCCGATACGAGACGGTGTCGTATCGGAACTGGCTAGGCTGGAGAGCATGACAACTCCCGCTCCCTTGACCGAACGACGGGTGCCCGAGGCCGTGCACCGGCGCCGCTGGGCCATTCTCGGTGTGCTCATGCTCAGCCTGCTGATCGTGGTGCTCGACAACTCGATCCTGAACGTCGCGATCAAGACGATCTCGACCCCGGCGCCCACGGGCCTCGGCGCCACCCAGAGCGAGCTGGAGTGGGCGATCAACGCCTACACGCTCGTCTTCGCCGGACTGCTCTTCACCGCGGGCCTCCTCGGCGACCGGCTCGGCCGCAAGAAGATACTGCTCGCCGGTCTCGCCGTCTTCGGCGTGGGATCGGCGCTGGCCGCCGAGTCCGGCTCACCGGTCCAGCTCATCGTCTTCCGCGCGGTGATGGGTCTCGGCGCCGCCTTCGTGATGCCCGCCACCCTCGCCGTCCTCATGAACGTCTTCGAGCGCGACGAGCAGCCCAAGGCCATCGGCATCTGGGCCGGCGGCGTCGGCCTCGCCATCGCCATCGGCCCGATCACCGGCGGCGTGCTCCTCGACCACTTCTGGTGGGGCTCCGTCTTCCTGATCAACGTGCCGATCGTGCTGCTCGCGCTCGGCCTGATGATCTGGCTGGTCCCCGACTCCCGCGACCCGAACCCGGGCCGGCTCGACCCCGTCGGCGTGGTCCTGTCCGTCGTCGGACTCGTCCTGCTCGTCTACGGCATCATCAAGGGCGGCCAGCTGGCCGACTTCACCGACCTCAAGGTGCTCGCCACCGTCGCGGCCGGTCTCCTCGTCCTGGTCGTCTTCGTGGTGTACGAGAAGCGCAGCGACCACCCGTCCATCGACGTCACGTACTTCAAGAACAAGGTCTTCTCGGCCGCCATCTCCGCCATCGCGCTCGTCTTCTTCGCGCTGATGGGCGTCACCTTCTTCTCCGTCTTCTACACCCAGAGCGTGCGCGGCTACTCGCCCCTGCAGACCGGTCTGCTGATGCTGCCGCTCGCCGTGGCCCAGCTCATCTTCGCGCCGCGCGCCCGGCTCGTCGTCGACCGCTTCGGCAACCGCGCCACCTGCACCGCGGGCCTGCTGCTCATCGCCGCGATGCTCGCCGCGTTCGCCACCCTGGAGGCCGACACCCCCATCTGGATCCTGGAGGTCGTCTTCTTCCTCATGGGCACCGGCATGGCGCACATCATGACGCCGACCAGCGTCGTCATCATGCAGGCGCTGCCGCGCGAGAAGGCGGGCTCCGCCTCCGCGCTCAGCAACACCTTCCGCCAGGTCGGCGGCGCCCTCGGCATCGCGGTGCTCGGCTCCGTGCTCTCGACGGCGTACCGCAACGGCATCGAGGACGACCTCACCCGGCTGCCCGCCGGTCTGCGGCACACCGCGGGCGAGTCCATCGAGGCCACCCTCGGCGTCGCCGCCAAGCTCGGCCCGCGCGGCGAGGCCCTGGTCACCCCCGCCAACGACGCCTTCCTGCACGCCATGCACGTGACGGCCCTGTGCGGCGCGGGCGTCGCGCTCGTCGGCGCGGTCGTGGTCGCCCTGTTCCTGCCCGGCCGCCCGCCGGCCCCGCAGCAGGACAAGGACGAGAGCGAGTTGGTGGCCGCGGAGCAGTAACCCCCGGGAGGGACGGGCCCCGCATCAGGGAGAATCACCCCCAGCGCAACGGAGAAACGGAGTCGACGTGAGCCTCGCGGACAGCCGAGCCGGGCAGGACGTACCCGCCTCCCGGGGCCGCCCCCGCAGCGAAGCGGTGGAACGCGCCATCATCGAGGGCGTGATGAAGCTGCTGGAGGAGGGCGTCCCGCTGGGGGAGGTCTCCATCGAGCGCGTCGCCCGGACCGCGGGGGTCGGCAAGGCGACCATCTACCGTCGCTGGCGCGGCAAGGAGGAACTCTTCGTCGACGTCCTGCGTGCCGCCGAACCCCCGGAACCGGAACTGCCCGGCACCTCGATGCGCGACGACCTCGTCGTCCTGGTCGAGGCGTTGCGCCGGCGCGGCCTGGTCAACCGCTCCTCGGCGATCCTGCACAACGTGTACGCGCAGATGAAGAGCAGCCCCCGGGTGTGGGCGGCGTACCACGCGATGGTCATCGAACCGCGGCGCAGACTCGCCTTCGAGGTGCTGCGCCGCGGGCAGCTCAGCGGTGAACTGCGCGACGACGTCGACGTGGAACTCCTCAACGACATCGTCGTCGGCCCGATGCTGGTGCGCGCCCTCATGCGGCCCGAGGCCGAGTTGCCCGACGGTCTCGCGGAGCAGATCGTCGACACGGTGCTCGCGGGACTGCGGCCGGCGGCGCCGTAGTCCCGTGTCCCGCGCGGTAGTTCATCACGCAACGACTTGCCCGTATGTGCGTGTTTCGTCACAGAGGACCGCCGGGAGAGCGGGATACGGAACTCCTGACACCGAGTTGTTCGTCCTCGTGCCCGTACGGCCGTCCCAGGACGGCGGAAAGGGCACCGATCATCCCCTAGGGTCGTAGACGCGGGACAGACGGTGTGCACGGCAAGTTGTGAGGCGACGGTATGGCGCAGGCGTATGTGACGGAGACGGGCAGCGGCGGCTCGGGGCCCGAGCGCCGAGGATCCCGGCTTCGGCGCCTGCGTGACGACTGGCGCGGCGACCCCCGCATCTGGCGGCGCGGTCTGGTCCTCGCCGCTCTCGCGGTGCTCTTCGCCCTGGTCATGCTGCTGCACGCGCAGATCCCCAACCGGTTCGGCAACCTCGGCAGCCTCACCGAGACCTTCCTGCCCTGGCTGGGCGTCTTCGTGCCGGTGCTGCTGGTCCTCGCGGTGGTCCGCAAGTCGGCGACCGCGCTGATCGCCGTGCTGCTGCCCGCCGTCGTCTGGCTGAACCTGTTCGGCGGGCTGCTCTCGGACAAGACCGGCGGCGGCGGGGACCTGACGGTCGTCACCCACAACGTCAACGCCGACAATCCCGACCCGGAGGGCACCGCGCGCGACGTGGCCGCGTCCGGCGCCGACGTGGTCGCCCTGGAGGAACTCACGGCCTCTGCGGTCCCGGTGTACGAGAACGCGCTCGCCGCCACGTACAGGTACCACTCGGTGCAGGGCACCGTCGGGCTGTGGAGCAAGTACCCGCTGAGCGGCGCGGCCCCCGTCGACATCAAGCTGGGCTGGACGCGTGCCATGCGGGCGACGGTGACGGCGCCGGCCGGGCAGGTCGCGGTGTACGTCGCCCACCTGCCCTCGGTCCGGGTGAAGCTGGAGGCCGGGTTCACCGCCCGCCAGCGGGACAAGAGCGCCGACGCGCTGGGCGAGGCGATCGCCGACGAGCCGGTCCGGGGGGTCGTCCTGCTCGGCGACCTCAACGGCACCATGAACGACCGCGCGCTGAACGCCGTCACCGCGCAGATGCGCTCCACCCAGGGCGCGGCGGGCAGCGGCTTCGGCTTCAGCTGGCCCGCGTCGTTCCCGATGGCCCGTATCGACCAGATCATGGTCAAGGGCATCGAGCCGGTGACGTCCTGGACGCTGCCCGAGACCGGCAGCGACCACCTGCCGGTCGCCGCGCGCGTCAAGGTGGACGCAACCGCCTCTTAACCTCCTGGAATACTGGCCTGGGAGAGTTTGTTCCTACACTGAACTTATGCTGCCCGTGCACAGCGGTGTGCACGGGCACGACCTTGCGCGCGGACGTGTCCCCCACGAGTCCGCGCGCGCCCCCGCTCCCCCTGAGAGGCCCCTCATGCCCCTGGCCCTGCTCGCCCTCGCCGTGGGCGCCTTCGGCATCGGCACCACCGAGTTCGTGATGATGGGCCTCCTGCCCGACGTCGCGGACGACCTCCACGTCTCCATCCCCACCGCCGGCCACCTGGTGTCCTCGTACGCCCTGGGCGTGGTGATCGGCGCGCCGCTGCTGGCCGCCGTCACCTCCCGGATGTCCCGGCGCGCGGTCCTGATCGGGCTCATGGGCCTCTTCGTCGTCGGCAACGCGCTGTCCGCCCTCGCCCCCGACCACCACTGGCTCCTGGCCGCCCGCTTCCTCAGCGGCCTGCCGCACGGCGCCTTCTTCGGGGTCGGCGCCGTCGTCGCCACCGGACTGGTCGCCCCCGAGCGCAAGGCGCGCTCCGTCTCACTCATGTTCCTCGGCCTGACCGTGGCCAACATCGCCGGCGTGCCCGTCGCCACGCTCATGGGGCAGCACCTCGGCTGGCGCGCCACGTTCCTCGGCGTCAGCGTGATCGGCGTGGCCGCCATAGCCTCGCTGGCGCTGCTGATCCCCCGCGACCACGCCCCGGCCCCGGCCGGCGGCCTGCGCGGCGAGCTGGCCGCGCTGGGCTCGCTGCCCGTCTGGCTCGCGCTGGGCACCACCGTCGCGGGCTTCGGCGCCCTGTTCTCCGCGTACAGCTACATCACGCCGATGCTCACGGACGCCGCCGGGTACGCCGACGGCAGCGTCACCCTGCTGCTCGCCCTCTTCGGCGTCGGCGCGACGGCTGGCAACCTGCTGGGCGGGCGCCTCGCCGACCACTCCCTGCGGGGGACCCTGTTCGGCGGTCTCGCGTCCCTCGTCGCCGTCCTGGCCCTCTTCCCGCTGCTCATGAGCGCCCAGTGGAGCGCCGCCGTCGGGGTCACCCTCCTCGGCACGGCGGCGTTCGTCACCGGCTCGCCGCTCCAGCTGATGGTCATGGAGAAGGCCGCCGCGGCTCCGTCCCTGGCCTCCTCCGCCAACCAGGCGGCCTTCAACCTCGCCAACGCCGGCGGCGCCTGGATCGGCGGGCTCGCCCTCGCGGCGGGCTTCGGGGCGACGTCGCCGGCGGTGGCCGGGGCGATGCTCGCGGTGCTCGGGCTGGGGGTCGCGGCGGTGGCGTACGCCGTGGACCGGCGGCGCGCTCTCGTCCCCGACGGTGCCGCGGGAGGACGCCTCGTCGCGACGCACGTCCCCCGGCCCACGGAGCCGGCGCGACGCTGACACCCCGCCGTACGGGAACCCCGGACCTACGTGCCTGAGGTGACGGCAGTTCACCGAAGGGCGCGGGCAGCGTAATCTCGGCTCCGGGCGAGCCCCAACTGCGTTGACCACGAAGGGGGATGCATGCGAAGCGTGGCCGTGGACAACTGCCGGAGACGGGTTGCCGCGACTCCTCACCGCGCGGCGGATCAGGCGTTCCCCACCTTCTGCCACATCAGCGAGTACGGCCCGCCCGGATATCAGAGCCTGCACAGCCTGATCGCCCTCAGCCGGCCCCTCAACCTGTGGGCGCCGTCCAGCGTGCTCGTCCGGCACGCGAGCCGTGTTCCGGCGAGACACTTCGTCCGGTACGTCGAAGAGGGCTTCATCCGCGTCCAGGCACGCGAGCCCTGGCTCACCGACCGCGCTCACCGCGACGGGCACCCGTGGGAGGACGCCCGCTGGGACGAGGAGATCGACGGAGCGCTGCTGTCCATCCTCCGCAACGACGAAAGGCTCCCGGAGAGCGAGCGAAGGGTGCTCGCGGCGCCGCCCCCGCGCGGTGAGGAGTGGGCCGCGGAGAGGCTGGCGGCCGACCCGGGGCAGGTCGAGTACTGGTATGGCGCCTACCGCGGTCCGCGCGCCGCTCACCGCATCCCTGAGGGAACACTGCAGGCCGCGAGACGGTACGCCGACAGCGGGCCCTTCGACATCGCCAAGCACGTCCTGAGCGTCGCCTACAACCACGGCGCGGCCTTCGAACTCTCCGGGGCCCGGGCTCCCCTGCTGCTCGGCCGGGCGGACCGGAGTTTCGTCCGGCTGATCACCCGAGCGCCGACAGCCGACGGTGCCGCGGCGCGGGCCACCACGACACCCTCCCGCGACCTGGCGGCGGAACTGGCGGCCCAGCTGCTGGAAGTCCTGCGCCTCCTCGACGTCCACGCCGGCCCGCGCGATCTCGACACGTTCCTCCGGGGACGGGGCCGGGAGGAACTCGTCCGGTGGATCGGCGACATGTGCGAGCGGTATCGGCACCATCCCCGCCGCGAGCTCGACGGCCTGGTCGTCCGGGAACTGCGCCGCGCACTGGTCCGGACCCGCTTTCGCAGCCCGGTGAGCGAGCTGCGTGAGCGTCCCATGGCCGCGGCCGTGGGCAGCATCGCCCTGGCGGCCGGGGCGGTGGACTTCGTACTGGCTCCCGGGAACGCCATGGGGATCGCCGGTATGGCGGCGGGGGCATACCAGCTGGGGTCGGGGCTCGCCCGGCAGATGGGATGGGCGCCGACGCCTTTCGACGGACCCCAGTGGCCTTTCCTGTACGCCTACTCGTCGAAGGCGAAGAAGTCTCAGCTGGCGAAGATCGCCTACGCCCTGAGCAGGCACCCCGGCTGACCCGACACGGGTCCCGCTCGCTGCCGCCGCCCCTCCCCGACTGCCCGCAGGCGCCGTCCGGCGGGAGGGGACGGGGCGGTACATCAAAGGCCTGTCGCGGGGTTGGCGCGCAGCCGAGGGGACCTGGTGACGGACGTGGGTGCCTGCCCCGCGACAGGCGGATGCACCGCCCCGGCCCCGCCCCACAGATCACCGTCCGCGCCCACCACCGGCCCGTCGCCCGCCCGTCCGGCCCGCCCCACAGCCCACCGTCCGCGCCCCCGACCCGGCCCGTCGCCCGCCCACCCGGCCCCGCCCGGCATGCCCCTCGCCCTCGCCCCACCGATCATGTGACCCATGACGACGGCCCCCTTCGACCGCAGCGACCGCAAGGATGATCACCCGAACCCCAGCGATCGTCGGGACTCGCTCGTCGTCGCCCTGCTCGTCGGGCTCGGCATCGTCGCCTACAGCGCCTGGGGGCTGGAGGTCGTCCTGCCGACCGGGCTCGCGCCGGGGCGGACCTACGCCAGTGAGCTGGCCGCCCAGGACCAGCCCTTCGGCGGCCTCTTCCGTACGACGGACCTCGTCGCCGGGGTGCTGATGTGCGCCGGCGGCCTGTGGGCGTTGCTGCGGCTGTCGCCCGGTGACCGGTGGGGGACCGTCGGCTGGACGGCCGTCGTGCTGTTCGGCGTCGCCACCACCGTGGACTCACGGCTGCCCCTGAGCTGCACACCGACGGTGGACCGGCTCTGCGCCCAGCGGGAGCACGCCGGTCTCGTCCCGGTGACCCACACCGCGCACGCGACGAGCAGTGCCCTCGCGGTGTGCGCCGTCCTCGTCGCCATGCCGGCCCTCACGCACGCGGCCCGCCGCCACGCCCCCGCCTCCTCCCTGGCCCGGCTGGGCCGACCCCTCGTCGCCCTGGAACTGGCCGCCACGGCCTGGACCATCGCCGCCGTCGCCGCCCTGGAGGCAGGACACGGCAACTGGTCCCTCGGCCTCGCCCAGCGCCTCCAACTGGCCCTCATGGCCGCGTGGTTCGCGACACTCGCGCTCTCGGTCCTCCGACACCGGCGGCCCGCGCCGGAACCCCCGGCCCCCGCCCCCCGGCCCCCGCTCGCCCCGGAGACGGAGCGGGCGGCCCGATGACCTTCGTGCGCATCGACGGCGTGCCCCACCACGTCCGGGTGGACGGCACCGGCCCCGTCTGCGTCCTCAGCGCGGGCCTCGGCCTGTGCTGGTTCGACTGGGACCCGGTCGTGCCCCTGCTCGCCCCGCACCGCACGGTCGTACGGTTCGACCGCCCGGGTCTGGGACTCAGCGGACCCGCGCGGACGTGGCCCACCCTGGACGCCGAGGCGCGGCGCATCGCACATGTCCTGGACGGCTTGGGCCTCACCGCCCCGGTGACCGTCGCCGGACACTCCCTCGCGGGGTTCCACGCGGAGGCGTTCGCCCGCCTCTACCCGGCCCGTACGGCGGGACTCGTCCTCCTCGACACCAGCGTGGAGGAGGCACCGCGTCCCCGGGCGGCCCGAGCGGCACGGAACGCCGGTACGCGTGCGTGCGCCACGCTCCTGGCCGCGGCGGGCGTCCCCCGGGCCCTGGGGGCGCCACTGCGGCGAGCGGCGGTGCGAGCCGGACGCCGGAGAGGCGGCGACCCCGCCCCGTACGACCTGGTCCGCAGCGCGTACGGCACGAGTCGCTCCCTGCACGCGGTCCTGGCCGAGAACGCCACCTACCGCGACGAGGCGGTCCGACTGGACGTCCTGCGGCGGCACTTCCCCCTCCCGGACGTCCCGGTCACCGTCCTCGCGACCGGCTCCGGCCGGTGGGTCGACCGCCAACGGGCCCTGGCCGAAAGGCTGGACGCGGCCTTCCACGTCACCCGCCGGCCCTCCGGCCACCTCCTGATGCTGGACCGCCCCGAGGACGTGGCGGAGGCGGTACTCACCACGACGGCCCCCCAAGCCCCCGAACCCATCCAAGCCCCTTGAGTCGCCCGGCCCCCGAAACACCGACGCCCGCCCCTCATCCAGGGGCGGGCGCACGGAGGGTGACGGTACGTCAGTGGACTCGGTAGGAGTTCACATAGCCCGCGGCGGGCGAGCCGACGCCGGTCACGTCGTCGTAGCCCTTCACGGCCTTCAGGGAGCTGTCCTTGCCGAGGCTGCGGACGGAGGTGAGGAGCCCCTCCGACGCGTCGTAGCCGTTGGCGAAGTCGACGCGCGCCACGGCGAGTCCGGACCCCGTCGGGTTGTCCGTGACGTCGTGGTAGACCTTCGACCCGGACTTGGCGTAGATCGACGGGTTGGCGAATCCGATCGCCTTGCCGCCGCGCGCCTCCTGGGCCAGGGCCTGGACGGCGGCGATCACCGGCGCGGCGAGCGAGGTGCCGCCGATCCGGTACTCGTCGTACTGCTGCGAACCGTCGGGGAACGTCTGCGTCTGGCCGACCTTGAAACCGGTGTTGGGGTCGGCGATCGCCGCGATGTCCGGCACGGTCCGCATCGCGGTCGTACCGTTCGCGTGGGCGAGCGCGTCCGGCACGACGCCCTTCTGGTAGAAGGGCTGCGACACGGTCCGGCTGGTGCCGCCGCCCGCGCCCGAGGTGAACGCCCCGGGGAAGCCCGTCCAGCTCTTGCCGTCCTCGGAGAGGGCGGCCTTCTCGGTGCCCCAGCCGGTCTCGAAGAGGTACTTGTCGTCCTTGCCGACGGCCAGCGAGGTGCCGCCGACCGCGGTCACCCAGGCCGAGTTGGCCGGGGTGTCGACCTGCTTCGTGCCGGTGTTGGCGACCTCGTCGCCGTTGTCGCCGGAGGAGAAGTAGAAGCCGATGCCCTCGACGGCGCCGAACTGGAAGACCTGGTCGTAGGCGGCCGCGATGTCCGGCGTCTCGTTGGCCTCGATGTCGCCCCAGGAGTTGGAGACGATGTCGGCGAGGCGACCGTCGACGATCTTGTTCAGCGAGTCGAGCAGATCGTCGTCGTAGCAGGAGGCGGCACCCACGTACGTGATGTCCGCGGCGGGCGCGACCGCGTGCACGGCCTCGACGTCGAGGGTCTCCTCGCCGTACCAGCCCGCGGCCCCGCACTCCTCGGTCTTCGTGTACTTCGCGGGCAGCACCTGGCGCAGCTGGCCGCTGACGTACCTCGCGTCACCGTGCTTCTTCGCGTAGGTGGCGGCGTCGAAAGCGATGGTCGGCGAGGCGTACGCGTCGGTGATGGCGACCCGCACCCCCTTGCCGGTCCGGGTGCCCGCCCCGTAGGCGGCGCGCAGCTGCTTGCCGGTGTACCCCTTGACGGCGTACGGGATCTTCTTGCCGTAGGCGTCCGGGAGCGTGCTCGCGATGTTCGAGCCGTGGTACGAGGAGAACGGCCCGGAGTTGCGGAACACCGCGTCCGGCGGCGGAAGTTGGTCCTGGTGGGTCGCCTTGTGCGGGGCGTTGTCGAGGCCGGTGACGGTCAGCACGGCGCCGTTGAGGGCGGCCGGCGCGGAGGCCGTCTTCGCGGGCGCCCGGTAGGTCTTGCCGCCCTTGGCGTAGTTGTGCAGCTGCGTGCCGAACGCCTTCTCGGCGGCGGCCACGTCACCGGTCACGGAGACGTAGTGCCGCGTCGTGCCGGTGACCTTCAGTCCCGCCGACTCCAGCCAGGAGGTCACGGCGGCGACCTGCGCCTTGGTGGCGCCGAAGCGGGCCTGTGCCTGCTTCGCGCTCAGGTACCTGCCGTACGAGGCCGACTCGGGGTCGGACACGGCCTTGGCGTACGCGGCCAGGCCGGAGGCGTCGCGGCCGGCGAGGTGGACCCGGGCGGACACCTGGGAGCTGTCGGACGTGGCCCCCTTGTCCGCGGCGGGCGTGGCCCAGGCGGGCCTGGTGCCCGTGAGGGTGTCGCGGCCCGGGCCGTCCGCGGCCTGGGCCGCGGGTATGCCGAGCGCCAGAGCGCCGGCGAGCAGCGGCAGTGTCGCTGCCAGGCTCACTCCGGCGCGCGCTGTGGCGCGGTTGGATCTCATTGAACCCCCTGCGATGCGGTTCGTCGCATGTAGTGGCCGGTCGTGATCCGCGTAGACCCCTGGGCGGAAAGGTGCACAGGGAATGGATCACGCTGGGGTCACTCTCGCGACGAACCGTTCATGCCAGGGGAATGCGGGGGCCAAGAAGACCCCAAGGAACCGTATGCGTAAGGGAATTGAGCAGTGATGCCCGTCATGTGCGGTCTTGCGCACCGGAGTCCGGTCGACGGACACCGGTCACCGGCCGGGGACCACCCGGTCACCGATGGACGGTCACCGGTCGAGGCCGCCTCTCGCCAGGGCGCCCGCCCACAGATCGGAATCGCCAACAGGGCACCCGCAGGCCGGAATCGTCGACCGGCACCCGCAGGCGGGAGTCGCAAACAGGGCGCCCGCAGACTGAGATCGCCGACAGGGCACCCGCAGTCGGGAAGCCCCGACAGGGGCACCCGCAGACTGGAATTCCCAACAGGGCACCCTCAGTCGTGAGTCGCCAACAGGACAACCCCAGGCAGCAGTCGGCGAGGAACCGCAAGGGAAGCCGGAGCGCCCGTGGCTCAGTCCGGCGGCGTCGCGCCGCGCGCCTTCAGCAGGTCGGTGATCAGGTCCATCTCGGACCGCTGGCCCGCGACCATGCCCTTGGCCAGCCGGCGTTCGACGCCGACCTCGCACCTGCGCACGCAGCCCTCGGCCATGTGCACGCCGCCCGCGTGGTGGGCGTACATCAGCCGCAGGTAGGTGATCTCGGCGGTCTTGCCGTTCTCCTTGCGGAGGCGGTCCATCTCCGTGTCGGTCGCCATGCCCGGCATCAGCGCGCCGTCCTTGCCGGAGGCCATGCCGCCCATGTCCATCCACGTCATCGGCGGGTCGGCGGAGACCTTCGGCAGCTCCCAGAGGTCGAGCCAGCCCAGCAGCATGCCGCGCTGGTTGGCCTGCGTCTGCGCGATGTCGTAGGCGAGGCGCCGCACCTCCTCGTCCTCGGTGCGGTCGCGCACGATGTACGACATCTCGACGGCCTGCTGGTGGTGGACGGCCATGTCCCGCGCGAAACCCGCGTCCGCGGAGTCCGCGGCGGGCGTCCCCGGGCCGGAGTCGCCGCCGTCGGCGACCGCATACGTGATCGCCCCGGCCGCCACGAGCACGGCCGCCGCGGTACCCGCGATCCAGCCCGTCTGTTTCGTCCGGCTCACTTCGACAGGCCGTTGGTGCACGCGGCACCCGGTTCGGGCGTCTGCTTGCCCTGCACGTACGCGGAGAAGAAGGCGTCGACGGCCGGGTCGCTCGCCCCGGTCACCGTGCGCTGCTTGCCCCACGCGCTGAGCATGATCGGGTCCTTCTGGTCCTCGACCGGGCTCATCAGCGTGTACGGAGTCTTCTTGACCTTCGCGGCGAGCGCCTTGACGTCGGCTTCCGGGGCCTTGTCGTTGTACGTCACCCAGACCGCGCCGTGCTCCAGCGAGTGCACGGCGTTCATGTTGCCGACCGGCTCGGTGTAGACGTCGCCGTTGCAGTTCATCCACACCTGGTTGTGGTCGCCGCCGACCGGAGGCTCCATCGGGTACTTCACCGTCTTGGTGACGTGGGTGCGGCCCAGCGTGCCCTTCCAGGTCTTCACGCCGTCCTTGCCGGTCACGAAGTGGCCCGAGGTCCCCTTGGAGTCGCTCGCCGAGCTGTCCTTGTCGGACTGCGACGTGACGAGGTACGTCCCGCCGGCGACGAGACCCGCGACGATCACCACGCTCGCGCCGATCGTGAGGATCCGGTTGCGGCGCTCGCGGGAGCGGTCTGCGCGACGCATCTCCTCTATCCGCGCCTTGCGCGAGGCGTTGGAGCTGTTCTTGGCGGAACCCATGGCGAGTCCTTCGGGGGCTGGTGGATGTGGGACGGACGGGTTTGCTGATCGTAGTGGGAACGGGGGCGGGGTATGGAGGGAGGTCGCGGGAATGTCCGAAGGTGCCCGGTGCCGCCGGCCGCCGGCCCCGGCCCGGAGCCCGTCCCGCACCGCTCCTCGGTATCGCCGGACCCGGGTGAGCAGGCAGTATGGGCAGCAGCGCAGTACACCTGCCGTACGCGAGGCGTTCAGTCCATGGTCGGTCTGCCGATCAAGGTCCGCAACGCGCACGAAATGGTGTTGTGGTGGGATGCTCATGTGCCCCGATCGTCCCCGAGGCGTGGGAGCAGGCGGCCTGACCGGCAAGGATGGGTGGAAGCGGAAGATGGACAAGCAGCAGGAGTTCGTGCTCCGGACACTGGAGGAGCGTGACATCCGGTTCGTACGCCTCTGGTTCACGGACGTGCTCGGCTTCCTGAAGTCGGTGGCCGTGGCCCCGGCCGAGCTGGAGCAGGCGTTCGACGAGGGCATCGGGTTCGACGGCTCGGCGATCGAGGGCTTCGCCCGGGTATACGAGTCCGACATGATCGCCAAGCCGGATCCGTCGACGTTCCAGGTGCTGCCGTGGCGCGCCGAGGCCCCGGGTACCGCCCGGATGTTCTGCGACATCCTGATGCCCGACGGCTCGCCGTCCTTCGCGGACCCCCGCTACGTCCTCAAGCGCGCCCTCGCCAAGACCTCCGACCTCGGGTTCACCTTCTACACCCACCCCGAGATCGAGTTCTTCCTGCTGAAGGACCGCCCGCTGGACGGCTCGCGGCCCACCCCCGCCGACAACTCCGGCTACTTCGACCACACCCCACAGAACGTGGGCCAGGACTTCCGGCGCCAGGCCATCACGATGCTGGAGTCGATGGGCATCTCGGTCGAGTTCAGCCACCACGAGGGCGCCCCCGGCCAGCAGGAGATCGACCTGCGCTACGCCGACGCGCTCTCCACGGCCGACAACATCATGACCTTCCGGCTGATCATGAAGCAGGTCGCGCTGGAGCAGGGCGTGCAGGCCACGTTCATGCCGAAGCCGTTCTCGGAGTACCCGGGGTCGGGCATGCACACCCACCTCTCCCTCTTCGAGGGCGACCGCAACGCGTTCTACGAGTCCGGCTCGGAGTACCAGCTCTCCAAGGTCGGCCGCTCCTTCATCGCGGGCCTGCTGCGGCACGCGGCGGAGATCTCGGCGGTCACCAACCAGTGGGTGAACTCCTACAAGCGCATCTGGGGCGGCTCGGAGCGCACCGCGGGCGCCGGCGGCGAGGCCCCCTCGTACATCTGCTGGGGCCACAACAACCGCTCGGCCCTGGTCCGCGTCCCGATGTACAAGCCCGGCAAGACCGGCTCGGCCCGCGTCGAGGTCCGCTCCCTGGACTCCGGCGCGAACCCCTACCTCGCCTACGCCCTGCTGCTGGCCGCCGGCCTCAAGGGCATCGAGGAGGGCTACGAGCTCCCGCCGGGCGCCGACGACGACGTCTGGGCCCTGCGCGACGCCGAGCGCCGCGCCCTGGGTATCGAGCCCCTCCCGCAGAACCTGGGCGAGGCCCTGACGCTCATGGAGCGCAGCGAACTGGTCGCCGAGACCCTCGGCGAGCACGTCTTCGACTTCTTCCTCCGCAACAAGAAGAGCGAGTGGGAGGAGTACCGCAGCGAGGTCACGGCGTTCGAGCTGCGGAAGAACCTGCCGGTGCTGTAGCAACCGCAGGTCGGTGGGCTTCTCCGCCGGAGTGTCTGGAAGGCCCGACGGTCAGTGACCGTCGGGCCTTTCTCGTCGGGAAAGTGTTTGACGGTCCGTCGGGGGCTGGGGTCGGATTTGGCCCATGGACACAGGGGAGAGGCAACCCGTCGGTGAAGAGCTCGTGCGGCGGCTTGTGGGCGGGCGGTTTCCGCGGTGGGCCGGGCTCGGGGTGGTGCGGGTGCCGTCCGGGGGCACGGTGAACGCCATGTACCGGCTGGGCGAGGACATGGTCGTACGGCTGCCGCTGACCGAGGGCGGCGCCCGTGACGTGGCCGCGGAGCAGCGGTGGCTGCCCCGCCTCGCGCCCTCGCTCCCGGTGGCCGTCCCCGAGGTACTGGGCGCCGGGGAACCGGCCGAGGGCTACCCGTACCCCTGGTCGGTGTACCGGTGGCTGCCCGGGGAGAACCCCGAGGCGGGGGCACTGACCGCACCCGAGCGGCTGGCCGAGGACCTGGCGGCGTTCGTGACCGCGATGCGCGGGGTCACCCTGCCGGACGCGCCCGCCGCCCACCGCGGCGGACCCCTCTCCTCGCTCGACGAGGAGACGCGGGCGGCGGTCGAGGCGCTCCGCGCGATCCCGGAGGAGGGCGTCGACTGCGACGCGGTGACCGCCGTGTGGGAGGACGCGCTGCGGGCCCTGGACGGGGACGGGCCGGTGTGGCTGCACGCCGACCTGATGCCCGGCAACCTGCTGGTGGACGCGGGCCGGCTCACCTCGGTGATCGACTTCGGGTGCCTGGGACTGGGCGACCCGTCCTGCGACCTGTTCCCGGCCTGGAACCTGCTGCCGCCCGAAGGCAGGAAGGTCTTCCGCGCGGCCCTCGACGTGGACGACGCGTCCTGGACCCGCGGCCGGGCCCGCACGCTCTCGCAGGCCCTGATCGCCCTGCCGGAGTACCGCACGACGAACGAGTCGATGGCCCGCAACGCCCGGTACGTCGTCCGGGAGGTGCTGGAGGACGTGCGCCGGGACGGCGCCCGCACGGCCCGGGCGGCGCGAGGGCGTTGAGAGAGGCCGAGCGGTCGGCGCGCGTGCGCGGCCGGGGGAGCCGGTCAGGGGAGGTACGCCGGTGAGACGGCCGCCGTGCTGACGCGCCGCGGCCCTCCCGCGCCGTCGGACGGGATCGCGTAGAGGTCGGCCCCGTAGTCGCCGGGCAGCGAGTAGACGAGGGTGTGGTCGTCCCGCCAGAGGGCCTGGTCGTCGACGCTGCGGGATTCCGCGAGGGGGGTCTCGCGCAGCGTGGCGAGGTCGAGGACGTACAGGCGCCAGGGGGCGTCCGCCGGGAGGCCCGCCACCCGCTTCTTGAACGCGATCCGCGTGCCGTCGGGGGAGAGGGACGGGCACTCCACATTCGTACGCACCGTGGTGACGGTGCGCGTGCGCAGGTCGCCCCGCACCAGGTACGTCTTCCCCTTCGTCGCCAGCGTCGCGTAGAAGTGCCGGTCGTCGGCCGCGAAGGTGACGCCCCAGAAGTTGACGTCCGCCGCGCGGTACGGACGGCCGTTCCGCACGACGCGGAACGTCTCCAGGGAGGGCGTGAACCGGCCCGTGCGGGTGTCGACGATCGCCGCGCGCGTGGAGAAGTTCGTCCCCGCGTAGGAGTCACCGCCCACGAACGCCGTCCATGCCGCGAACCGGCCGCTCGGGGAGACCCGCGCCCGGGACGGGATGCCCGGCACGTCGTAGCGGGCCCGCACGTGCAGGCCGGCGTCGAGGACCACCGCCCGGTAGGTGTCCTGGACGGGGCCGTGGACCGCCTGGAGGCATACCCCGGTGCCCGCCGCCGCGTGGAAGCGCAGGCACTTCACCCCGGACGCCGTCCGCGGACCCGACGGGTCGGCGGCCCGGACCGAGGTCAGCTCGTCGCGGTGCGGGCCCCACGCCATGTTCCGGAACACCATGCGCGCGCCCGCGCCGGTCAGCGCGACCGGGCCCGCGGTGATCCGCGGACCCCCGGGTCGCGCCCGGTCCCGGCGGTCGGCGCGGTCCGAGGCGTGCAGCACGGACGCCGTGGCGACGCCGGCCAGGACGAGCAGCGCCAGGGCCAGGACCAGGATGCGGCTGCGAAGGGTCATGCGGGGCCTTCCGGGGTCGTCGCGGCCGGCCTCAGCAGACCGAGCGAGCACAGGGCGCAGACGGCCAGCAGCACGGCCGAGGCGGTGAGCGCCGTGCGGTCGCCCCACGCCGTCCAGGCCGCGCCGAAGCCGAGCGAGCAGACGAACCGGGCGAGCGCCTGCCCGGTCTGGACGAGGGCCAGCCCCGACGAGCGCAGTGCCTCGGGCACGCTGTCCGAGGCGGCGGCCATCAGCACGCCGTCGGTGGCCGCGTAGAAGCCGCCGTGCAGGAGCAGCACGGCGTACGGCAGGGCGGCGCCGTGCCAGGAGGAGAGCAGCAGGCCGTACGCGAGCAGCAGGGCGCCGTGGCCCGCGAGGAACACGCGCCACCTGCCCGCCCGGTCGGCGAGCCGGCCGAGCGGGACGGCGAGCAGCAGGAACGCCGCCGCCGTGCCGAGGGGGAGCAGGGCGAACCAGCGGTCCGGTACGCCGAGGCGCCGCTGGAGCAGCAGGTACACGAAGGAGTCGCTGACCGTCGCGAGGCCCAGCAGCAGCGCGCAGACGGTGACGCGGCGCAGCCCCCGGTCCCGCAGCAGCCCGAGGGCGGCGCGGAGAGTCGGCCGGGGCTGCCGCGCGCTTCCGGCGCCCTTCGCCGGCCCTGCCGCGGTCCCGGCCGGCTCCCCGGCGGCGTCCGCCCGCTCTTCCGCGGTGCCGCGCGCCGTCCGTCCGGGACCGGGTGCGGCGGGGGCGCGCCCCGGAACGAACAGCACCAGGACGAGCACCCCCGTCACCGCCACGCAGAAGCTGACGGTGAACACCGCGTCGTAGCCGTCGACCGTGGCGCGCAGGATCAGGAAGGCGGCCAGGGGGCCGAGGAGGGCACCCGCCGTGTCCATGGCCCGGTGCACGCCGAACGCCCGGCCGCGCGTCTCGGGCGTGCTGGACAGGGAGATCAGCGCGTCGCGCGGGGCGGTGCGCAGGCCCTTGCCGGTCCGGTCGGCGGCGAGGATCAGGCCGATCGGGGTCAGCGAGTGGGCGAGCAGGAGCAGGGGTTTGCAGGCCGCCGACAGGCCGTAGCCGAAGCCGGCGACCCACTTGTGGCGGCCGCCTCCGCGGTCGGCGAGATGCCCGCCGGCCAGCCGTACCAGCGCCGAGAAGCCGTTGTAGATCCCGTCGAGCAGCCCGAAGCCCAGCGGTGACAGGCCGAGGCCCGCCACCAGGTACAGGGGCAGCACCGCCGTCACCATCTCGGACGAGACGTCGGTGATCAGGCTGACCGTGCCGAGGGCGAGCACCGTGGGGGCGACCGCGGCACGACGCCGCCCGGCGAGGGGCCGGGCGGCGTCTTCCGCGGACGCCGTCGCCGGGGTGCCGGCCCGGCTGTCCGCTACGTACACGTCAGGACGTCCAGATGCCGGTGATGTCCTTGGCGGAGGCCGCGTTGCCCGCGTGCGGGAGGCCGTGCATGTCCTCCAGGGTGCGCAGCAGGTCGTAGTGGTTGTACGTGGTCGACGAGGTCGAACCGGGGGTCACCTGCTGGCCGTAGAGCACCGTCGGGATGCGGTTGCCGCTGAGCCGGTTGTCCTCGTCGAAGGTGACGACGAGGAGGCTGTTGTGGGTCTTCGCCCAGGTCGCGTACGCGCCCAGCTTGTTCTTCAGCCAGGTGTCGCCGGTGGACACCGAGCAGTCGTGCATGTCGCTGCACAGGTTGGGGACGACGAAGGAGACCTGGGGGAGCGTCGTGTAGTCCGTCGGGAACTGGGCGAACGTCTTCGCCGACGACGTCGGCACGTTCTTGAAGCCGAACCACGGGTTGTGCTTGCGGGCGTACGAGCCGCTGCTGCACGTGGTGGAGCCCTGGCTGGGGAGGGTCTCGTTGTAGCTGGCCCAGCTCTTGCCCGCCGCGATCAGCTCGGAGGCGAGGTTCGGGGCGGAGGAGAAGCCCGGCGGGTAGCAGCTGTCGTCGGTGATGCCCTGGGTGGAGCCGGAGAAGAGCGCGAAATAGTTGGGCTGGCTCGGGTGGGTCTCGGCGTACGTCTGGGAGAGGTTGGCGCCCCCGCTCTTGAGCGAGTTGATGTACGGGGCGCTGGAGGAGCCGATCACCTGGCTGTAGGCGTGGTTCTCGAAGACCACGACGACCACGTGGTCAGGGGTCGGGACCACGCCCGCGGCCTGCGCCGGGGACGAGCCGCCGAACCCGGTCCAGAGCCCGGCCGCGGCGGCGGCGAGGGCCAGGGCGGACGCCACGAGGGTGCGGCTGCGGCGGTACACGGTTCTGCCGGACACTTCAGACCTCCGGTTGGGGGACGAGGACGAGGACGAGGACGAGAGCGGTGCGGACAGAGCATGCTCACGCCAACATTCCCGTGGCCCACGTCCCCCGGCCCGAGGAGTGAAGAGCGGGTGAACTACTGTCGCCCGGCCGCCAGCTCCGTAAGGAGCTTGTGGAGCGGCTTCGTGGCCCGCTGCCGGTACTCCTGGATCGCCCAGCCGTTGCCGTCCGGGTCCGTGAAGTACATGAAGGTGGCACCGTCCTGCGGCGCGAAGGCCTGCGGCTCGCTGACGTCGAGCCCGCGCCCCCTGAGCTCCTCGTACGCGGCCTTGGCGTCCTCCACGCACAATTGCAGGCCGTGGTACGTCCCTGGCCGCGGCGTCCCGGTCGGGATCGGCAGCCCGTCCACGAGCGCGATGGAACACCCGGAGCCCGGCGGCGTCAGCTGGACGATCCGCACCCCCTCCATCACCTCGCCGTCCAGATCGACGTGGAAGCCGACCTTGTCCCGGTAGAACTCCTTGGCCCGGTCCACGTCGGAGACCGGCAGCACGATCACTTCGAGGGTCATGTCCACTGGATGCGTCCCTTCCTCGTACGCCGGCCGGGCCCGGTGGCGTCCGGCCGGACGGCTCCCCCTCACCGAAGCCGAATGCGGGCCGCCGCGCCACCGCTTGCGCCGAACCGGGCGCCGCGGTTCACACGAACCCGCCCCCGGAGCCGCCCGGGCGCTCTGCGGTTAGGCTCACACGCGTACGACCTTGATCCGACAGGAGGCCGAGGATGACGGCGCCGGGGCGCAGAAGCAGTACCTTCACTCGGCTGCTGCGGCACGGTTTCACCGACCCGTCCGCCGCGGAGCGGCTCCTGGACGGCGCCGAGCTGGCTCCCGTGCGGGCCGACCCCGTCCTGCTCGACGCGCTGGGCGCCACCGCGGACCCGGACCTCGCGCTGCTCGGGCTGGTCCGCCTCGTCGAGGCGCAGGACGGCCACACCGCGCAGCGCGAGCTGCTGGACACGCTCATAGCGTCGAAGCCGCTGCGCGACCGGCTGCTCGGCGTGCTCGGCGCCTCCGCCGCCCTCGCCGACCACCTGGCCCGCCACCCGCAGGACTGGCAGGCGCTCGCCATGTACGAGCCGCGGGACCTGCACCCCGGGGTGGAGGAGTTCGAGCGCGGACTCGCGGAGGCCGACGACCCCGTCTCGCTGCGCGTCGCCTACCGCCGCTGCCTGCTGTCCATCGCCGCCCGTGACGTGTGCGGCACCACCGACGTCGCCCAGACCGCGGCCGAGCTCGCGGACCTCGCGACGGCCACGCTGCGCGCCGCCCTCGCGATCGCGCGGGCCGCGGCGCCCGACGACGGGGCGCTGTGCCGCCTCGCGGTCGTCGCGATGGGCAAGTGCGGCGGCCACGAGCTGAACTATGTGTCCGACGTCGACGTCATCTTCGTCGGCGAGGCCGCCGACGGGGCCGACGAGGGCAAGGCGATCCAGGCCGCCACCCGGCTGGCCTCGCACATGATGCGGATCTGCTCCGAGTCCACCGTCGAGGGCAGCATCTGGCCGGTGGATGCCAACCTCCGCCCGGAGGGGCGCAACGGCCCGCTGGTGCGGACCCTCAGCAGTCACCTCGCCTACTACCAGCGGTGGGCCAAGACCTGGGAGTTCCAGGCCCTGTTGAAGGCGCGGCCGGTGGCCGGGGACCTCGCGCTCGGCGACCAGTACGTCCAGATGCTGGCCCCGCTCGTCTGGCAAGCCGCCGAGCGCGAGAACTTCGTCCCGGATGTGCAGAAGATGCGCCGCCGGGTCGTGGAGAACATCCCCGTCGCCGAGATCGAGCGCGAGCTGAAGCTCGGCCCCGGCGGCCTGCGGGACGTCGAATTCGCCGTGCAGCTCCTGCAGTTGGTGCACGGGCGCGCCGACACCTCGCTGCGCAGCGGCACCACGCTGGACGCCCTCAAGGCCCTCGCCGCCGGCGGGTACGTGGGCCGCGCCGACGCGGTGCAGCTCGACGCGGCCTACCGCTTCCTGCGCTCCATGGAGCACCGCATCCAGCTCTACCGGCTGCGGCGGACCCACCTAGTGCCCGAGGGCGAGGCGGATTTGCGGCGCATCGGGCGCTCGCTCGGGCTGCGCACCGACCCCGTCACCGAGCTGAACCGCGAGTGGAAACGGCACGCGTCCGTCGTACGCCGGCTCCACGAGAAGCTGTTCTACCGGCCGCTGCTCGACGCCGTCGCCCAACTCGCCCCGGGCGAGACCAGGTTGAGCCCGGGTGCGGCGCGCGAGCGGCTCGTCGCGCTCGGGTACGCCGATCCCGCCGCCGCGCTGCGCCACCTGGAGGCGCTGGCCTCCGGGGTCACCCGCAAGGCCGCCATCCAGCGGACCCTGCTGCCGGTGCTGCTGGGCTGGTTCGCGGACTCCGCCGACCCGGACGCCGGACTGCTCAACTTCCGCAAGGTGTCGGACGCGTTGGGCAAGACACCCTGGTACCTGCGGCTGCTGCGCGACGAGGGCGCCGCCGCCGAGAACCTGGCGCGCGTGCTGTCCGCGGGACGCCTCGCCCCCGACCTGCTGATGCGCGCCCCGGAGGCGGTCGCGCTGCTCGGCGACGGCGCGGCCGGCGGCCTGGAGGCCAGGAGCCGGGCGCACCTGGAGCAGGAGGTCCTCGCCGCGGTGAGCCGCGCCTCCGGCGGCGAACAGGCGGTCACGGCCGCGCGCGGGGTGCGCAGGCGCGAGCTGTTCCGTACGGCCGCCGCCGACATCGTCGCCTCGTACGGCACCGAGGAGACGCCCGCCGTGGCCGACCAGGGCGCCCTGGTCGACCGGGTCGGCGCGGCCATCTCGGACCTCACGGCGGCGACCCTCTCCGGGACGCTGCGCGCCGTCGTCAGGGACACCTGGGGCGAGACGCTGCCCACCCGCTTCGCCGTGATCGGCATGGGCCGCTTCGGCGGCCACGAGCTCAACTACGGCTCCGACGCGGACGTCCTGTTCGTGCACGAGCCGCGGGAGGGCGCCGACGAGCAGGAGGCGGCCCGCGCCGCGAACACCGTGGTCTCCGAGATGCGGCGGCTGCTCCAGTTGCCCAGCTCGGACCCGCCGCTGCTCATCGACGCCGACCTGCGTCCCGAGGGCAAGTCCGGGCCGCTGGTGCGGACCCTCAAGTCCTACGCGGCCTATTACCGCCGCTGGTCCCTCGGCTGGGAGTCGCAGGCGCTGCTGCGCGCGGAGCCGGTCGCGGGCGACGAGGACCTCGGGCGCCGTTTCATCGAGCTGATCGACCCGCTGCGGTACCCGCCGGACGGGCTCGGGGACGACGCCGTACGGGAGATCCGGCGCCTGAAGGCCCGCATGGAGTCCGAGCGGATGCCGCGCGGCGCCGACCCGACCCTGCACACCAAGCTCGGCCGGGGCGGCCTTTCCGACGTGGAGTGGACGGTGCAGCTGCTCCAGCTCAGGCACGGCGCCACCGAGCCGGGGCTGCGCACGACGCGCACCCGGGCCGCGCTCGCCGCCGCGTCCGCCGCCGGGCTGCTGTCCGAGGAGGACGCGGAGATCCTGGACGAGGCGTGGGTCCTGGCCACGAGGGTGCGCAACGCGGTGATGCTCGTACGCGGCCGGGCCGGGGACACCTTCCCCTCGGACGGCCGGGAGCTGGCGGCGGTGGGCCGGTACCTGGGGTACGAGGCCGGCCACGTCGGGGACCTGCTGGACGGCTACCGGCGTACGACGCGGCGGGCCCGCGCGGTGGTGGACGACCTGTTCTACGGAGGCTAGGGCCTGTCGCCGGAGCAGAAACGCTGGTGCCGCGGGGTCTGGTCGGCCGGGACCAACCGTCGGTCACGGCCCGCCCGATCGGACGACAGGCCCTGGCGGGCGTCCTCCTCCGCCGGAGTCAGGCGCCGTCCGCCCGGCCGGCGGGGACCCGCCCGGGCCGGCCCGACAGCACCCGACCGGGGACGGCCGACCGCTCCTGAGCGTGGGCGGCGCTCGGCGTGTGCCGGCGGGCGGGGCGGGGCCGGTGCGCTCCCGGGCCGCGGGTCAGGGCCACTCCCGTCAGGACCACCGCCATGCCCGCGAGGACCCGTGGTGTGAGCTCCTCGCCCAGGACGAGGGCGCCCAGGGTCACCGAGACGACCGGCAGCAGGTAGCCGACCGTGGCGGCGGCGGTGGGGCCCTCGTCGGCGATCAGCCGGTAGTTGAGGTGGAACGTGACACCCGTGCCGAGGATGCCCAGGGCGACGACGGCGAGGACGCCCGTGGTGTCCACGTGCAGGGGGCCGGGGCCCGCGACGGGCAGGGCGAGCGCGGTCCACGCCGTGGCCGCGAGGAGCTGGGCCGCGGAGACGGCCGTCGGGTCCTTCCGCGCGGTGAGGTGACGGCCCATGTACGCGAAGGCCAGCGCGTAACTCAGCGCCGCCCCCGCGAGGGCCAGGGCGCCCCAGCTCGTCAGACCGGCACGCTGCCACGGCGCGAAGATCAGCAGGGTGCCCGCGAAACCTAGCGCCAGACCGGCCAGCCGGACGGGACGCACCCCGCGGTCGGTCCCCAGGAGGACGCCGGTGAGCAGGGACCACAGGGGAGTGGTGGCGTTCAGGACACCGGCGACACCGGAGTCGACCGTCTGCTCGCCGACGGCGAAGAGGGCGAACGGAACGGCGTTGCAGAGCAGGGCGGCCACGGCGAGATGGCCCCAGGTCGCGCGGGACCGGGGGAGCCGTCCGCCCCGGGCCCGGGCCAGGGCGACGAGGACGGCGGCGCCGAGCGCGTAGCGCGTGACCGCGATCTGGGCGGGGGTCAGGCCGTGGTTCAGGGCCACCTTGATCCAGAGGAAGCTCGAACCCCAGAGCAGCGCGAGCAGGCCCATGCGGACGGTCGAGGCCGGGTGAGAAGGCATGCGCCCACGGTCCCCGACAGAACACGTGAGGACAAGTGAAGAGTTATGCACACACTGTTAAGCTGCGCTGCATGATGGATGTGCGACGCATGCAGGTCCTGCGGGCCGTGGTGAGCGCCGGGTCGGTGACCGCGGCGGCCGCGGACCTCGGCTACACGCCGTCGGCCGTCAGCCAGCAGATCGCCGCCCTGGAGAAGCAGACCGGGACGGCGCTGCTGGAGCGGATCGGCCGGGGCGTGCGGCCCACGCCCGCCGGGCTGCTCGTCGCCGGGTACGCGGACGCCATCGGGCGGCAGGTCGCCGAGGCGGAGACCGCGCTGGCCGACCTGCTCGCCGGACGTACCGGACGGCTCGCGGTGCGGTACTTCGCCACCGCCGGAGCCGCGCTGGTGGCACCGGCGATCGCCCGCCTGCGGGCCGGGCACCCGGGGATCGCGGTGGAGCTGCGGCTGAGCGGCCCCGAGGACCCGCTGCCGGACGTGCGGGAGGGGCGGGCCGATCTGGCGCTCGTGGTGCGTCCGCACGGCACCGCACCCGACGGCGTGCGCCTGGTGCACCTCGTCGACGACCCCTACCGCGTGGTCCTGCCCGAGGGGCACCGCCTGGCGGAGCGCGGGACGCTGGAACTCGCCGAGCTCGCCCAGCTGCCCTGGGTCGGCAGCGAGCGGCCGGGGCCCTGCCTCGACGTCCAGCTCGACGCCTGCGCCGCGGCCGGTTTCCGGCCCCATTTCGTGGTGGACAGCGAGGACTACGTCACCGCGCAGGGGTTCGTCGCGGCGGGGCTGGGCGTCGCCCTCGTCCCCCGCCTGGGTCTCGGCGAACCCCGTCCCGGCGTGGTGACACGCGAGGTCCGCGGCCCCGAGCCGGTACGGGCCATCCATGCCGCCGTACGCGAGACGGCGCCGGCGCAGCCCGCGCTGCGTGCCCTGCTGGACGCCCTGAGGGACACCGCCGGCGGGGGCTGAGCGCCGCCCGCGACCGCCGGACCGGGCCGGCGGGCGGCCGGGTCAGGTCCCGAGCCGCAGGGCCGGTGGCTCGCCCGGCTCCGGCACCCGGCGGGGCAGGGCGTACGGCAGGGCGCCGTACCACAGGCCCGCGACGGCGAAGCCGAAGGCCAGGCAGATCACGCCGCCCACCGCGTCCAGCCAGAAGTGGTTGGCCGTGGCGACGATGACCACGAGGGTGGCCGCCGGATAGAGCAGGCCGAGGACGCGGGCCCACGGCGCCGAGGCCAGGGCGAAGATCGTGAGGCCGCACCACAGGGACCAGCCGATGTGCATCGAGGGCATCGCCGCGTACTGGTTCGACATGTTCTTCAGGTCGCCCGACGCCATCGAGCCCCACGTCTGGTGGACCAGGACCGTGTCGACGAAGCCGGCGCCGGTCATCAGGCGCGGCGGCGCCAGCGGGTAGAAGTAGTAGCCGACGAGGGCGACCGCGGTCGTCGCGAAGAGCGCCGTGCGCGTCGCCGCGTACCGGCCGGGATGACTGCGGTACAGCCACACCAGAACACCCAGCGTCACCACGAAGTGCAGTGTCGCGTAGTAGTAGTTCATGCCGACGATGAGCCATGTCACCGCGTTCACGGCGTGGTTGACCGACTCCTCGACGGCGATCCCGAGCGTCTGCTCGACGCGCCAGATCCAGTCCGTGTTGCGCAGCGCCTGCGTCCGCTGCTCCGGGACCGCGTTGCGGATCAGCGAGTACGTCCAGTAGCTCACGCCGATCAGCAGGATCTCGAACCAGAGACGGGGGCGCCGCGGGGTGCGCAGCCGGCGCAGCAGGGCCCGGTCCGCGCGGTCGTCGGAGCTGTCCGCGACGGACGCGGGAGGGGCCTGCTTCCGGCCTTCCAGTGTCGTCACGGTGGTCTCACCCATAAGGACAGAGTGTGCCAGAAAAGCCTTCCCCCACAGATGATCCCCTGGTCGGGTCCGGGTCGCATTTCCTGCTCCCTGCACCGACCCGGGTACGGGGGGTGGCCTGCTCAGGGACGGTTGCGGTCCCCGGGCGCCGAGGCGGTCGAGCCCCGCACCACCAGTTCCGGCATGAACACGAACTCGCTGTGGGGCGCGGGCGTCCCGCCGATCTCCTCCAGCAGCGTGCGCACCGCGGCCTGACCCATGGCCGGCACCGGCTTGCGGACGGTGGTGAGCGGCGGGTCGGTGAAGGCGATGAGGGGCGAGTCGTCGAAGCCGACCACGGAGATGCCCTTCGGCACGTCCAGGCCGAGCTGCCGGGCCGCGCGTATCGCGCCGAGCGCCATCATGTCGCTCGCGCACACCACCGCCGTGCACTCCCGCTCGATGAGCGCGGTGGCCGCGGCCTGGCCGCCCTCCAGGGTGTACAGGGAGTGCTGGACCAGTCGCTCCTCGATGTCGTCGGGACGCAGGCCCAACTGCTCCTGCATCGTGCGCACGAACCCCTCGATCTTCCGCTGCACCGGCACGAACCGCTTCGGGCCGAGCGCGAGACCGATGTTGGTGTGGCCGAGCGAGACGAGGTGGGTGACCGCGAGGCTCATCGCCGCCCGGTCGTCGGGGGAGATGAAGGGGGCCTGCACCTTCGGCGAGAAACCGTCGACGAGGACGAACGGCACGCCCCGGGCGCGCAGCTGCTCGTAGCGCTGCATGTCCGCGGAGGTGTCCGCGTGCAGCCCCGAGACGAAGATGATGCCCGCGACGCCCCGGTCGACGAGCATCTCCGTCAGCTCGTCCTCGGTGGAGCCGCCGGGGGTCTGGGTGGCCAGCACCGGGGTGTAGCCCTGTCGCGTCAGCGCCTGGCCGATCACCTGGGCCAGCGCCGGGAATATGGGGTTCTCCAGCTCGGGGGTTATCAGCCCGACCAGTCCCTCGCTGCGCTGCCGCAGCCGGACCGGACGCTCGTAGCCGAGGACGTCGAGGGCGGCCAGGACGGACTGGCGGGTGGTCGCTGCGACGCCCGGCTTCCCGTTCAGGACGCGGCTGACAGTCGCCTCACTGACCCCCGCCTGGGCTGCGATGTCGGCAAGCCGTGTGGTCACGGGATTGGACTGTACCGGCCGGGAATCGCGTTGCCCACCAACCAGGCGCCGTGCGCGGCCGGTTGAACGGCTCGCTCCGGGCTGCTGCGTCATCGGGCTCCCTCGTGATTCTGGTCGGCTCGGCGTCCCCCGCGTGCGCCGCGGGAAGGGGTGGCTCCTGCAAGGCGCTGACGGGGCGATGATCCTCGTATACCGCTGCCGTGGCAAGAGCTTGCAGAGTCTTGCACAGACGGTCACGAGACCGCTGATCGGCCCGGTACGGGGCCCCGGGTCGCCGCCCGGAGGTCACGGGCACGTAACTCTCGGCAGTCCTTGCACTTTTTTGCTGCAAGCTCTTTCGCGGCGCTTACAACGCTGTTACGTTCACGTCGCCCGGCGGACGCAACGGCGCAGTCGGCAAGTCGGCAAGGGGTGCGGGCGGGACCGCTTCCCCAACCACTCGGGCTTTCACCCTCAAGGAGATCTCATGCGGCGTGGCATAGCGGCCACCGCTCTGGTGGCGTCCATCGCCCTCACGGCGACGGCGTGCGGCGGCGACGACAGCGGCGACAAGTCGGACGGCCCCACCACCATCACGTGGTGGGACACCTCGAACGCCACCAACGAGGCCCCGACGTACAAGGCCCTCGTCAAGGAGTTCGAGAAGGCCAACCCCGACGTCAAGGTCAAGTACGTCAACGTGCCGTTCGACCAGGCGCAGAACAAGTTCGACACCGCCGCGGGCTCCAAGGGTGCTCCTGACCTGCTGCGCTCCGAGGTCGGCTGGACCCCCGCCTTCGCGAAGAAGAGCTACTTCCTGCCGCTCGACGGCACCGAGGCCCTCGCCGAGCAGGACAAGTTCAAGTCCAACCTGCTCGAGCAGGCGAAGTACGACGGCAAGACCTACGGCGTGCCGTTCGTCACGGACACCCTCGCGCTCGTCTACAACAAGGCGCTCTTCGAGAAGGCCGGCATCAAGGAGGCGCCCACGTCCTGGGCCGACCTCAAGACCGCCGCCGCCACGATCAAGAAGAAGACCGGCGTCGACGGCTACTGGGGCTCCACCCAGGCCTACTACGCCCAGTCCTTCCTCTACGGCGAGGGCACCGACACGGTCGACGTCGACGCCAAGAAGATCACCGTCGCCTCGCCCGAGGCCAAGAAGGGCTTCGAGACCTGGCAGGGCCTGTTCAGCGGCAAGGGCCTGCACAAGGCCGACACCACCGCCGACGCGTACGCCCACATCCAGGACGCGTTCGTCAACGGCAAGGTCGCCGCGATCGTCCAGGGTCCGTGGGAGATCACGAACTTCTACAAGGGCTCGGCGTTCAAGGACAAGGCGAACCTCGGTATCGCCACCGTCCCGGCCGGCTCCACCGGCAAGGCGGGCGCCCCGACCGGCGGCCACAACCTCTCCGTGTACGCGGGCTCTGACAAGGCCCACCAGGCGGCCTCGCTCAAGTTCGTGAAGTTCATGACCTCGGCGAAGTCCCAGGAGACGATCGCCCTGAAGAACTCCACGCTGCCGACGCGTGACGACGCCTACACCGCCGAGGTCAAGGCCGACCCGGGCATCGCCGGCTACCAGACGGTGCTCGCCGCCGCCCAGCCGCGCCCGGCGCTGCCCGAGTACAGCTCGCTGTGGGGTCCGCTCGACACCGAGCTGCCGAAGATCGCCGGCGGCAAGGAGTCGCTGGACAAGGGCCTGGGCAACGCGGAGACCGCGATCGCCAAGCTGGTCCCCGACTTCAAGAAGTGATCCCGCGTGGCCGTCGGATCCGCCCGCACCGGGGGACGGATCCGGCGGCCATCCGGCCTGTGCGCCGCGGCCCAGCCGCCGCCGGGCGCGCGCCCAACCCCTGATCTTCCAGAAGGTGTCGAATCATGACAGTCGCCATCGACAGAGCGACCGGCGAGCGGCGTGGTGACCGCGGGCGCCGGCCCGGTCGGATCGAGCGCCTCAAGCACTCGTACCAGAAGTACTGGTACGCGTACGCGATGATCACCCCGGTGGTCGTCGTGCTCGGCGTGCTGGTGCTCTATCCGCTCGTGCGGGGCCTCTACCTGACGCTCACGGACGCCAACAGCCTCAACTCGGCCCGCACGATCGGCGTCAACCACATCGACGCCACCTACGAGTTCATCGGCTTCGACAACTACGCCGACATCCTGTGGGGTCCGACGTCGTACGACCGGTTCTGGTCGCACTTCATCTGGACGATCGTGTGGACGGCGCTCTGCGTCACGCTGCACTACGTCATCGGCCTCGGCCTCGCGCTGCTGCTCAACCAGAAGCTGCGCGGACGCACCTTCTACCGGCTGCTGCTGGTGCTGCCGTGGGCCGTGCCCACCTTCGTCACCGTGTTCGGCTGGCGGTTCATGCTCGCCGACGGCGGCATCATCAACTCCGTGCTCGAATCGGTGCACCTGCCGACACCGCTGTGGCTGGAGGACACCTTCTGGCAGCGGTTCGCCGCGATCATGGTCAACACCTGGTGCGGTGTGCCGTTCATGATGGTCTCCCTGCTGGGCGGCCTGCAGTCCATCGACGCGACGCTGTACGAGGCCTCCGAGATGGACGGCGCGAACGCCTGGCAGCGGTTCCGGCACGTCACGCTGCCCGGCCTGCGGTCCGTCAGCTCCACCGTCGTCCTGCTCGGCGTCATCTGGACGTTCAACCAGTTCGCCGTGATCTTCCTGCTGTTCGGCAACACCGCCCCGGACGCGCAGATCCTCGTCACCTGGGCCTACTACCTGGGCTTCGGACAGCAGCCGCGCGACTTCGCGCAGTCGGCCGCCTACGGCATCCTGCTGCTGACCATCCTGATCGTCTTCACCTCCTTCTACCGCCGCTGGCTGAACCGCAATGACCAGCAGCTCGCGATCTGAGGCGGGAGCCCGCATGAGCACCACGACCCTTCCGACACCCGCCGCGGCGGACCAGGTCTCCGCGGGCGCCGCCCCGCGCAAGGGCCGCAGGCGCGGCGACAACAGCCGCTCCGGCTCCGTCGTGTCGCACGGCATCCTGATCGTCGCGAGCCTGATCGCGCTCTTCCCGGTCGCGTGGCTGGTCTACCTGTCGCTCGGCCCGGACAAGGACGACTACCTCCACCCCGGGCGCATCTGGGACAAGATGACGTTCGACAACTACGCGTTCGTGCTCCAGCACACGAACTTCTTCGCGTGGATGAAGACCTCGCTCATCGTCTCGTTCGGCACCTCGGTCATCGGCGTGATGTTCGCCGCCACCACCGGCTACGCGGTGTCCCGCATGCGCTTCCCCGGGTACCGGAAGTTCATGTGGGTCCTGCTGGTCACCCAGATGTTCCCGATCGCCGTCCTCATCGTGCCGATGTACCAGATCCTCTCGGACCTGCAGCTCATCGACACCTACCTCGGCCTCGTCCTGGTCTACTGCTCGACGGCGGTGCCGTACTGCGCCTGGCTGCTCAAGGGGTACTTCGACACCATCCCCTTCGAGATCGACGAGGCGGGACGCGTCGACGGACTCAACCCCTTCGGCACGTTCCTGCGGCTGATCCTGCCGCTCGCCAAGCCGGGCCTGGCCGTGGCCGCCTTCTACAGCTTCATCACCGCGTTCGGCGAGGTCGCGTTCGCCTCGACGTTCATGCTCTCCGACACGAAGTACACCTTCGCCGTCGGTCTGCAGAGCTTCGTCAGTGAGCACGACGCGCAGCGCAACCTCATGGCCGCCACCGCGGTGCTCGTCGCCATACCCGTCTCCGCCTTCTTCTACCTGGTGCAGAAGAACCTGGTGAGCGGCCTGACGGCCGGCGGCACCAAGGGCTGACGCCCAGCAGGACTCCCGCGCGCGCATCGCGCGCGGGTGGCGGCCGCGGCGTCCATCCGACCCCGCCGGCGTCGCGGCCGCCTCATCACACGCTTCCACGACCCGAACTGCTCCTCCCGCCGGCCCTGCCCGCCGGGGGACCCCCCATCGCATCAAGGACGCCATGAGCCAGCACTCCGCCGACCAGGCCCCGACCTCCGCGCTCGCCACCGTCGCCGCCCACCGCGACTGGTGGCGCGACGCGGTGATCTACCAGGTCTATCCGCGCAGCTTCGCCGACAGCAACGGCGACGGCATGGGCGACCTGGAGGGCGTACGTTCCCGACTCCCGTACCTGCGCGACCTCGGCGTCGACGCCGTGTGGCTGAGCCCCTTCTACGCCTCGCCGCAGGCCGACGCCGGCTACGACGTGGCGGACTACCGCGCCGTCGACCCCATGTTCGGCAACCTCCTGGACGCCGACGCGCTGATCCGCGACGCGCACGAGCTGAGCCTGCGGATCATCGTCGACCTGGTGCCCAACCACTCCTCCGACCAGCACGAGTGGTTCAAGCGCGCGCTGCGCGAGGGCCCCGGCTCGCCGCTGCGGGACCGCTACCACTTCCGGCCCGGCAAGGGCGCGGACGGTGAACTGCCGCCCAACGACTGGGAGTCCATCTTCGGCGGACCGGCCTGGACCCGGGTCACCGAGCCCGACGGCACCCCCGGCGAGTGGTACCTGCACCTCTTCGCGCCCGAGCAGCCCGACTTCAACTGGGAGCACCCGGCGGTCGGCGACGAGTTCCGCTCGATCCTGCGCTTCTGGCTCGACATGGGCGTCGACGGCTTCCGTATCGACGTGGCCCACGGACTGGTGAAGGCGACGGGCCTGCCGGACCTTGGATCCCACGAGCAGCTGAAGCTGCTGGGCAACGATGTCATGCCGTTCTTCGACCAGGACGGCGTGCACGACATCTACCGGCAGTGGCGCACCATCCTCGACGAGTACGCGGGTGAGCGCATCTTCGTGGCCGAGGCGTGGACCCCGACCATCGAGCGCACCGCCAACTACGTGCGCCCCGACGAGCTGCACCAGGCCTTCAACTTCCAATACCTGGGCACCCACTGGGACGCGGCCGAGCTGCACTCCGTCATCGACCGCACCCTGGACTCGATGCGCCCCGTCGGCGCCCCGGCCACCTGGGTGCTGTCCAACCACGACGTGACGCGGCACGCCACGCGCTTCGCCAACGAGGCCGGCCTCGGCACGCAGATCCGCACCGCGGGCAACCGCGGGCTGGGACTGCGGCGCGCGCGGGCGGCGACCCTGCTGATGCTGGCGCTGCCGGGCTCCGCGTACCTCTACCAGGGCGAGGAGCTCGGCCTGCCGGACGTCGTGGACCTGCCGGACGAGGTGCGCCAGGACCCCGCCTACTTCCGGGGCGCCGGACAGGACGGCTTCCGCGACGGCTGCCGGGTGCCGATCCCGTGGACCCGCGAGGGCTCCTCCTTCGGCTTCGGCGACGGCGGCAGCTGGCTGCCGCAGCCGGCCGGCTGGGGCGAGCTGAGCATCGAGGCGCAGATGGGCACGCCGGGTTCCACCCTGGAGCTGTACCGCACCGCGCTGGCCGTGCGGCGCGAGCGGGCCGACCTCGGCGCGGGCGACGCGGTGGAGTGGCTGCGCGCGCCGGAGGGCGTACTGGCCTTCCGCCGGGGCGAGTTCGTCTGCACGGCGAACACCGGCGGCGAGTCGGTCACCGTCCCGGCGTACGGCCGGGTGCTGGTGTGCAGCGGTGAGGTGACCATCGCGGACGACGAGGCGAAGCTGCCCGCGGACACGACCGTCTGGTGGGCCGTCTGACCGTACGAGTGAACCTCCTGCGCTTCCGGGGGCGGGGGAGAGGGTGCCAAGGGGCCCTGTCGTGAACCGAGTTGGAATTTCTTGCGACATCTTGCTGAAACTTGTCTGCAAGCGCTACGGTCCCGACCACACCGGGGTTGTTCGGTCTGCAACCTCCGGCCCCCGCACCCTCCCCCACCCGCACGACGAAGTGCAGGAGATCACATGGCCAGGAGAACTCCGGCCGTCATAGCCGCCCTCGCGGCGGCTCTGGCGGCCTCGGTCACCCTCCCCACGGGAGTGGCCCAGGCATCACCCCCCGGAACCAAGGACGTCACCGCCGTCCTCTTCGAGTGGAAATTCGACTCGGTCGCCAAGGAGTGCACCAACACCCTCGGGCCGGCCGGATACGGCTACGTCCAGGTGTCCCCGCCCGCCGAGCACATCCAGGGCGCCCAGTGGTGGACCTCGTACCAGCCCGTCAGCTACCGGATCGCCGGCCGCCTCGGTGACGCCACGGCCTTCCGGAACATGGTGAACACCTGCCACGCGGCCGGTGTGAAGGTCGTCGCCGACACGGTCGTGAACCACATGTCGGCCGGCTCCGGCACCGGCACCGGCGGCTCGTCGTACACGAAGTACAACTACCCGGGCCTGTACTCGTCCAACGACATGAACGACTGCACGGCCACCATCACCAACTACGGCGACCGTGCCAACGTGCAGAACTGCGAGCTCGTGGGGCTCGCCGACCTGGACACCGGCGAGGAGTACGTCCGCTCCGCCATCGCCGGCTACATCAACTCCCTGCTCGGCTACGGCGTCGACGGCTTCCGCATCGACGGCGCCAAGCACATCCCGGCCGCCGACCTCGCCAACATCAAGTCCCGGCTCACCAACCCGGGGGCGTACTGGAAGCAGGAGGTCATCTACGGTTCCGGGGAGGCCGTCCAGCCGACCGAGTACACCGGCAACGGCGACGTCCAGGAGTTCCGCTACGCCTACGACCTCAAGCGGGTCTTCAACAACGAGAACCTCGCCTACCTGAAGAACTACGGCGAGGGCTGGGGCTACATGAGCAGCGGCGTCTCCGCCGTCTTCGTCGACAACCACGACACCGAGCGCAACGGCTCCACGCTCAGCTACAAGGACGGCGCCAACTACACCCTGGCGAACGTCTTCATGCTGGCGTGGCCCTACGGCGCACCCGACATCAACTCGGGCTACGAGTTCTCCGACACGGACGCCGGTCCGCCGAACGGCGGCAGCGTCACCGCCTGCTGGCAGAACGGCTGGAAGTGCCAGCACGCCTGGCCGGAGATCAAGTCCATGGTGGCCTTCCGCAACGCCACCCGGGGCCAGTCCGTCACCAACTGGTGGGACAACGGCGGAGACGCCATCGCCTTCGGCCGCGGCAGCAAGGGCTTCGTGGCGATCAACCACGAGTCCGGCGCCCTGAGCCGCACCTACCAGACCTCGCTCCCGGCCGGGACGTACTGCAACGTGCAGAACAACACGACGGTCACGGTGAACGGTTCGGGCCAGCTCACGGCCACCCTCGGCGCCAACACCGCGCTCGCGGTGTACGCCGGGAAGTCGGCCTGCTGACTCCGCACGCCGCGTGACACGGCCCGGCCCGCCACCCCCACGGCAGGCCGGGCCGTGCCGGACCGGCGTCGCCTTGTGAAAGTTCTTTCCGTTGCTTTCAAGACTCTTGCTGTAAAGCTTTCGTAAGCGGTACGGTCACGCCGGCGCCCGGCATCGAAGCCGTGCCGCGGCGGTGGGGTCGGACCCAATAGAGCCGTATCTGCTAGGAGTTCACGCCTGTGGCCCTGATACCGAGATGGCCGGCGCCCGGGGCGCGCCGCGCCGCGCACTCCGGACTGACCCCGCACCGCGGACGGCTCGCCGCCGTCACGGTGGCCGCCCTCGCGGCGGCCCTCGTCCAGCCGCTCGCGGCCAAGGCCGCGGCGCCGCCCGCGCCCCCGTCCGACGCCAGGCTCGCCGCCGAGCCCGCCCGTCACGACGCCACCCGCGAGCAGTTCTACTTCGTCCTGCCGGACCGGTTCGCCAACGGGGACACCGCCAACGACCGCGGGGGACTGACCGGTTCACGCCTCGCGACCGGGTACGACCCCACCGACAAGGGGTTCTACCAGGGCGGCGACCTCAAGGGCCTGACGAAGAAGCTCGACTACATCAAGGGCCTCGGCACCACCGCCATCTGGATGGCGCCGATCTTCAAGAACCAGCCCGTGCAGGGCACCGGGGCCGACGCCTCCGCCGGCTATCACGGCTACTGGATCACCGACTTCACGCAGGTCGACCCGCACTTCGGCACGAACAAGGACCTGGAGACCCTGATCTCCAAGGCCCACGCCAAGGGCATGAAGGTCTTCTTCGACGTCATCACCAACCACACGGCCGACGTCGTCGACTACGAGGAGAAGTCCTACGGCTACCTCTCCAAGGGCGCCTTCCCGTATCTGACGAAGGACGGCGAGCCGTTCGACGACGCCGCCTACGCGGACGGCACGAAGCCGTTCCCGCCGGTCGACCGCGACTCCTTCCCGCGCACGCCGGTCGTGCCCGCCGCGAAGAAGAACGCCAAGGTCCCGTCCTGGCTCAACGACCCGGCGATGTACCACAACCGCGGTGACTCCACCTTCGCCGGCGAGAGTTCCACGCACGGCGACTTCTCCGGCCTCGACGACCTGTGGACCGAGCGTCCCGAGGTCGTGCGGGGCATGGAGCGGATCTACCAGAAGTGGGTCGGCGACTACGGCATCGACGGCTTCCGCATCGACACCGTCAAGCACGTGAACATGGAGTTCTGGACCCAGTGGGCGACGGCGCTCGACGCCTACGCCGAGAAGCGGGGCCGGGACGACTTCTTCATGTTCGGCGAGGTCTACTCCGCCGACACCTCGGTCACCGCGCCGTACGTGACCCAGGGCCGCCTGGACTCCACGCTGGACTTCCCCTTCCAGGACGCGGCCCGCTCCTACGCCTCCCAGGGCGGCAGCGCGAGGAAGCTCGCCGCCGTCTTCGGTGACGACTACAAGTACACGACGGACAAGGCCAACGCGTACGAGCAGGTCACCTTCCTCGGCAACCACGACATGGGCCGCATCGGCTCCTTCCTGAAGCAGGACGACCCGAAGGCGAGCGACGCCGAACTGCTGAAGAAGGACGAGCTCGCCACCGAGCTGATGTTCCTCAGCCGCGGCAACCCCGTCGTCTACTACGGCGACGAGCAGGGCTTCACCGGAGCGGGCGGCGACAAGGACGCCCGCCAGACGATGTTCGCCTCGAAGGTCGGCGACTACCTCGACGACGACGAGCTGGGCACCGACCGCACGCACGCCGACGACGCCTACGACACCAAGGCGCCCCTCTACCGGCGGATCGCCGCCCTGGCCGAGCTCCGCAAGGCCAACCCGGCCCTCGCGGACGGCGTCCAGACCGAGCGCTACGCCGCCGACGGCGCCGGGGTGTACGCCTTCTCGCGCACGGACGCCAGGACCGGCGTCGAGTACGTCGTCGCCGTGAACAACGCGGACGCAGCGCGCGAGGCGACCTTCGCCACCGGATCGGCCGGCATGCGGTTCCGCGGGATCCACGGCACCTCCTCCGACGTCACCAGCGACGACGAGAAGAAGGTGACGGTCACCGTCCCGGCCGGCTCCGCGATCGTCCTGAAGGCGGCGGGCCGCACCCCCGCCCCCGCGGCCAAACCGGCCGTGACCCTGAAGGCCCCCGGCGCGGGCGCCACCGGCACCGTCGAGGTCTCCGCCGACGTCGACGGCGGCCGGATGAACCGGGTCGTCTTCGCCGCCCAGGTGGGCAACGGCAAGTGGCGCACCCTCGGCTCCGCCGACCACGCCCCCTACAAGGTCACCCAGACCATCGGCAAGGACGTACCGCCCGGGAGCGCCCTGCGCTACAAGGCCGTCGTGATCGACTCGGCCGGACGCACCGCGAGCGACACGGCCACCGGCACCACCGGCACGCCGCCCGCGCCCGAGGTGCCCAGCGCGTCCTCCCGCGACTACGCGGTCGTCCACTACAAGCGCGCCGACGGCGACTACACCGACTGGCGGCTCTACGCCTGGGGCGACCTCGCGGACGGCGAGTCGACCACCTGGCCCGCGGGCCACGACTTCGTCGGCCGGGACGCCTACGGGGCCTTCGCCTACGTCAAGCTGAAGCCGGGCGCCTCCAGCGTCGGCTTCCTCGTCATCGACAAGGACGGCAACAAGGACGTCTCCGCCGACCGCACCATCGACGTCACCAAGACCGGTGAGGTCTGGGTCGAGCAGGGCAAGGAGGCCCTGCTCACCGAGCGGCCCGACTACCCGGCGCAGGACAAGAGCAAGGCGGTCCTCCACTACCACCGCGCCGACGGCGACTACGACGGATGGGGGCTCCACGTCTGGACGGGCGCCGCGAACGGCACCGACTGGACCAAGCCCCTGGAGCCGGCCCGCGAGGACGCGTACGGCGCCGTCTTCGAGGTGCCGCTCGCCGAAGGAGCCACCAGCCTCAGCTACATCCTGCACAAGGGCGACACCAAGGACCTCCCCACCGACCAGTCGCTCGACCTCACGGCGGACGGCCACGAGGTGTGGATGCTCGGCGGCCAGGAGGACTACCTGCTCCCGCAGGCCGCGGGCAGCGCCGCCGCGCTCGACCTGACCTCCGCCAAGGCGGTCTGGATCGACCGCGACACGGTCGCCTGGAACGGCGCCGAAGGAGCCGCCTCCACCCAGCTGCTCTCCTCCCGCGACGGCTCGATCGCCGTCGAGGACGGCACGCTGACCAGCGACGACGAGCGCTGGCTGCGGCTGTCGAAGACCGCCCTCACCGACGCGCAGAAGGCCGCGTTCCCGCACCTGAAGGGCTACACGGCCTGGTCCGTGGACCCGCGCGACCGCGACCGGGTGCGCTCCGCCCTGCGCGGCCAGGTCGTCGCCACCCAGCGCGCGGCCAACGGCGCGGTGCTGGCGGCGACCGGCGTGCAGCTCGCCGGAGTCCTGGACGACCTGTACGACGCGACGGAGGCGGACCTCGGGCCGACGTTCCACCGGGGCCGCCCGACCCTCGCCGTCTGGGCGCCCACCGCGCAGTCGGTGAGCCTGGACCTCGGAGGGTCCGCGGTCGCGATGAAGCGGGACGCCGCCACCGGCGTCTGGTCCGTCACCGGGAAGAAGTCCTGGACGGGCAAGCCCTACCGCTACGTCGTCAAGGTGTGGGCGCCGACCGTCCGCAAGGTCGTCACCAACAAGGTGACCGACCCGTACTCGGTGGCCCTGACCGCCGACTCGGAGCGCAGCCTGGTCGTCGACCTGGACGCGAAGTCCCTCGCCCCGTCGGGCTGGTCCTCGCTCAAGAAGCCCGAGGCCGTACCGCTGAAGGACGCGCAGATCCAGGAGCTGCACGTCCGGGACTTCTCGGTGGCGGACAAGACCGTCCCGGCTAAGGACCAGGGCACCTACCGCGCCTTCACGGACAGGAACAGCGACGGCTCCAGGCACCTGAGGGAGCTGGCGAAGTCCGGTACCTCGTACGTGCACCTGCTGCCCGCCTTCGACATCGCCACCATCCCCGAGAAGAAGGCCGACCGGCGGAGCACCGACTGCGACCTCGCCTCCTACCCCGCCGACTCCGAGAAGCAGCAGGAGTGCGTGGCGAAGACCGCCGCCGAGGACGCCTACAACTGGGGCTACGACCCGTACCACTACACGGTCCCCGAGGGGTCCTACGCGAGCGACCCCGACGGCACCCGGCGTACGGTCGAGTTCCGCGACATGGTCAAGTCGCTGAACCAGGACGGCCTGCGGGTCGTCATGGACGTCGTCTACAACCACACCGCCGCGAGCGGCCAGGCCGACACCTCCGTGCTCGACCGGATCGTGCCCGGCTACTACCAGCGGCTCCTCGCCGACGGCTCGGTGGCCAACTCCACCTGCTGCGCGGGCACGGCGACCGAGAACGCCATGATGGGCAAGCTGGTGGTCGACTCGATCGTCACCTGGGCCCGGGAGTACAAGGTCGACGGCTTCCGCTTCGACCTCATGGGACACCACCCCAAGGCCAACATCCTGGCGGTCCGCAAGGCTCTCGACGCGCTCACCCTCCGCAAGGACGGCGTCGACGGGAAGAAGATCATCCTCTACGGCGAGGGCTGGAACTTCGGCGAGGTCGCCGACGACGCCCGCTTCGTGCAGGCCACCCAGAAGAACATGGCCGGCACGGGCGTCGCGACGTTCTCCGACCGGGCCCGTGACGCCGTACGCGGCGGCGGCCCCTTCGACGAGGACCCCGGCGTCCAGGGTTTCGCCTCCGGCCTCTACACCGACCCCAACTCCTCGGCCGCCAACGGCACCCCGGCCGAGCAGAAGGCCCGCCTGCTGCACTACCAGGACCTCATCAAGGTGGGCCTGAGCGGCAACCTCGCCGCGTACCGCTTCACCAACTCCGACGGCAAGGAGGTCAAGGGCTCCGAGGTCGACTACAACGGCGCACCCGCCGGATACGCCGAGGCGCCGGGCGACGCCCTCGCGTACGCCGACGCGCACGACAACGAGTCGCTGTTCGACGCCCTCACCTACAAGCTGCCGAAGGGCACCTCGGCGGACGGCAGGGCGCGGATGCAGGTCCTCGCCATGGCGACGGCCGCCCTCTCCCAGGGGCCGTCCCTCTCCCAGGCGGGCTCGGACCTGCTGCGCTCCAAGTCCCTGGACCGCAACTCCTACGACAGCGGTGACTGGTTCAACGCCGTCCACTGGAACTGCGAGGACGGCAACGGCTTCGGGCGCGGGCTGCCCCCGGCCGCCGACAACAAGTCCAAGTGGCCGTACGCCAAGCCCCTGTTGACGTCCGTCAAGGTGGGATGCGAGCAGATCGAGGGCGCCTCGGCCGCGTACCGCGACCTGCTGAGGATCCGCAGCACCGAGGACGTCTTCGGCCTCGGCACGGCGGGCCGCGTCCAGTCCGAGCTCTCCTTCCCCCTGTCGGGCAAGGACGAGACTCCCGGAGTGATCACGATGGAACTCGGCGACCTGGTCGTCGTGTTCAACGCCACGCCGGACAAGCAGGAGCAGAGGGTCGGCGCCCTGGCCGGGAAGGCGTACGCGCTGCATCCGGTGCAGGCGGCGGGCGCGGACTCTACCGTGAAGAGCGCCGCCTACGCGGCGGAATCGGGGACGTTCGCCGTCCCGGGCCGTACCGTCGCGGTATTCGCCCGGACCTCGCGCTAGCGCAGTACGTTGGTGGGGGCAGACCGCGGGGTCTGTCCCCATCCCCGTGCCCCGAGGGGCTTTGCACATGGACGGCTTCGACCAGGCCGACGGCACGGCGTCCACCGTGCTCGTGGTCGACGACGCGGCGGCCGGCCGCTACGCGCTGGCCGCCGTACTGAGCCGTGCCGGTCACCGGGTCGTCCCCGTGGCCGGTGCGACGGAGGCCCTGCTCGAACTCGACGCACGGGTACGCGCCGGCACCCTGCCCGACGTGGCGCTCGTGGACGTCGGACTCCCCGACCTGAACGGCTTCGAGCTGTGCCGCAGGATCAAGGCGCAGCCCGCCACGGCCGCCCTGCCCGTCGTCCACTTCTCCGCCGCCGCCGCGGAACCCGGCTACCGCTGCCGGGGCCTGGAGGCCGGAGGAGACGCCTACCTGTCGGTGCCCGCGGAACCCGAGGAGATCGAGGCGGTCGTCCGGGCCGCGGTGCGCGGCGCCCGCATGCTCTCCGGAGCCGAGACGCTCGTCCAGCGGCTGACCCTGCTGTCCGAGACGATCGTCGCCGTCCAGACGGCGCGCTGCCTCACGGAACTCGCCGACGCGGCCGCCGAGGGCACCGCCCGGCTCACCGGCACACCGGCGGCCGTGTTCGTGCTCTCCGAGGACGGTGAGCTGTACGAGGGGAGATCCGGCGACCGGCCGTCCGTCCGGTCGCACCCCCCTTCCCGCGGGCCGGCCGCCGACCGCAGCACGCACGAGGCGGTGGCCGGGCTCATCCGCTCCTTCATGAGCGGCCACACCGGGGTGCGCAGCACCGTCGTCCCCGCGCCGCTGTGGCCCGCGGGCTTCTTCCGGCCCGGGATCTGCGACGACGCCCGCCTGGTGCTGGCCAGGACCCGGCACGAACGGGCGCCGGTGTGCCTCGCCGTGCCCGCGCGGCACCCGCACTCCTCGGTCGCCGACCCGCGGACCGAGGCACTCGTCGTGCGGCTGGCCCAGGCCACCGCGCTCGCCGCCGAACCGCTGCTGATGTACCAGGTGGAGCGGCACGTCGCGCTCACCCTCCAGCACAGCTTCCTGCCCCAGCCGCACCGGCTGCCCGAACTCCCCGGCGTCGACGTGGTCGTGCGCTACGTGCCCGCCTCCCGGCAGACCGAGATCGGTGGGGACTTCTACGCGGCGCTGAGCACCTCGGGCGGTGTGCTCACCGCCGTCGGGGACGTCGTCGGGCACTCGCTGGACGCGGCCACCGTCATGGTCGAGATCCGGCACGCCCTGCGCGCCTACTGCGTCGAGGACCCCGACCCCGGCGACCTGGCCCGGCGCCTGGACCGGATGCTCCAGCACTACCACCCCGACGTCACCGCCACGGTCTGCCTCGCCCTGGTCGACCCGGCGAGCGGACGGGTCCGGATCGCCAACGCGGGCCACATCCCGCCCCTGCTCGTCGGCGACGACGGCACCGCCTCCTACGTCAAGGCCTCCGGACCGCTGCTCGGCCTCGGACTGGACCATCCGGCGCCCACCGAGGCGGTGCTGATGCCCAGCGACCGGCTGCTGATGGTGACGGACGGCCTGATCGAGACCCGCGGCACGGACCTCGCCGTCTCCATGGAGCAGCTGCGCACCGCCGCCGCCGACGCCCCGCCCGGACCGGCCGCCCTGTGCGACACCCTCCTCGACTGCTTCGGCCACGACCGGGAGGACGACATCGCGCTGCTCGCCCTGCGGCTAGGGTGACCGGGACGTCCCCCTGGAACAGGAGTGCCCATGCCGCAGATCACCGTCGACTACTCCGCGACGCTCGACACCGCCTTCGACCGTGGCGGCTTCGCCCGGGCGCTGCACGCGCGCGTGGTCGACACGGCGGCGGCGAAGATCGGCGCCTGCAAGACCGTGTTCCGTCCCACCGAGGACACCACGGTGGGGGAGGACACCGACGGGCACGCCGTCGTGCACGTCACGCTCGGACTGCTCGCCGGGCGGACCGAGGAGACCAAGGCGAAGCTGACCGAGGAGGTGCTGGACCTGCTGAGGACCTACGTGAAGCCCGTCGACAGCCTCGCCCTGCACGCCTCCGCCGAGGTGCGCGACCTCGACCCGTCCTACCGCAAGTTCGAGCTCTGACGTCCGGGGCGTGACGGCTCGCGGCTAGGGTCTGTCGTTTGGATCAGGCCGACCGCGATCGACGGTTCGTCCCGCGACACCGGCCTGATCCAAACGACAGACCCTAGGGCGCCGAGGGCGTCGCCAGCGAGATCAGTCGGACCGCGAGGTCCGTGAAGGGACCCTCGGCCGGCTCGTTCTCGAAGGCGCGCCGCAGTACGTCGGCCATCTCGGCGTCGTAGGCGGCGCTCACCGCGGCCAGCGCGGCGAAGTCCCGCACGAGCTGCGCCTCCAGCTCACCGCGCGGGATGCGCCGCCCGTCCAGCCAGATCAACGCCGTGGACTCGGCGAGCGAGATCCACGACCGGATCACCAGCTCCAGCCGGGCGGGCGGCCTCTCGACGCCCAGATGCGCGAGGATCTGGACGTACGCCGCCTGGCGCACCGAGTCGATCAGCGCGTTGGTGGTCGAGGAGCCGACGGCGGGGCCGCCGCGCATCAGGGCCGAGAAGCCGGGCCCGTGGTCGTCCACGAAGTCGAAGAAGCGGTGCATGACCCGCAGCAGCCGCGCCCCGAGCGGACCCTCGCGGGGCTCCACGAAACGCCCCGCGAGATCGTCGGAGGCCCGCTTCAACGCCGCCTCGTAGAGGCTGAGTTTGCCGGGGAAGTAGTGGTAGACCAACGGTCGCGAGATGCCGGCGGCGGAGGCTATCTCGTCGATGGAGACCTCGTCGGGCGAGCGTCGGCTGAACAGGTCGAGGGCGACGCCGATCAGCTGCTGCCGTCGCTCCTCGACGCCCATTCTGCGGCGTACCCCGGTTGTCATACGAACACCTTACCGATCGGTTCGGACCCGGAACGGGCCGGTCCGGCCAGGGGTGTTCACATGTCCAGCACGAGGCGCCCACCGCGCGCCCGCGAGACACAGATCAGCATCGAGTCGTCACGCTCCGCGTCCGTCAGCAGTTCGTCCCGGTGGTCGATCTCCCCTTCCAGCACGCGCTGTTGGCAGGTCCCGCAGAAGCCCTGCGCGCACGAGTACACGGTGTCGGGCAACACCTCCCGCACGGCGGCGAGGACGGTGGTGCCGGCCGGGACGGTCACCGTACGGCGGCTGCGGCGCAGTTCGACCTCGAAGGCGCCGTCGCTCCCGTCGGCGGAGGCGGGGGCCCCGAACCGCTCCAGGTGCAGCGAGGCGCCCTCGGGCAGCCGGTCGGCGACGGCCTCCATCAGCCCCTGCGGACCGCAGCAGTAGACGGCCGCGCCGTCGGGGAGGTCCGCGAACAACCCGTCCAGGCCCGGCCGTCCGTCCACGTCCTCGGCGACGACGGTGACCCGGTCGCCCGGCAGCTTCTCGATCTCCTCCAGGAACGGCATCGACTCCCGGGTCCGCCCGCCGTAGAGCAGCCGCCACCGGACGTCCTCGCCGAGGGAGCGCAGCATCGGCAGGACGGGCGTGATCCCGATGCCGCCGGCCACGAAGACGTACGCGGGCGCGTCCACGAGCGGGAAGCGGTTGCGCGGGCCGCGCACCTCGACCTCCATGCCCTCGCGGAGCTCCTCGTGCACTTCGCGCGAGCCGCCACGCCCGCCCTCCGCCTCGTCCACGAGCCGTGCCGCCACGGTGTACGCGGACGAGTCCTCCGGGTCCCCGCACAGCGAGTACTGCCGTACGAGTCCGGAGGGCAGCACCAGGTCGAGGTGGGCGCCGGGCTCCCAGGCGGGCAGACCGCTGCCCTCCAGGCGCAGTCGGACCACGCCGTCGGCGATCCGCTCGTGCCGGGCGACGCGCAGCCGCAGGGCGCGCGAGCGCGGGCGGCCGGAGACGGGTTCCTCCAGGGCGGGCAGCGGCCACAGCGGCGACGCCTGGATCCGGCGGCGCAGTGCGCCTCGGACCAGCAGCGCGGTACCGGCGACGGCCACGAGGGTCCGCACCCGGGGCGTCACGAGGCGCTCCGCTCGGCGGCCGTTGCGGCGGGGGATGCGGCGAGGTAGGCCAGGGCCTGCTCGGTGGAGCCCTCCTGGGAGGGGTGGTAGCCGCGGCTCAGATAGCGCGGGATCGACTTCAGCATGTCCCCGGTCGACGGCAGCACGCCCGCCCGCCCGCTCACGTAGAAGTCCCGGAAGCCGGCGCGGCCCGCCGTCAGGGTCGGGTCGTTCGCCATGAAGAACCGCGTGCCGCGCTGCCAGAGGAAGACCAGGGCCGTGAAGGCGGTCGCCCAGGTCCGCACCCGGCGCCGGTAGCCGCCGTCGAGGTGCTGGAACAGCTCGAAGGCCACGGACCGGTGCTCGACCTCCTCCGCGCCGTGCCAGCGCAGCAGGTCCAGCATGGTCGGGTCGGCGCCCCTGCGGTCCAGCTCCTCCGCGTTCAGCACCCAGTCGCCGAGGAACGCGGTGTAGTGCTCGATGGCCGCGATGAGGGCGACCCGCTCCATGAGCCACCACCTGCGCGCCCGGCCCGGCGGCAGGGTGCGGTCGCCGAGCAGCTTCTCGAAGAGCCAGTCGACCTGCGCGGTGTACGGGGTGGGGTCGAGGCCCAGGTCCTTGAGGTGCGGCAGCACCTCGTCGTGGGCCTGCGAGTGCATCGCCTCCTGCCCGATGAAGCCGATGACGTCCGCGCGCAGCCGCTCGTCCCGGATGAGGGGCAGCGCCTGCCGGTACACGTGCACGAACCAGCGCTCGCCGGCGGGCAGCAGCAGGTGCAGCACGTTGATGGTGTGGGTGGCGAACGGATCGCCCGGCACCCAGTGCAGGGGGGTGTCCTCCCAGGAGAACGACACCTTCCGCGCCTGGAGGGTCGTCCGCCCGGACTCGGCCGGCTGCGGCTCGCGGGGCGTCTGCTTGTTGGACATGGCGTCAATGTACTGATGGGTAGCCCTCGGGAGAACCCCTGTGCGCCGACTTGTTGACATGAACGTCAGCTAGCTCGGGGGCCCTTGCCCGGGGTGCCACGGGGTGTTTCGCGGAGCCGTGCGGCGCGGGGTCGTGGGGCCCGGGCTGCCCACCCCCAGTTCACGAACCCCCCTCCCGCCGACCGCACTTCGGCGGCGACGGGAGCGGAGGGCCGACCGGACACCGAGCCGCGGGACACCGAGGCGCGGGGCGGTGGGGCGTCCGAGGCGGCGGGTACCCGGACCGCGGGGCGGCGGGTGCTCCGGGGAGCGGGACGTGGGGCGCCCGGGACTGCGGGGCGTCCGGGACCGCGGGGTGCCCGGGACGAAGGCAAACGGGCTCTAGCGCAGGCCGTCGATCGTCGCGCCGTCGGCCAGCGTGCCGGTCAACTCCGCCCGCGCCCCCTGCTTCGCGCGGACGGTGAGCAGGTTGCCCTGGGCCGTGCCGCGGACTCCGCCGGTCGCGCTGACCGACGTCATGTCCTCGCTGCCCGCGGCGAGCAGGTACCAGGACCCCGCGGCCGACTTCCACAGCACCCCCGCCAGAACGTGCGGGTCGCGCGAGCCGCAGGCGGGCGCGTTCTCCGCCTTCGCGGCGACCGCCCCGAAGCGTCCGCCCGGCGTGTGGAACTGCGCCAGCACGCGCGGATCCGCACCCCGCCAGGTCTCGGCCCGGGTGCACACCCACTCGGCGGCCCCGCTCGCGTCGGGCAGCTGCTGGCGCGCGAACTGCCAGGCGTTCACCGACCGGACGCCCATGGAGCGCACCGAGGAGAGCGAGCAGGCGTACGCCGACCAGCCGCGCGGCGAGGCCTCGCGCGGCGCGGACGGCCGCCCCGCGGTGAGGTGCGCCGGGGTGAGCTCGCCGAGGTCGGTCAGCAGGCGCGGGCGCGAACCGCCGGTGCCGCCCGTCAGTTGCAGTGTGTTCCAGGAGCGGCACGTGCCGGTCTGCTGCGCGGGGCTGGCCAGCGGCCCGGTCACGCCGTCCGCCGACAGCCCGAGGGCGACCGGGGCCGCCGCCGGCTTCAGCAGGTCCCGCTGGGTGGCCCGGCGCACCCAGGGAGCCGTCAGATAGCGGACGTTGCCGTCCGCCCGGTCGAGGACCACCGCGCTCGACTCGGCGTCGGTCGCGCCGTCCACCCGGGCGAAGTCGAGGGCGGCGCCGTTCGTCGCGCTCTTCGGCTCGGCGTACCGGGCGATGCGCAGACCGTCGTAGAGGAGCACCACGCGCGCGGAGTCGACGTCTCCCGCGTACAGCAGCTGGGGTGGGCCGGGCGGGGCGCCCGAGGGCGTGCCCGGGGTGGCGGACACCTGCACGGTCTCGCCGGGGCGCGCCCACACGGCGAGGGCGCGCCGCAGCAGCGCGCTGTCCCGGGTGAGGTTCCCGCGCGCGGGCCACACCGAGAAGTCGGTGCGCGCGGAGGAACGCCAGGCCGTCGGCGGCACCTTCACCACCTGCGCGGGATCGAGCGCGGCCTGGGCGGCGGGGTTCTGCGCGTACGAGGGCGCGGCGGCCCCGTCCGGACCCCAGCCGTCGCCGGGCAGACCGAGCAGCGCGCCGCACACCGCGACGGCCGCTGCGGCGGCGAGCGCGGCCTTCAGGTGCTGCCTGCGCCGCATCAGGTCGGTGGGTCGGGCGTGCAGCGAGCAGGGGTCGAACTCGGGGGAGAGCAGCAGGTCGTCCCCGGCGGTCACGGTGCCGGCCTCGATGAGCGCCGCGCCGGGTTCCTTGACGCCCGCCGCCTCCAGCACCTCGCGCACGTCGGTGTCGGACATGCGCTCCAGGGCGCGCAGGACGAAGGCCGCGCGGGCCGGTCCGGTGAGTCCGGAGAGCCGCTGGTCCAAGGCGAGTTCGTCGGCGCCGCCGGAGCGCGGGAAGAGCCGCAGGCCCCACACCTGCGGGAGCAGCGGCGGCAGTTGTGCCCGCTTGGGCCAGGCGAGGCGCTTCAGCGGCAGGCCCGCCTCCAGGGCGCTGCGCACCACGTGGAGGCGGACGACGGCGTAACCCGGGTCGCTGTCACGGCCGCTCGCCTGGGCGGGGATCACGGCGGCGGCGGTCCGTCCGCGCGGCAGGGCGCGCTGGGTGAGGGCGTGCGCCGTGAGCACCCGGCGGTTGCGGCCGAGGCTCGGCGGCAGCACCAGATAGGCGAGCCGGACGAGCCGCGGGTAGTGCTCGACGAGCGCGGCCTCGGCCTGCTCGACGTCGACGGCCGGTTCGGGTGCGGGGCGCGGGGCTACATCCTGTGACTGCACGTTCAGCAGAACGAGCGAATCGTCGGTTGGTCACCTCGGCCCGCGGGAAGCGGACCAGGGCTTTACGCTCCCGGTTCCACCAGCAGCCGGGCGTAGTTCGCCATGGACCGCTGATAGCACGGCAGATGGGGGGCGAGGGCGCCGAGCACCAGGGCGAGACCCTCGCGTTCCCGGCCGAGGTCGGCGAGGCAGAGCGCCAGACAGGCGCGCACCGCGTCGTCCAACTCGTCGGAGGGGGCCACCAGTTCGGGGGTGAGGAGATTGACGCCCTCTTCCGCCTGCCCGATGTTCCGCAGCGAGCTGGCGAGTTGGATCTTCGTGCGCCGGGTCCGGTGGCTGTCGAGGCCGCCGGCCAGCGCCTCCTGGTACAGGGGGACCGCCCGGTCCGAGTGGCCCGTCGAGTCCCAGGCGCAGGCCCGCTCGAAGAGGCCGACGGGGCTGCCCTCCGGGAGTTCGGCGACGAGTTCGTCGATCACCGCGCGGAACTCGCCCGCCCGGTCCTGGTCGTAGTCGTCGAAGGTGGCCCAGGCCGCCGCCACGCGCTTGTCCCAGTCGTCGTTCATCCACTCACCCTCGCACAAGCGCCCCGGCGCGGACCATCGGGCACGTGATCTTCCGGCCGCCGGACCCGGGAATCCACCGTCCCGCCGCGCGCGTACGTGTCTCACGCACCTCCGTCGCCGGGTCCGGCGCCTCCCGTGGGCCCGTCGCCCGGACCGCCCGGCGCTTTCCGGACGGGGCCCGTTGAGCGCGGAGCGGCCGGGAGCCGTATCGAAGGCGGGGCCCCTGTGCCGGGGCTCCCTGCGGCGTGGGCCGGGACCGTCACCCCGAGGGCGGTCCCGAGGCCGGTGGCACCGGCCGCGCCCGGCACCGTGCGTCGCGACGGACTGTCCGTCCGCGTGCCTCCCGTCCCGGCGGGTGCGGCATGCTGACCGGACGGGCGTCCGTGCTCGACGGTGCGTACGGAGGCGACGGGTTCAGGTCGCCGCAAGGGACCGGAGGAACGTATGAGGGTGACGCGCGAGGGGCTCGCGGCCGGAGCGACCGGGGCCGTGGCGGCACTGCTGCTGCTCACCGGCTGCGGCGGGTCGGGCGGCGCCGGCGCCGAGGACGACAAGGTCCCGGCCACGGCCACCGGCAGCCTGGAGCACCTGGCCTCCGAGGCGAAGTGCGATCCGGACATCCAGACGGACGCGGACGAGATCCGCCAGGCCGTCTGCAAGAACACCGACGGCAAGTTCATCCTCGCCACCTTCGCCACCGACCGCGGCCAGCGCGAGTGGCTCAACGAGGCCAAGGACTACGGCGGTTCGTACCTCGTCGGCAGCAAGTGGGTCGCCGTGGGGGAGCCGGGGACGGTCACGGCGCTGCGCGGCCGGCTCGGCGGGACCATGGAGGAGGGGGCCTCTCACCACTCGGGCGGCAGTGGTGGCGGGGGGGACGAGACCGCGCACTCCGGTCACCACAGCGGCTGACCGCGCGGGTTCACGGGGCCCCGGGGAACACCCCCGGGCGAGGGGGAGATACGCCGGAGGCCGGCGGTGGGAGGGGATCCCACCGCCGGCCTCTTGGGCGGACCGGCTCAGCCGGTCACTTGCACTTCCTGCCGGTGTTGATGCAGTTGACCATCTTGTTCATCAGCTTCTCGTCGAAGACGTTGATGAAGTCGTCGTGGTCGGTGCTCGGCTTGTGCAGCTGCTCGGGGAAGCCGTCCACCGCGTACGGGTTCTTGACCTGCCCGTTCTCGATGGTCGGCGCCGGCACGTCGTACACCAGACGCATCGTCAGCTGCGGGATCGCCTTGAAGCCGTTCGCGCAGTTGCCCTGGGCGTCGGCGAACGCGACGTGCGTACGGTGGTTGGCGCTGTCGACGTTCTGTCCGTCCCAGCAGCTCTGGAAGGAGAACGAGCGGACCACGTCGCTGCCCTCGGGGCAGATCGGGTACTGCTCGGTCAGCTGCACCTTGTTCTCGAAGCCGGTGCAGCTCCAGTGGGCGTTGGCGTTGGCGAGACCGTTGGTCGTGGTCTTCGCGTCACCGGTGATGATCCGCAGGAACTTCGGCATCGCGACGACCTTGCTCCGCGGGTTGCCCACGAACTTGATCGACGCCTGCTTGGTCTGCTGGATCTGGCCGACGTTGCCTTCCTTGCCACCGCCGTCGTTGTTCTGGTCGAAGTCCTGCGTACCGTTCTGGATACGCACCACCGGCCAGTAGTACGACGACTTGTCGCCCGGGTTCGCGCAGCTGGTCTGGGCCGCGGCGAACGTGTCGTTGTTGGCGAAGGCGTCGTTCGACTGGTTGCCGACGTAGTCGTGCAGGTGGTGGGCGCCGTTGGTGACACCGGGCGCCACGATCACGTTGTCGGTGTTGAACTTCTTGTTGGCGTTCACACCGCAGGAGCTGGTGAAGGTGCCGGCCGAGCCGCCGGAGCGGGTGCGGGGCTTGCGGGCCACGTTGGGCTGCACCTTCGTGATGTCCACGAAGTCGGCCGCCACCGGGCCGTTGCCCGCCTGGCCGCCGTTGCCGGCCTGCTCGCCGCCGCCCTGGTCCTGGCCACCGTCGCCCTGGTCCTGACCGTCGCCGTTCTGGTCCTGGCCGCCGTCGGCCTGCCCGTCCCCGTTCTGGTCCTGACCGTCGCCGGCCTGGCCGTCGGTGGTCTCCGGCGGGTCCGCCGGTACGCCCGTGCAGGGGGCGAGTCCGTCCAGCGAGCTCGGCGCGGTGCTGCCGACCCGCCTGAAGTCGATCTTGATCCGTTCGATCGTCGCGGTCCGCTTGTCCTTCAGCGGGCCGAGGATGGAGTTCTGGACGAAGTTGGCGTCCTTGGCCGCGGCGTCGCGCGAGGCGGCGAGCCGGGCGTACGCCTCGGTGATCTGCTTGTCGAGGGTCGCCAGCTCCCTGTCGACGCCGGACCGGGCCCGCCACGGAACCTTGGTCAACTGCTGACCGACGTCCGGGCACTTGATGGTTGCCACCTGAGCGGCGGCGGCCTTGGTGTCGTTCTGCGCCGAGTTCTCCTCATGCGCGGAAGCGTAGAAATTCGCCCAGACCAGCCCGCCACCACCGATCGCCAGAGCCGCCGATGCGGCTATGGCGCGGACGGCAAGCGGTGAACGGCGTTTTCGTGTGTTGCGTCCCATGGAACTCCTCTGACTTCCTTGCGGGGCAGCGAGGCGCCCGACAGGAGTGAAGCGGCTCCGTTCCATACGGGTGAGGCGGGTGGGGCGTTCAGGAACCCCGGAAGAACTTGGAAATCCCCGTGGCCGATTCCGGCACCATCCGCCCCAAACGCCGTCGAATCAAAGGGAGTTGATCTCCCCGAAGAGGTTTGAACCATGTTCAGTGGGGGCCGGGAGACGAGCCGGTGGCGTACCCGGACCGGGCCTCAGCGACCCCGGTCCAGGTACGCCAGCACCGCGAGGACGCGCCGGTTGTCGTCGTCCGAGACCTCCAGGCGCAGCTTGGCGAAGATGTTGGACGTGTGCTTGGCGATCGCCCGCTCCGTGACCACCAGCTGACCCGCGATCGCCGCGTTCGAGCGGCCTTGCGCCATCAGCTCCAGCACCTCCCGCTCGCGGGGCGTGAGCCGGCCGAGCGGCTGATCGGTGGCGCTCCGCCGGGACAGCAACTGCTGGATGACCTGCGGGTCCATGGCGGTGCCGCCCGCCGCGACCCGTCGTACCGCGTCGATGAACTGCTCCGCGTCGAACACCCGGTCCTTGAGCAGATAGCCGACCCCGCCGGTGCCGTCGGCCAGCAACTCCCGTGCGTACAGCTGCTCCACGTGCTGGGAGAGGACCAGCACCGGCAGCCCCGGCCTCCTGCGGCGTGCCTCCAGGGCGCACTGCAGCCCCTCGTCGGTGTGCGAGGGCGGCAGGCGTACGTCGACCACGGCGATGTCCGGGTCCGACTCGGCGAGGGCCCGCTTGAGTTCGGGCCCGCTCTCCACGGCCGCGGCGATCTCGAAGTCGTAGGCCTCCAGCAGCCTCACCAGTCCGTCACGCAGCAGGAACAGGTCCTCGGCTAGGACAACACGCACGGGATCTCCATGGTCACCATCGTGGGACCGCCCGCGGGGCTGCTGACGGCCAGGACGCCGTCGAATGTACCGAGCCGCCGCTCCACCCCGGTCAGCCCGGAACCGGCCCCGACCACCGCCCCGCCGCGGCCGTCGTCGGTCACGCCGATGCGCAGCACGCCCGCCGCGTGCCGGACGTCCACCCAGACCCGCCCGGCACCGGAGTGCTTGACCGCGTTGGTGAGCACCTCGCTCACCGCGAAGTACGCGGCGGACTCCACGGGGGCGTCCGGGCGGCCGTCCAGGTCGACCCCGACCTCCGCTTCGAGGGGCAGGCGCAGCGCCAACGCCCGTACGGCGTCGCCCAGTCCGCGCTCGGCCAGCACCGGCGGATGGATGCCCCGCACCAGGTCGCGCAGCTCCGTGAGCGCGTCCGCGGAGGACCTGCGGGCCTGCGCGAGGAGCTCCCGCGCCCTGCCCGGGTCCTTTTCGATCAGCGCCTCCACGGTCCCCAGGTCCATGCCCATCGCGACGAGCCGCGCCTGCGCGCCGTCGTGCAGGTCCCGCTCGATCCGCCGCAGCTCGGCCGCCGAGGAGTCCACCGCGTCCCGCCGGCTGTCCGTCAACACCCTTACCCGTTCGGCCAGTTCGGCCTGACTCGGGGAGAGCACCGACCGGGCGAACAGGAAGTGGACCCGCAGCAGCGCGGGGCAGAGCCGGTACGCGGCGAGGAGGAGCACGGCGCCGAGGGCCCCGGCCGCGAGGGCGCTCGCCTGTCCGGAGACCGGCACGAAGCCGTACCACCAGCCGGTGTGCGTACCGTCCGTGAAGACCCGCCACAGCCCCAGCGCCAGCGCGAAGCCCTCCAGCGGGTAGAGCAGCAGCGCGGCCGGCAGCAGCGCGGTCGCGAACCCGGCCGTCATCCGGACCGGCAGCCACCGCAGGTCCCGCCAGGTCGCCGGGTCCCGGAGCATGCCGAAGCACCGCCCCCACGGGTTGGCGTCGGCCGGCAGCGGCCGGTACGCCGAGGGGATCCGCACCCCGCACCAGCGTCCGGCGAGCTCGCGCTCCCGGCCGGCGAACGCGCGGACGCCGGTCAGCACCCAGGGCGTGGTGACGATCCCGACGCCGACCGGCACCAGCGCCACCGACACGACCGTCAGCACGAACAGGACGGTCGCCGCGACGAACCCCGCCACGGCGAGGACCAGCCCCCGCGCCGCTGCCACGGCAACCTCACGTGCCCTCGCCCGGACGTCGTCACTTCCGGCCCGCCTCGTCTCCATGCGCCCAGTCTTCCGGAGCCCGGCCCACCGGTCACTGGGCCGGCCACCCCGTCCGGGGGTGTACCTGGGTGCACCCCCGGCTCACCCCCCGAGCAGCTTCGCCTCCACGGCGGGATCCAGGCCCACCACCGGCCGGTCGGACCGCTGCGGGGCGACACCCCCGAGCTGCACGAGCCAGCTCCACGTGTCGGCCACCGTCTCCTCGACGGGACGGGCCCGCAGCCCCGTCGCGAGCGCGCGGGACACGTCCGCCCCGTGCAGCGCGTCGTGCAGGTCGCTGCCCGGCGGCACCCACACGGGCAGCTGCGTCCAGGGCTCGACACCGGCCTCCAGGATCACCGCGGGGTCGGTCCACCGCAGCTCCGCGCGTCCCCCGGTGGCCCGCGCGCACGCGTCGAGGAGCCCGCCGGTCGTCGTGTGCCCGCCCGGTGCGACCAGGTTGTACGCCCCGCTCAGCCCCCGCTCCGCCGCCCCCACGATCCACTCGGCGAGGTCGCGGACGTCGACGTACTGGAGCGGCAGGTCACGCGGACCCGGCGCGAGCACCGGGCCCCCGCGCGCCATCCGGTTCAGCCACCACGGCAGCCGCCCGATGTTCTCGTACGGCCCGAGGATCAGCCCGCTGCGCACCAGCACCGAGCGCTCAGCGCCGAAGCTCTCCAGCACGGCCAGCTCGCCGCCCCGCTTGTCCCGGGCGTAGTCGCTCTGCTCCGCGCCCGCCGACGCGCCCGCCACGAGCGGGGCGTCCTCGGTGTACCCGGCGGGCGGTGCCCACGCGTACACCGAGCAGCTCGACACGTACACGTACCGCCCGGCCCGGCCGGCCAGCAGCCGCGCCGCGTCCCGCACCGCCCGCGGCGCCGCCGACCAGGTGTCGACGACGACGTCCCACTCGCCCTCCGCGAGTGCCGCGAGCCCGTCCCGGGCGGTGCGGTCGCCGTGCCGCGTCCGCACCCCCGAGGGAGCCTCCCCCCGGCCCCGGTGGAACACCGTCACGTCCCAGCCGGCCGCGAGCGCCGCCTCCACGACGGCGCGCCCCACGAACTCCGTACCGCCCAGCATCAGAAGCCTCATACCGGCGACTCTGCCCGACGGGGCGGCCGGCCGGAACGGGAATCTGCTGACAGGAGATCCCCGGTCAGCGCCCTGCCGGCGGGGCGTACTTGTACCCGACCCGCCGCACCGTCTGGATCGCCTCGCGGTGCTCCGCGCCGAGCTTGCGCCGCAGCCGGGCGATGTGGACGTCGACGGTACGGCCGTCGCCCACGTGCCCGTAGCCCCACACCGTGGTGACCAACTGGTCGCGGGTGTGCACCCGGTGCGGGTGCGCGACGAGATGGGCGAGCAGCTCGAACTCCAGGTACGTCAGGTCGAGGACGCGCCCGTCGACCCGCGCGGTGCGCTGCACGGAGTCGACGCGGACGAGGGGCTGGGCGCCGTCGTCGCCGAGGACCTCCGGCTCGGGCGCGTCCGGCACGGCGACCGGCAGCAGCGGCTGCTGGTCGGCCGGGACGAGGACCAGGTAGCCGACCATCGGCGGGCGGCCCGGCAGCGTCGGCAGGGTGTGCGGGGGAGCGGGCAGCCAGGTGGCGCCCGGCGGCAGGAAGTCGGCGACGTCGACCACCTCGTCCCGGTCGACGGCGCGCAGCCGGTGGCGTGCGCTGCCCGGGGAGGTGGCGGTGAGGGTGCCGGCGGTGGAGAAGGAACGGGTGTTCGCCATGAGAGGTCAGCTCTTTCGCGCGAGGAGTCGTCGTGTGGCGGCGACGGCGGCGAGTTCTTGGTCGCGGCTGTCGTCGGACGTACGTCGTGCGCGCTGGCCGAAGGCCGGGGTGTACGGCTTTAGAGGGCCCGCGCGTTCATCGCGCGGCAACACACCCGGTCGAAGTCGTGGTGCTGACGGGACGGCCAGAACGGCTCCAGGTCGTGGCGACCCGTCGCGGTGTCCTTCTGGAAGCTGGCCATGGCCCCATTGAAGCAGATGAGCCCGGTCCGGAGCAGATCCCGTACGGACCTTCTCGGCACGTGATACGGACCTTGGCGCGATACGGCCCCTCCCGCGCGGAAGGGGCGCCCGCCGGACCTGCGGGCGCCCCTTCACGGGAAGCGGGGGATCAGACCTGGCCGGCCTTCTCCAGGGCGGAGCAGCAGGTGTCGACGAGCAGGCGCGTCACCACGTACGGGTCGACGTTCGCGTTCGGACGCCGGTCCTCGATGTAGCCCTTGCCGTCCTTCTCGACCTGCCACGGGATACGGACCGAGGCACCGCGGTTGGAGACGCCGTAGCTGTACTCGTTCCACGGGGCGGTCTCGTGCAGACCCGTCAGGCGGTCGTCGATGCCGGCGCCGTAGTTCTTCACGTGGTCGAGCGGCTTCGAGCCCTCGCCCAGCGACTCGCACGCGGTGATGATCGCGTCGTAGCCCTCGCGCATCGCCTTGGTGGAGAAGTTGGTGTGCGCGCCCGCGCCGTTCCAGTCGCCCTTCACCGGCTTGGGGTCCAGCGTCGCGGAGACGCCGAAGTCCTCGGCGGTGCGGTAGAGCAGCCAGCGCGCCACCCACAGCTGGTCGGAGACCTCCAGCGGCGCCAGCGGGCCGACCTGGAACTCCCACTGGCCGGGCATGACCTCGGCGTTGATGCCGGAGATGCCGAGGCCCGCCTTGAGGCAGTTGTCCAGGTGCGCCTCGACGACGTCACGGCCGAAGATCTCGTCCGAGCCGACACCGCAGTAGTAGCCGCCCTGCGCGGCCGGGAACCCGCCCTCGGGGAAGCCGAGCGGGCGCGCGCCCTTGAAGAAGGTGTACTCCTGCTCGATGCCGAAGATCGGCTCCTGCGCGGCGAACTTCTCCGCCACCTCGGCCAGCGCGGCGCGGGTGTTGGACTCGTGCGGCGTCATGTCGATGTTGAGGACCTCGCACATGACGAGGACGTCGTCGCCGCCGCGGATCGGGTCCGGGTACGTGGCGACCGGCTTGAGTACGCGGTCCGAGGCGTGGCCCTCCGCCTGGTTGGTGCTCGACCCGTCGAATCCCCAGATCGGCAGCTCGGCCCCCTTCTCGGAGTCCGCCAGTATCTTCGTCTTCGAACGGAGCTTGGCCGTCGGCTCGGTGCCGTCGATCCAGATGTACTCAGCCTTGAAGGTCACGGGGCCTCATCCTTTGCGGTGCAGCGGTATGCCGCGCAGCTTCGCAATACGTGATTTCCCGGCCGTTGCCCGAGTGTGAACCCCACGTTACGCCGGACCGGTGGCCCGGTCCGGCGGCGGGTGAGGGTCCGTTCAGCCCCGGGCGGCGAAGACCCGGTGCAGTTCCAGAATCCGGCCGCGGGTCTCCGCGCGGTCGCCGAGCAGGAGTTTGTCGTTCCATTTCCACAGCAGTTCACCGGTCGCGTCGGCGATCATCCGGCGGAAGTACTGACTCGTCGACACGTCGGTCGCGGCGAAATGGTGCGCGCCCTCCTGGTCGATCAGCAGAAGGTATTCCTGCCGCGCTTCGTTGGCCTCCGGCAAATCGGACAGGGATCCGATTCGCCGACATGAGAATCGGTCACGGAAGTTCCCGGTGACGGACTGCTCCAGGGGTAGGACGTGCAGATGGGCGTGGTCGATTCCGCAGGCGGAACTCGTATTCGGGTCGCACATTCCGTGCTCGAATGCGACGACGTCCGACGCGTAGCCGTCGCGAAGGACCGACGTGACCCTCCGGCGCAGCACGTCGAGGGTCTCCAGCGAGGCCGCCGGCAGGGCCGACATCGACAGGACGTGTTCGTCCGGGACGATGAGCACATGTCCCCGGGTCAGCGGGGCGACATCGGCGACGACCACGAACCCGTCGCCCTGGGCCAGCAGCTCGCACGACAGCTCGTCCCGGCCGAACAGGCCGCGGAAGGGCGTGGCTTCGGCGTCGTCCAGCACGTCGCACAACAGGCACTGCGAGGTGGTCCCCGGCTCCGGCTCCAGTGCACCGGGGATGCCCAGGGGCTGGATCGTCTCGACCGCCTGCGGGTGGCGGCCGGTGCCAGGAGAGAACTTCACGGCGGTGTGCATGATGATCCCGTTTTCTTCGAGCAATGAGTCGAGCGCCTCGTTGCGACCGTCGTGTTCGGCGAGCGCAACGATATGTCGGGCATTGATGCCTGCGGACCGGAGGGCGGTCATGCAATCGACCAGATGATGGCCACTCAGTGCCACATCGTGCAACAGGACGGCGCGATCGCCCTTCTCGTAAAAACCCTCGACAGGGTTGTCGCGGTTGGGTCCGTACGGGCTCACATAGACCGCAGGGAAGGGTAGCAAGTCGGCCGCGGCACCCAAAATTCCGGTGGCCGCCACCTTGGAAACGGCGAGGAGTGTCGGCCGCATTGCCTTTCGGTTGACGAGTTCGGCCACATGATAGGCGAGATGGCCTGCCAGAACCCGCTGGTCAAGAGATTCCGGAGTGACGCGTGTCAGGTCGAGATAGCCCGCGACCGGCGTTTTCACCGTGTGCCCGACCCGCTCCTCGTGCCCGTAGGTCAGGGCGTATCTCCGCAGTATGTCGAGGACCTGCGCCTCGGGCAGCCTGGGGAAGGCACGCGAGTCCAGCTGGTCGCACAGCACTCGTGCCTTGAGCCGTATCCGGTCCCGCGGTTTCGCCTGCGGGGCGAGACGGGTGAGCAGACCCGCGATCCGCGCCCCGTTGCTGCTCACCGCGTCCAGAGTGCGCAGCCACGGCACGATCTTCGGCTCGATCTCCACCGACTCGTACACCGAGGGGTCCTGGTACGCGGCGGGCGAGCCCAGCCGCAGATGGACGACTCCGCCCAGGTCCGACGGCAGATCGGGATCGCCGACGGTCACGATGGCCACCCGTGACTGGCCCAGCCGCCCGGTGAACAGGCCGTACTCCAGAAGGACGTTGCTCGCGGGGGCGTACGTCGTCGCCCCGCGCCGCGTGGTCCGGTCGTCCGGCGTGGCGATGATCAGCGCCCCGTCCGCCTCGTTGAGCAGCCGCAGCAGCGAGTCGAGCAGCGTCATCCCGGGCGGAAAGCACTGCTGGCTCCACCACAGCAGCGGTTCCACCCCTTGCCGTGCCAGTACGGCCGCCGCGGCCTGCGCGAACGGCCGGCCCTCCGTCGAGGAAGCTATGAACACGCGCGTCATGCGGTCTGCTCCTACCGCTCACCTGCCGCGGGCGCCGCCCAGCCGCGCCGCCCCCCGTGGTGCCCGGATTTTAGCCTCCGGCCATCCGCCCGACCCCGTGTCCGAGCAGGCGGGTGCGGGTCTGTCGCGCCGGCGGACGGGGCTCGCGCTCTTTCGTATACGAGAAGCGCCCGGTGCGGGAGCGCGCCGGAGGGCGGCGTGCGGGCAGCCGGACGCCGGGCACACTGTCCCGCATGACGACCCCCTCGAATCAGCTGCGTATCGGACTCTTCGGCGCCGGCCCATGGGCCGAGCGCACCCAGGCACCCGCCATCGCCGCGCATGCCGGCGTGGAGTTCGCCGGAGTGTGGGCCAGGCGGCCCGAGGCCGCGAAGGCACTGGCCGAGGCGCACGGCACGACCGCTCACACCGGCGAAGCGGGTGCCGACGAACTGCTCGCCTCCTGCGACGTCGCGGCCTTCGCCCTGCCGCCGGACGTCCAGGCACCGCTCGCCGCGCGGGCCGCCGCGGCCGGCTGCCACCTTCTCCTGGACAAGCCGGTGGCGACGGACGTGGCCGCCGCCCGGGACACGGCCGGAGCCGCCGCGCGGGCCGGGGTCGCGTCCGTGGTGTTCTGCACGCTGCGCTTCGCCGCCGGAACCGCCGCCTGGATCGACGACCGGGCGGCGGAGGGCGGTTGGTACACCGCCCATGTGCGCTGGCTCGGTTCGCTGTTCGCGGACGGCAGCGACAGCCCGTACGCAGCGTCGCCCTGGCGGCGGGAGAAGGGCGGTCTGTGGGACGTAGGTCCCCACGCGCTGTCCCTGCTCCTCCCGGTGCTCGGCGAGGTGACCGGGGTGACCGCGGCACGTGGACCCCGGGACACCGCGCATCTGGTCCTGCGGCACGCGTCCGGTGCGTCGAGCACGGCGACCCTCGGGCTGAGCGCGCCGCCGGGGGCCGCCGGGGTGAGCGTTGATCTCGTGGGCGAGCACGGACCGGCCGCCCTGCCGGACTGGGGGGACGCGATCGGCTCGTTTCACGCGGCGCTGGACGCGCTGGTGGAGTCGGTGCGCACCGGACGGCCGCACGCGTGCGACCTGGCGTTCGGGGTGCGGATGACCGAGATCCTCGCCGAGGCCGAGGCGCAACTGGCCCTCCGCCAGGGCGAGTCACCCCTCAGGTGAGAGACCGGTGAGCGGCGGGCAGGGCGGTCCGTTGCCCTTGGGGGCGAGCCGCGGACCGCGTCGAGGGGGCCGGCGAGACGGCTCCGGCCTAGGGCCTGTCGTTTGGATCAGGTCGGCCGTGACGGACGGTTCGTCCCGGCCGACCCGAGCGGGGTCTGGTGCGTGCAGCTGCAAGGCGGAGGAGGGAGTCGAAGCGATGGGGGTCCCCCCGCTCGAGCGGAGCCGAGAGTGGGGGAGTCGGCGACCGACGACAACGCCGCAGATGTGCGTGCCAGACCCCGCGACACCGGCCTGATCCAAACGACAGGCCCTAGCCCGCCCGCCCGGCGCCGCGTTGGGAGGAGGGCGGCCTGCGGCTGTCCGGCGCCGGCGCTCCGGCGGCCCTCCGCCGGTCCGCTTCCGTACGACGGGCGATGCCCACCGCACGGAAGCGGACCGGCTCCGGTGACCCCGGCGCCCGCTTGCGTGCACGGCCCCGCGGAAGGGCCACGGCACCGCAGCGGACTCCGCGGGGTCAGCCCACGCGTTCGATGCGGGCCTTGCGGATCAGGAACTTGCCGGGCTCCCTGACCTGCTCGAACGCCGCGTTGTTCAACAGCACGCAGCTGCCCGAGACCGAGGTGACCTCCACGGTCGTGGACTTGTTGTTGTCCAGGTTGGTCACCCGGAGCTTCGTGCCGGCGGGGAACTGGTTGCTGGACGCGGCCGGTGCGCCGTTCTCCCCGGAGAGCGTGACGGTCGAACCGGCGCAGACCTGCTCACCGGCGGCGGCGCCCCCGCCCCCGGTGCCGGCCTCGTCGCCGGGGGCCGCCGCGCCGGGCGCGGCCTCCCCGGGAGCCGTCTCGGCGGGGGCGGTGGTGGCCGGCGCGGTGGCCTGGGAGTCCTGAGCCGACTCCCCGACCTCGCAGCCGGACGCCTTCTGCTGGCGCCCGATCTCCTTGATGACGGCCTCGCGGTTGGCGATGCGGGCCTCCGACTGGGCGTCGGGGGCGGCCCGTTGGGCGTCGATGAACCGCTGGTTGTTGCCGACCGCCGTGGCCAGCCCCTGGCAGACCGTCGAGTTCGCGTTCTGGACGGGCGCCGCGTTCGACGTGGCCGCCAGGGCGAAGGCCCCGCCTCCGGCCACGGCGGCGGCGCCGGCCAGCAGGGCGAGCTTCTTCGGGGTGCTGAGCGTTCTCCTACGCGACATGCGCGCCTCCTGGGTCCGGGGGAACGTACGCCGCTAGGTACGAGATATCGAACGAGGTCACTCAACGGTCACGGAGACCACCGGAGTGACGTGGGCCACAGAGGCGGGCGCCGGGGGCGGTCAGCGGGACAGGGCGTCGCGTACCGCCTCCTCCGTACGGGCCACCACCGCGGTCCCGTCGTCCGCCGTGATGATGGGCCGCTGGATCAGCTTCGGGTGCTCGGACAGCGCCGTGATCCAGCGGTCCCGCGAACCGGCGTCCCGCGCCCACTCCTTGAGCCCGAGCTCCTTGGCGGCGGGCTCCTGGGTGCGGGTGATGTCCCACGGTTCGAGCCCCAGCCGCTCCAGCACGTCCCTGATCTCGTCCTCGGTCGGCACGTCCTCCAGGTAGCGGCGCACGGTGTAGTCGGCGCCCTCCGCGTCGAGCAGGCCGACGGCGCCGCGGCACTTCGAACAGGCCGGGTTGATCCAGATCTCCATGCTCACACGGTACCCGGAACACCCCCTCCCACCTGCGTCACACCCCAGGTCAAAGCCCTTGTGGCCAGCGGCTTTTGTCAGTGCCGGGCGGTAGAATAGAAGCAGTGTTCGAGGGTGCCGCCGGACGTTCCGGCGAGGCCCTGACCGCGACAGGAGGATGCCCGTGCCCGCTGCCGCACTGAAGCCGAAGCCCACCCAGTCCACCGCCCGCAGGGCGGTCCCGCTCGACCTGCCGTACGAGCCCGTGGAGAAGCGTCCGCTCCCGCCGGGACGCCCCCGCGACTGGTACGTCACGCACAACCGCCGGCTCAAGGCGATGCGCCTGGCGATCGCCCTGCTCGACTCCGGCGTCTACCTGGCCGACCACGCCCGCAACGAGACGATCCACAGCGCCGCCGCGCTCATCGGCGTCCACCCGCCGTCCGACACCACGTGCCACATGGTCAGGGCGCTGATGAGGTACGCCCGCTGACGCACCGGGGCTCCGCCCGCCCGCGAGGAGCGCGGCCCGGACGGAGCCCCACCAGCGACCGGAGCCGGTGGCGAGGACCTGGGGCCTGTCGTCTGGATCAGGCCGACCCGAGCGGGGTCTGGCACGCACACCTACCCCGCCGTCAACTCCCGCTCCAGCGGCGTCCGGAAGCGGGGCGTGACCCGGACCCCGCCCACCCACGCGGACAGCCGCGCGGCCTCGGCGGCGACGGCCTCACGGCCCTCCCGGCCCAGCCCCGTCGCGTCCAGCACCCGCCACACCACCTCCCCGTCGGGCCGCTGCGCCCAGCCCCCCACCACCTGCCCGTTCCACCACACCGTCGGGCCCACGTTCCCGCTCCGGTCGAAGAGGGCGGGCCGCAGGTCCGGAGCCAGGAACCAGTCCCTGTCCCGCCATCCCATGGCGGTCGGGTCGAGACCGGGCAGCAGCGCGGCCCAGGGCTCCGCGGGTCCGGTCACCGGCCCGGCGTCACCGTCCGCGACGTACCCCGTCACCCCGCCGTCGAGCGACACGGCCGCCGCGCCCGCCGCCGCCAGCGCCCGGCGCACGTCGGTGACCTTCCACCCCGTCCACCACTTCAGGTCCTCCTCCGTGGCCGGACCGCACGCGGCCAGCCAGCGCCGCATCAGGTCCGACTGGGCCTTCGCCGGCGCCAGTTCGGGATGCGGCGGTGCGACGGCCCACCGGAACCGGGTCGACGTCCACGTGCCCAACGGCCGCCCGCGCACGACCCGCCCCTCGACCCCGAGGACCCGCATCAGCCGGGACGACACGGTCTGCTCGCTCTCGTAGCCGCGCCCCGCGCCGTAGGTGAACCGCTCCCTCAACCGCGGCTCGTCGGCCACGAGTTCGTCCACAGTGGCCTCCCCGCGCCGGGCCAGCGCGGCGAGCGTGGCGGCCTCCACCTCGGCCAGCCACTCCTCCGTCAGCCGTCCCCCGCTGCCCTCCGCCAGCTGATCGAGCAGCCCGGCCCGCGCCTTCGCGGCGACGGCGAGACCCGTCGAGGCGTGCACCACGGCCGTCAGCGCGGCGGGGAACACGAACACCGTGTGCCGCATCCCGTGCATCCGCACCAGCGTGCGGTCCTCGTACAGCGCCCGCTCCAGCCTGGCCACGGTCTTCCCGGGTTCGGCCAGCCGCGCGCCCACCGCCAGGTACACCGTCGCCGGATCGGTCCCGTGCAGGGCGACCAGCGAGTCCGCCACCTCTTCGGGGCCCGCCGCGCGCGCCGGACCCGCCAACCGGTGCCGCAGCGCCAGCCTGGCCCGCCGCTCCGCCACCCCGATGTGCCGCCGCGCTCCCACGTCGCCTCCACCTCTCCGGCCGCCCGTGCGCCGGAATCCCGGCACTTCCCCTCATCCTCCCGAACACCCGGCCGCCCCCGGGGCACGTCACCCGAATGCCGTACCCGGCATGCGTGCCCACCGCCCGGCGGACTTCACTGGGGCGACCGGGGAGAGCAGGGACCGCAGGCGCGGGGAAAGGCGGGACGGCGATGGGCAGTCAGGGTGGACGAAGGCTCGTCGCGACGGCCGCCGCGGCCGCGCACCCCCGCTCATGACCACGCCGGCCGACCGCGCCCAGAAGGGCAGAGCGGTCCGCAAGATCCTCCCCCGCTCCGCGCACGGCGAATGGCTCGCCGCCCTCGACCGCCCCGACCCCGTCGCCGTACTGGAACGCCAGGGCAGGGACCGGCTCCAGGAACTCCTCCCGGTCAGATACGGCAGGATGACCGCCTCGCCCTTCGCGTTCCTGCGCGGCGGGGCCGCCGTGATGGCCGCCGACCTCGCGGCCCGCCCCCACACGGGACTCACCGTGCAGCTCTGCGGCGACGCCCACCTGCTCAACTTCGGTCTCTTCGCCTCCCCGGAACACGCCCTGCTCTTCGACCTCAACGACTTCGACGAGACGTTCCCCGGGCCCTTCGAATGGGACGTCAAACGGCTGGCCGCCAGCATCGCCGTGGCCGCCCGCGAGAACGGGCACAGCGAGGCACGGGCCCGCCGCGCGGCGCGCGCCTCGGCCGCCGAGTACCGCCACGCCATGCGCGGGCTGGCCCGTCGGGGCGAGCTGTCCGTCTGGTACGAGCGCATCGACGCCGACCGGCTGCTCCCGCTGGTCCGCTCCGCCCACCACCGCAAACGCCTGGAGTCCACCCTCTCCCGGGCCCGCCGCCGCACCAGCCTCCAGGCGCTCGGCCGGCTCACCGAGACCGCCGAGGGCCGGCTCCGTATCGTCCAGGACCCGCCCCTGCTGGAGACTGCGGGACCGTCCGACATGGGCGCCCTGCGGAAGATCTTCAGCGACTACCGCTCCACGCTCTCCGAGGAACGCCGGCTGCTCCTGGACCGCTACCGCTTCATGGACGCCGCCCGCAAGGTCGTCGGCGTCGGCAGCGTGGGCGTCCGCTGCTTCGTCGTGCTGCTCGCCGGCCGGGACGAGGACGACCCGCTGCTCCTGCAGCTCAAGGAGGCCGGCCGGTCCGTGCTGGAGGAGCACCTGCCCACCGGCCCCTACGACCATCCCGGCCACCGCGTCGTCGCCGGCCAGCGGCTGCTGCAGGCCACCGGCGACATCTTCCTCGGCTGGATGACGGGACCCCAGGGACGGCCGTACTACTGGCGGCGGCTACGCGACATGAAGGGCTCCCCGGACGTCGCCGGCATGAGCCCGGACGAGCTCCACGACTACGCCCGTCTGTGCGGCGCGGCCCTCGCCCGTGCCCACGCCCGCTCCGGCGACCGCGTCGCCATAGCCGGCTACCTCGGCGGCGCCGACGCCTTCGAACGCGCCGTGGCGGACTTCGCCCTCCACTACGCCGACCAGAACGCCCTGGACCACGGGACGCTGTGCGCCGCCGTGGCCGCGGGCGTGGTCAGAGCGGCCCCCGGCGTCTGACCCGCCGGCCCCCGCCTCCTGCCCGCGCGTGCCGGGCGCGGCACCCGCCTCCGACGCCGCGGGGTTCGCGCCGGCCCGCCACCGTGAGATGAGCGGGGCCCGGGCGCCGGCCGAGGTGGCCCGCGACGCGGTGGACGGCGGACCGGAGCTGGGGCCGGACCGAAGCCGGACCGACGGGCCCGCCGGAAATAGGGATGCACGCGGAGAGACCGGCTCCCTACGCTGGGGATGCGTTCCGGAGCCGTCGCGCACCGCTTCCCGCCGGACAGGCATCAGCCGGCGGTCCCGGGACTAGTCTCTACGCACCGACGCCGGCCGCCCACCCCAGCGCCCGCGTCGGAGCACTTGTCGAGATCCCGTTACCCACGCCCCCAAGGAGTCCCGTCATGGGCACCTTGATCCTTTCGGCGACCGCGGTCCTGGTCGTCCTAGGCTTCTCCCACCACGGCCTCTGGCTGGCCGCGGTCGCCGTGCTCTTCCTCCACGTCCGCTACGGACGCGCAGCCACTGGCGCGCCCACCGCGTCCTCGACCGGCGCGCCGGCCGCTCCCGGTGCCTCGGGAGGGTCCGCCGCCCGCCCGGACTCCAGCTACCGCGCCTACCGGGCCCGCCGTGACCGGCAGGCCCGCTGGGAGCGCCGCTACCGCCGCGAGCGCCCGCTGGAGGCGCGCCGCCAGGAGCGTCAGAAGGGCCGCTGAGACGGCCCGCCGTACGACTGAGCCCCGCCGCCGACCCGTGAGGGCGGCGACGGGGCTCGGGCCGGGAGCCGTGACGGTTTACACGTCGAAGTACAGCTCGAACTCGTGCGGGTGCGGGCGCAGCTGGAGCGGCGCGATCTCGTTCGTGCGCTTGTAGTCGATCCACGTCTCGATCAGGTCCGACGTGAAGACGTCGCCCTGGAGGAGGAACTCGTGGTCGCGCTCGAGGGCGTCGAGGACGGCCGGGAGCGAGGTCGGGACCTGCGCCACGTTCGCGTGCTCCTCGGGAGCCAGCTCGTAGAGGTCCTTGTCGATCGGCTCGGCCGGCTCGATCTTGTTCTTGATGCCGTCGAGACCGGCGAGCAGCAGCGCCGAGAAGGCGAGGTACGGGTTGCCGGAGGAGTCCGGGGCACGGAACTCGACGCGCTTGGCCTTCGGGTTCGAGCCGGTGATCGGGATACGCATCGCCGCGGAGCGGTTGCGCTGCGAGTAGACCATGTTGACCGGCGCCTCGAAGCCCGGGACCAGACGGTGGTACGAGTTCACCGTCGGGTTGGTGAAGGCGAGCAGCGACGGGGCGTGCTTGAGGATGCCGCCGATGTAGAAGCGGGCGGTGTCCGAGAGGCCCGCGTAGCCGGCCTCGTCGTAGAACAGCGGGTCGCCGTTGGCCCACAGCGACTGGTGGACGTGCATGCCCGAGCCGTTGTCACCGAAGATCGGCTTCGGCATGAAGGTCGCGGTCTTGCCATTGCGCCAGGCGACGTTCTTCACGATGTACTTGAAGAGCTGGAGGTCGTCGGCCGCGGCGAGCAGCGTGTTGAACTTGTAGTTGATCTCCGCCTGGCCGGCGGTGCCGACCTCGTGGTGCTGGCGCTCGACCTGGAGGCCCGAGGCCTCCAGCTCCAGGGAGATCTCGGCGCGCAGGTCGGCGAAGTGGTCGACCGGCGGGGCCGGGAAGTAGCCGCCCTTGTAGCGGACCTTGTAACCGCGGTTGTCCTCGATGGCGCCGGTGTTCCAGGCGCCCGCCTCGGAATCGATGTGGTAGAAGGACTCGTTCTCGGCGGTCTTGAAGCGCACGCTGTCGAAGACGTAGAACTCGGCCTCGGGGCCGAAGTACGCGGTGTCGGCGATGCCGGTCGAGGCGAGGTAGGCCTCGGCCTTCTTGGCCACGTTGCGCGGGTCACGGGAGTACTGCTCGCCCGTGATCGGGTCGTGGATGAAGAAGTTGATGTTGACCGTCTTGTCGCGGCGGAAGGGGTCGACGCGCGCGGTGGACAGGTCGGCGCGGAGCGCCATGTCGGACTCGTGGATGGCCTGGAAGCCGCGGATCGAGGAGCCGTCGAAGGCCAGCTCCTCGGCCGGGTCGAAGGCCTGGGCCGGGATCGTGAAGTGCTGCATCACACCCGGAAGGTCGCAGAAGCGGACGTCGACGAACTTGACGTCCTCGTCCGCGATGAACTTCTTGGCCTCGTCGGCGTTCTGGAACATCCAGCTCCTCCTACTCCCGCCCACTAGGACCGGGGTGGTAGTTCGTTCGTGCGGCCAGTGCGGTGGCACACGCTGGACCCGACCATAGGGACGGGGGATTTCTCAAGCGTGACCCATTTGTTTCGCGCAAGTTAACCGGCCGGGTTCGACAGCAGCCTACGACTACCCCGGCCGGTGGGGCACATACCCGGGCGCAGTACCGTGGACGGGTGGACAACAGGCAAGCAATCGGATCGTGGCTGTCCGGCCCCCGCGAGGCCATGGAAGAAGCCGGTGCCGACTTCGGATACCGGGGGGAGCAGCTCGGTCTGCCGCAGGACGGGCCGGGTTCGATCGCCCGCCCGGGCCGCCGTCTGGGCGCCCTGGCGGTGGACTGGGGCCTGTGCCTGTTGATCGCATACGGGCTGCTCACCGAGGGCTACGACCAGGCCACGGGGAACTGGGCGCTGCTCGTCTTCTTCGTCCTGGGCGTCCTGACCGTCGGCACGGTCGGCTTCACGCCGGGCAAGCGCCTGTTCGGACTGCGCGTCGTCCCCGAGGGCGGCGGCCGGCTGAACCCGCTGCGCGCCCTGCTGCGGACGGCGCTGCTGTGCGTGGCCGTGCCGGCCCTGATCTGGGACCGCGACGGCCGGGGTCTGCACGACCGCCTGGCCCGCACGGTCGAGGTCCGCGTCTGACGATGCCGGGACCCGCGCCGGCCGACGGCGCGGGCGGGCCCCGGCAGCCCCCGCGACGAGAAGAGGGCGCCCGGAGTGATCCGGGCGCCCTCTTGCGTACGTGGGAGGGGTGTCAGCGGGTCTTGCCGCCGCGGGGCATCCGCATGCCCTTGGGCATCGGCCCCTTCGGCAGCGGCATGTTGCTCATCAGGTCGCCCATCGCGCGCAGCCGGTCGTTGGTCGTCGTGACCTGCGGGCCGGTGAGCACGCGCGGCAGCTTCAGCATGGTCGTGCGGAGCCTCTTCAGCTCCACCTGGCCCTCGCCGGTGCCCACGAGCACGTCGTGCACGGGGACGTCCGAGACGATCCGCGCCATCTTCCGCTTCTCGGCGGCCAGCAGGCTCTTCACCCGGTTCGGGTTGCCCTCGGCCACCAGCACGATGCCGGCCTTGCCGACGGCCCGGTGCACCACGTCCTGGCTGCGGTTCATCGCCACCGCCGGGGTCGTCGTCCAGCCCCTGCCGATGTTGTCCAGCACGGCCGCCGCTGCGCCCGGCTGTCCTTCCATCTGCCCGAAGGCGGCACGCTCGGCCCGGCGTCCGAAGACGATCGCCGACGCGAGGAAGGCGAGCAGGAGGCCGAGAATGCCGAGATAGACCGGGTGGCCGATCAAGAAGCCGATCGCGAGAAAGACACCGAGGGTGCCGATTCCGACAGCCGCGAGTACAAGACCGATCTTGGAGTCGGCCTTGCGGGTCATCTTGTAGGTCAGGGCGATCTGCTTGAGTCGCCCGGGGTTCGCAGCGTCCGCTGCGGTTTCCTTCCTCGCCATGCCACGAGTCTACGTGGCCCGGGAAGCGCCGACGACGGCGGTGCCGCCGCTACGACAGGCGGGGCCCGACGGCCTCCTCGAGGACGCGCTGAGCCTCGACCCGGTCCTTGGCACGGCGGCGGTCCTCCAGCACGGAGGTCCAGGCGTTGCGGCGGGCCGTGCGCTGTCCGCTGCTCATGAGCAGCGACTCGACGGCACGCAGTGCATCGGTGAACGAAGGAATGGCGGTGGCGCGTACGGGCGCGGCCTGCATGATGGAGGTCCCCCCTCGGGACGGCTCTTGCGAAGGCGATACGGTGCGTGGAACCAGGGTCACTGAATGGTGTTACCAGGGCGTGACCGACCGGTCAAACGCCCGTGAAGCCTGGAAGCGGAGGGGCTGAACGCCGACGCGGCCCTGACGGACGCCCTCATCTGCGAGGACGGTCAGAACCGCGTCGAACTGGCCATTTCCGGGCGTCGGCCGCTTGTGCGCGGATTCACACACTTGGCTGGCACCCCGTGCCACCGCCCCGGTCGTACGTGTGTCAGACCGCCTGCGAGGCGATGTAGGCGCCGCGCTTCTCGACGGCCATCTGGTACAGCCGGCCGGCGCGGTACGAGGAGCGGACGAGCGGTCCCGACATGACGCCGGAGAAGCCGATCTGCTCGGCCTCGTCCTTCAGCTCGACGAACTCGTGCGGCTTGACCCAGCGCTCCACGGGGTGGTGGCGCACGGAGGGCCGCAGGTACTGCGTGATGGTGATCAGCTCGCAGCCGGCCTCGTGCAGCTGCCGGAGCGCCTCGCTGACCTCCTCGCGCGTCTCGCCCATGCCGAGGATGAGGTTCGACTTGGTGACCAGGCCGTAGTCGCGGGCCTCGGTGATGACCTTCAGCGAGCGCTCGTAGCGGAAGCCGGGGCGGATGCGCTTGAAGATGCGGGGGACCGTCTCGACGTTGTGCGCGAAGACCTCGGGGCGCGAGGAGAAGACCTCGGCCAGCTGGTCGGGCTCCGCGTTGAAGTCGGGGGCGAGCAGCTCGACCTTGGTGCGGCCCGACTCGCGGCCGGCGGTCTGCGCGTGGATCTGGCGGACCGTCTCGGCGTACAGCCAGGCGCCGCCGTCCTCCAGGTCGTCGCGGGCGACGCCGGTGATCGTCGCGTAGTTCAGGTCCATCGTGACGACGGACTCGCCGACCCGGCGGGGCTCGTCGCGGTCCAGCGCCTCGGGCTTGCCGGTGTCGATCTGGCAGAAGTCGCAGCGCCGGGTGCACTGGTCACCGCCGATGAGGAACGTGGCCTCGCGGTCCTCCCAGCACTCGTAGATGTTGGGACAGCCCGCCTCCTGGCAGACCGTGTGCAGGCCCTCGCTCTTCACGAGCTTCTGCAGCGCGTTGTACTCGGGACCCATTTTCGCCCGGGTCTTGATCCACTCGGGCTTGCGCTCGATGGGGGTCTGGCTGTTCCGGACCTCCAGGCGCAGCATCTTGCGTCCGTCGGGTGCGACTGCGGACACGTCCGGCTCCCTACAACTTCGATTCGTCGGCGTACACCAGGGTACGCCCGTGCTGTTTTCGGCCCTGCGTATGGGCAACCTTCGGGTCCGGGGGTGCATTCCCGGGCCCGGGGCGACGGATCAGGCCGAGGCCCGCTCCACCTCGCGCGGCTTGAGCTCCGCGTTCTCCAGGACGTCCCGCAGGTGCTTCTCGGCCACCGGCAGGACGTCGGCGATGGTGAGGTCGCGCCCCAGCTCGTACGCGAGGGAGGTGACGCCCGCGTCCCGGATGCCGCACGGGATGATCTTGTCGAAGGACGAGGTGTCCGGGTTCACGTTCAGGGCGAAGCCGTGCATGGTGACGCCCTTGGCGACCCGGATGCCCACGGCGCAGATCTTGCGGTCCTCGCGCCGCTGGCCCGCGTTGGAGGGCGCGTACTCCGGGCCGTCCAGGCGGGGGTCGAACTCGTCGTCCGTCAGCCGCGGGTCGAAGTCGAGCGACAGGCCGCCCGGGGCAGGCCGCTGCTCCACCGGGTCGCCGAGGACCCAGACGCCGGCCCGGCCCTCGACCCGGCTGGTCTCCACGCCGAACTCGGCGCAGACCCGGATCATCGCCTCCTCCAGCCGGCGCAGGTGCGCCACGACGTCCACCGGGCGCGGCAGCTTCTGGATCGGGTAGCCCACGAGCTGGCCCGGACCGTGCCAGGTGATCTTGCCGCCGCGGTCCACGTCGACGACCGGGGTCCCGTCGAGGGGGCGCTCGCTGTCGGCCGTGCGCCGGCCCGCCGTGTAGACGGGCGGGTGCTCCAGCAGCAGGCAGGTGTCGGGGATCTCGTCCAGGAACCGGGCGGCGTGCACGCGACGCTGCTCGTCCCAGGCCTCCTGGTACTCGACGGCCTCCGCACCGAATCCCATCCGGACGAACCGCAACTCACTCACGGCAAGCGCCTCCCTAGAAGCTCCCACGGGCACGAACTGGCGGCGCGCGGGCCAACGGGCACCGGACCCCCGGGCCGCGCCCCGGGGACGCGCCCGCGTGACACGCGGGGCGAGGCCCGTAAGGCACGAAGCACGCCTACGCCACTGTACGTCCGGCCGGCGGTCGTCAGCCCCGGGGCCAATCCTCACACGATCGGATGAATGAACGTCGAAGTGTGCGATGGCGTGCTTACAGACCGCTACATTCACGCCGTTCACGAGGCCATAAGGGCTGCTCACAGGCAATCCGGGCACTTGACGTGCCCGGAAGGCAGGAGACCGCACCGCACCATGACGGAACGACCCGCGCAGCGCACCCCCAACCGACAGCTCGCCGCGCTCATCGCAGAAGCGGGGTTCTCCAACGCAGGTCTCGCCCGTCGCGTGGACCAGCTAGGCCTCGAACACGGCCTCGACCTCAGATACGACAAGACGTCCGTGACCCGATGGCTGCGCGGGCAGCAGCCCCGGGGCACCACACCCGCCCTCATCGCCGAGGTCTTCACCCGCCGCCTCGGCCGGCGGCTCACCGCCCAGGACCTCGGACTCGACGCGTGCGCGCCCGTCTACGCGGGCCTCGAATTCGCCGCGAGCCCCGAGGAGGCCGTCGACATCGTCAGCGGCCTGTGGCGCAAGGACTCCGGCAGCCACGCCGAACTGCGCAAGATCGCCTTCACCCCGGCCGGACTGGTCGTCCCCAGCCGGGACTGGCTCATCGGACGTGCCGACGACCGGGTCGGCCGCGGCGAACCGGCCGCCCTCCGCGTGCCCGTGCAGGGCCGCCCCGCGGTGCCGCGCCAGCGCGGGACCGCCGAGCGCGGACCCGGCCAGCGGGTCACCGGCGGCGACATCGCGGCCCTGCGCTCGGTCGGCGAGTTGTTCCGGTCGCTCGATCACGCGTACGGCGGCGGCCACGCCCGCCAGGCCCTCGTGCGCTACCTGGAGCACGAGGCCGAGCCGATGCTGCGCGGCAGCTACGGCGAGCAGACCGGCCGCCGCCTCTTCGCGGCCGCCGCCGACCTCACCCGCCTCGCCGGCTGGACCTCGTACGACATCGCCGCGCACGGGCTCGCCCAGCGGTACTTCGTGCAGGCGCTGCGTCTCGCCCAGGCGGCCGGCGACCGGGCATACGGGTCGTACGTGCTGGTGACGATGAGCCGGCAGGCGGTCTACCTCGGCCACGGACGCGAGGCCGTCCAGCTCGCGCGGGTGGCGCAGCAGGGCGTCGGCTCCTCCGCCCCGCCCGTCATGCAGGCCATGCTGCACTCCGTCGAGGCGCGCGCGCACGGCGTCCTGGGCGAGGTGCGGGCCTGCACCGCCTCCCTGGTGCGCGCCGAGCGGGCCCTGGAGGCGGCCCGGCCCGCCGACGAGGTCCCGCACTGGGCGCGCTTCTTCGACGAGGCGCAGCTCGCCGACGAGTTCGGGCACTGCCACCGCGACCTCCAGCAGTACCGGGCCGCGGCCCAGCACGCCGAGCGCTCCCTGCAACTGAGGGCGCCCGTGTACGCCCGCAGCCGGCTGTTCTGCCGCGTCGTGCTGGCCACCGCCCGCCTCGCGCTCGGCGAACTCGACCAGGCCTGCCAACTGGGGGCTGAGGCGGCCGGACAGGCGGCGGAGATGCGGTCGGTGCGGGCGGTCGAGTACGTACGCGACTTCGAACGCCGGCTCGAACCGTACCGGGACGCCGCTCCCGTCCGGGGGTACCGGGACCGGGTGTCCGCCCTGGGATGAGCCGCGCTCAGGCCGCCGTCCGCAACGGCTTCTCCAGGGGAGCCGGCCGCACGCCCAGGTCGGTGAGCAGCGCCCGGGCGGCCCGGCGGCCCGAGCGCAGCGCGCCCTGGACGGTGCTGGTGCCGCGGTGGTCGCCGCACACGTACAGGCCGGCCAGCAGGCGCACCGGACGGCGCAGGTCGTGCGGCGGGGGCATCGCGGGGACCGCCTCGGGGTCGTGGTGGACGCCGAGGAGCTCCCACCGGCGGGTCGACGTGCCGTAGAGGCGGGCCAGTTGGGCGCGGACCGCGGTGTCCAGGTCGGCGGCGGACGGCGGGGTGCCCAGCACCGTCGAGGTGATGAGGGCGCGGCCGGCCGGTGCCCGGGTCGGGTCGACCTGGCTGATCACCGCGGTGTGGGCGACCGGGCCGCTCCGGTCGGCGTCCAGGAGCAGCGCCGGTTCGCCGAGCGGGGGCTCGTCGGCCGTGTGGTGGACGACGGTGACGGGGTGGAAGGCGGGGACCCGCAGCCCCGGCAGGAGTCCGGCCGCGGCGCGCGCCCCGGTGGCCAGCAGCAGGGAGCGGCAGCGCAGTTCGCCGTGGTCCCGGGTGGTCACGGACGTCGTGGAGACCGCGGTGACGTGCACGCCGGTGCGGACGGTACCGGGCGGGAGCGTGGCGGCGAGGAGTTCGGGCAGGGCGTCGGCGCCGCCCTCGGGTACGCACAGCCGCCCGGTTGCGAACGCGTGCAGCGCGAGGTCCGCGCAGCGGCTGGAGGTGGTGAGCGCGGGATCGCACAACAGGGCGGCGAGCAGGGGCCGCAGGAACCCGTCGACGGTGCGGGGTGGGAAGCCCCGGGCCGACAGGGCGCGCCCGGCCGGGAGTTCGGGGCGGCTCAGCAGGGTCTCCGGCGGGGTGGCGGCCAGCCGCGCCAGGGCGGCCCCGAGCCGGGCCTGGTCGACGGGCCGGCCCAGCGGTCCCACGGGGCGCGCCGAGGTGCCCGGCGGGCCGCCCGGACGGACGGCCGCGCCCGCGGGTCGGGGGAGCCGGGGGGCGCTCGCCAGGGCGCGTACGACGGTGAGTGCGCCCCTCGCGCTCCGGGGGTTGAGGGGAGCGTACGCCCGGTGGTGCCGGCCCTCGCTGTGGAGCAGGACGCCCGGTGAGAACGACCGCAGGGCCAGGGCGTCCAGGCCTGGGGTGCGGCGCAGTTCGGGATACGAGGTGGACAGCAGCCGGCCCAGCCGGTCCAGGCGGAAGCCGTCCACCTTGTCCGTCGCCATGCGGCCGCCCACATGCGGGGCGGCTTCCAGGACCGCCGTGGTGAGGCCCGCCCTGGTGAGGTGGTGGGCCGCCGCGAGTCCCGCGGCCCCGGCCCCCACGATCACGACGTCCACGTCCTGCGAGATGTGCGCTTCGCGTGCCGGCTCTAGCACGTGCTCCTCCTGGAGGTCGCGCGGCTGTGGGGACGTCATGCCCCCGACAGGGGCCCGGAATACCCGAGTTCCGGTCGAGATTAGATCCGCCGTCCCGCCAGGCAAGGCGTACACGGCCCTCGCACGGTGGCACGGGGGAGCACGGGGAACCAGACCCCGGGGCGTATGACTCGGGGTCAGGAGCCGGTGGCGGCACGGGGGCCGCGGGGCGACGCCCGTCAGCGCAGCGCGGAGCGCAGGGCCGCGTCGATCGACGGGAAGGCGAACGCGAACCCGGAGTCCAGCAGCCGGGACGGCAGGACGCGCTGGCTGCCCAGGACGTCCCCCGACATCCCGCCGAGCGCGGTCCGCAGCACCGGCGCCGGCACCGCGAAGAGCGTGGGCCGCCGCAGCACCCGCCCCATCGCCTCCGTCACCTCGGCGTTGGTGAGCGGCTCGGGCGCCGTGAGGTTGACCGGTCCGGACAGCGACTCCGTGTCGAGGAGATGGCGCAGCGCGGCCACCTCGTCGTGCAGCGAGATGTAGCTCCAGTACTGGCGCCCGTCGCCCATCCGTCCCCCGAGGCCGGCCTTGAAGAGCGGGAACAGCTTCGCCCAGGCCCCGCCCTCGCGCGCCACCACCAGCCCGGTGCGGGCGAACACGGTGCGGACGCCCGCCTCCCGCGCGGCGCCCGCCGCCTCCTCCCACTCCACGCACACCGACGGCAGGAAACCGTCCCCGGGCGGCGCGGTCTCGTCCACCGCGCGGTCGCCCGTGTCGCCGTAGAAGCCGATCGCGCTGCCGTTGAGGAAGACGCGCGGCGGGGTGTCCAGCGAGGCAACCGCCTCCGCGAGCGCGGCCGTCCCGAGCACCCGGCTGTCGCGGATCTGCCGCCGGTAGTCCTCCGTCCAGCGCCGTGAGGCGATCCCGGCGCCCGCGAGGTTCACCACGGCGGCGCAGCCGGCGAGCCCGGCCGCGTCGACCCGCTGGGCCGCGGGGTCCCACCGCACCTCGTCCTTGGAACGGGGCGCCCGGCGCACGATCCGGACCACCTCGTGGCCGTCCGCGGACAGGGAGCGCGCCAGTGCCGAGCCGATCAGGCCGGACGCACCGGAGATCGCGATGCGGGAGCCGGGAGCAAGCGGTGAGTTCATGGATCCATCCTGCCGGGTGCCTCCGGAAAACACCGGCCGCGCCGCCGGACCCCCGTCGTACAGTGATCGACATGCCCGTTCCGCACATACGCCACGCCACCCTCGACGACGAGGAGACGCTCGGCCGGCTCGACCGCGTCACCTGGTCCCCGGTGCACGCCGTCCAGCCCCGCCCCCAGCCGCCGTACGAGCCGTTCTACAGCGAGCGGTTCGGCCCGCGCGACCACCTCGTCGCCGAACTCGGCGGACAGGTCGTCGGCTACATCCGGCTGGGGTTCCCGACCCCGCTCGCCTGCAATTCCCACGTCCGGCAGATCCAGGGGCTCGTCGTCGCCGAGGAGGCGCGCGGAGCCGGCGTCGGGCGGGCGCTGCTGCGGGCCGCGCAGGACGAGGCCCGGCGCCAGGGGGCGCGGCGCATCACGCTGCGCGTCCTCGGCCACAACACCCCGGCGCGCAGGCTGTACGAGTCCGAGGGGTTCGCGGTCGAGGGCGTCCTGCCGGAGGAGTTCCTTCTCGAAGGCGGGTACGTGGACGACGTCATGATGGGGCGCCGGCTCTGAACTCCGCTTACACGAAGGGGAGTTCGCCAGGCCGGCATGGAGCGGACGGTCAGGAGGTGACCAGGTCGCCCGTGTCCACCGGCGCCGTCGCCCGCGCCGCGCGTCCGGCGTCGCCTGCGATCTCGTCCACCGTCAGGACGTAGCCGGTCCGGCTGTCCGAGATCGAGCGGGCGAAGACGACACCGAAGACCTTCCCGTCCGTGGTCAGCAGGGGGCCGCCCGAGTTGCCGGGGCGGACCGTGGAGCGGATCGAGTAGATCTCGCGGGTCACCGTGTCCGTGTTGTAGATGTTCTGACCGGTCGCGTCGATACGGTTCGCGACGGTCGCCGCCTGGAGGTCGAGACCGCCGTCCTGCGGATAGCCCGCGACGACCGCCGAGTCGCCCCGCTCCGCGGCGTCGTCGAAGCGCAGCACGGGCGCGTCGAGATCCGGCACGTACAGGACGGCGACGTCCTTCTCGGGGTCGAACAGCACCACCCTCGCCTCGTACGCGCGTCCCACGCCGCCGACCCGGACGGTGGGCCGGTCGATGCCGGCCACCACATGGGCGTTGGTGATCACGTGCCGCGCGGCGTACACGAAGCCGCTGCCCTCGCGGCCCTGGCTGCCGGAGGCGCCCTCGACCTTCACGGTGCTGCGGCGGGCCGCGTCCGTCGCGGCCGCCGTGACGCTGTCGCCGGAGGGCTCGGGCACACCGGCCGCCGGCTCGTTCTCGAAGGGGTTGAAGACCTGCGGGAAACCGGCCTCCGTCAGGGCCGAGGTGGCCCGCGAGAACCAGGTCGGGGTGGCGTCCGGCATCGCGTCCTGCACGGCGCCCAGCAGCGCGGAGTCGCGTATCGACTGGGTGACCACGGTGGACGACGAGGCGCCCAGGACGCTCGCGGCGACCCACGCCACCAGCAGCACCGCCACGGTGTTCGCGGCGGCTCCGCCGACGCCGTCCGCCACCCGCAGCGGGCCGCCCCGCAGCTCGCGGCGCAGCTTCAGCGCCAGCCGTCCCGCCAGCTCGTGGCCCACCACGGCGGGCATCAGCACCGTCAGGACGGCGGTCACCGTGGCCGCCGGGGTCCCCGGCGTGACCAGGTCCATGACCCACGGCAGCAGCCACACGCCGATGACGGCACCGCCCACGAAACCGGCCAGCGAGACGCAGCCGGCGACCAGGCCACGCCGGTAGCCGGACGCCGCGTAGGCCAGGATCACCAGCGACAGCAGCAAGTCGAGCAGGTCCACGGAGCCGCCTTCCTCTCGGGCCCAGTAGTACGCACGGGGCGGGCCCTGTGATCAGGCACGCGCGCGTGCGGCGCGGGAACCGGCACACGTGCGTGGACCTGTAAAAACGTCCCGGACCGGGACGATGGTTCCACCGGGTGGCACAGCACACATCGCGGATGGACCGGACCCGGGTGAGGGTGGGGACATGCGTGTCTTCCCCAGAGCGCGGGGGACACGAATACCCGGCGGCGCGCTCCGACGGACCGCGCGTCACGCGCGGGCCGACGGGACGCGGCAGCCACGGGCGGCGCGCCTGCGGGCCGCGGTACGCCGCCTCGGCCTTCCCCGCGCCGAAACCCCGCCCACGGCCCCGCCGCGCCCGCCGCGGCCGGACCCGTCCCCGACACGCCCCGCCCCGGCCGAGCCCACGTCCGCGCCGCCACCGCCTCCTGGAGCCGGTCAAGCGGGAACCTCGCCCGGGCCGCCACCGATCCCTGGAGCCGGCCAGGCCGAGCGCTCGCCCGGGCCGCCCCCGCCCCCGGGGACCGGCCGGACCGGGTCGCCATCGCCCCCGCCCCCGGGGACCGGCCAGGCCGGGTCCGGGTCTGAGTCACCCCCGTCCCCCGGGGAGAGCCCGTCGCGCCCCGAGGAGGCTGCTGGGGCTCCTGCGGGCGGTGAGCGCCGTCCGTGGTCCGCCGGGCGTCCCTTCGACCTGTCCCGGCTTCCGGCGCCCGCACGGGTGGCGCTGCTCTTCCTGCCGGGGATCGCCGTCGTCCTGGCGCTGGTGCTCGGCACCGTGGGACTCGGCGGCGGGGGAGACGAGGCCGACCGGCCCGTCGCGGGCCGGGCCGCCGTGGAGCACAAGGCCCCGCGCCCGCCCATCGTGCCGCGCTCGCGCTGGTTCGACCCCCGCGCGCCCCACCAGCCACCCCCGCGCTACGACGACCGCATCGCCGCCGTCTTCGTGCACCACACCGACTCGCCGAACGGGTACGACTGCGCCGACACGCCCCGCATCATCCGCTACCTGTACGCCGGCCAGACAGGGGCCCGGCAGTGGGACGACATCGGCTACAACTTCCTGGTCGACCGCTGCGGCACGATCTACGAGGGCCGCGCGGGCGGCGTCGACCGGCCCGTCACCGGCGCCCACACCCAGGGCTTCAACCACCGCACCGTCGGCATCGCCGCCATCGGCACCTTCACCGCGGGCACGCCGGTGCCGAAGGCGATGACCGACGCGATCGCCGCCGTCGCCGCCTGGAAGCTCGGCCTCGGGAACGTCGACCCGCGCACCAGGGTGCGGCTCGTGTCCAGCAACGACCTCAGCCGCTTCGAGGCCGGTGCCACCGCCTCCCTGCCCGCGCTGGCCGGCCACAACGCGGGGTTCATGACCAGCTGCCCGGGGGCGGCGCTGACCGCACGGCTCCCGGCCATTCGGGAGCTGGCCGCCCGCCTCCAGGGCCGGTGAGGTCCACACCGGCCGCACAGGCGGCCCAGGGCGGACGCAGAGCCGCGCTTCCTACGCTGCGGGCACGGCGAGGCGGAACGGAGGCGGGACGATGAACAGCGGGCGTGCGTACGGGACGGGACGCTGGACCGGGGCCCTGCGCGGCCCTTGGACGGTCGTGTGCGCGGCGGTGACGGTCGTGGTGGGCCCGGCGACGGCCACGGCCTCCGCCCTGGACCGCGCGAACGCGGCGCCCCCGCTGCACGCCCCGGACCGCGCGAACGCGGCACCCCCGCTGCAAGCCCCGGACCGCGCCGAGGTCGCGGCCCCGCTGCAAGCCCTTGAGCGCGCCGAGTCGGCGCCCCGCCCGCACGTCCCGGACCGCGCGAACGCCGCGCCCCTGTTGCACGCCCCGGACCGCGCCGAGGCGGGGGCCCCGCTGCAAGCCCTTGAGCGCGCCGAGTCGGCGCCCCGCCCGCACGCCCCCGACCGCGCGAACGCGGCGCCCCGGCTGCACGCCTCCGACCGCCCGGACGCAGCGCTCCCGCAGAACGCCCCGGACCGCTCCGAGGCGGCTCCCCGGAGCGTGTGAGGCGCTGCGTCCCGACCGGGCGGGTCGTCCGGGCGCCCCGCGCACGCACGCGGGGACCGGCCCGGTTCCGGCGCCCCCGGTGTCAGTCCTTGAACCGCTCCCACAGGCGGGGGTACCGCTCGGCGAGCAGGCTCTCGTTCTCGAAGTCGACCGGCGTGCCCTCCGGCTCGGCGGGCGCGGGCGGAATCCCCAGGTCGGGGGCGACGACCCCGGTGAGCTGCTCGTACGCCTCGTCCGCCGCGTACCCCAGCTCCTCGCCGTCGCCGTCCACCTCCTCGTCGAAGTCCCCGAGGAGGTCGGCGAGCGAGTCCGGGTCGTGCACCGCGCCCTCGAAGACCTCGCGGCCCTGGCCGATCAGCCAGCACCGGAAGAAGTCGAAGGCGTCGTCGCTCGCCCCGTCGAGCAGCATCCAGGCGGCGCCCCACAGGTCCCAGCGGTAGGCGCGGTTGTAGCGGGACTCGAAGTGCCGGGCGAAATCGAGGACCGACTCGGGGTCCAGCCGCAGCAGCCGCTCGACGAGCAGGTCCGCCTGCTCCTCGGGGTCGCCCTCGGCGGCCTCGCGGGTCGCGTCCACCAGCTCCCAGAACTCCGTCTCGTCCATCACGGGTCAAGCATCGGGCCTGGACGGGAGGGACGCACGCGGAGTGCCGCAGATTGTTATGCGCGCACATGCCCGCGGTAAGACCGCCGGGTACCTGGGCCTTTGAGACCCGGCGGGCCCGCCCGGCACCGGCGGGCACGAAGAGCGGGACCCGGCTCGGAGGCGGCACCCGGCGCCGAGCGGCGGCCGGTCAGCGGTAGAGCGCCGCCAGCCGCACCGCGTCCGCCGAGAACCGCTCCCGCAGGGAGGCGGGCGCCAGCACCTCGGCTTCCGGCCCCAGCGTCAGGAGCTGCGCGTGCGCGACCTCCTCGGACTCCACCGCGAGGGCGACGGTCACCCACCCCTGGCCGTCGGGCTCGCCGGCCACTCCCAGCGCCCGTCTCGCCGCCTCCGCATCGACCACGTACGGCAGCCGCCGCGCCCCGGTCGCCGACAGCCGTACGACGACCTCCGCCCGCAGGATGGACCGCGCGAACTGCGCGGCCCGCTCCGCCCAGAAGCCGGGCAGGTCGAAGCCCTCGTCCCGGACGAAGCGCTCCTCGCCCGGCTCGGCCGCCGTGAACCGGTCGATCCGGTAGACCCGGAAGGACCCCGACGCCGGCTCCCGCGCGCACAGGTACCAGACACCCGCCTTCAGCACGAGCCCGTACGGCTCCAGGGCCCGCTCGACCTCGTCCTCGCCGCGCCGGTAGCGCGCGGCGATCCGCCGGTCGTCCCACACCGCGTCCGCGACGGCGGGCAGCAGCTCCGGGGTCTCGGGCTCGCTGAACCAGGCGGGCGCGTCCAGATGGAAACGCTGCCCCGCCGTCCGCGAGGCGTCCCGCAGCGAGGGCAGCAGCGCCGCGGACACCTTGAGGCGCGCCGCCGAGGCGACGTCGTCGAGGCCCATCTCCCGGAGCGCCCCCGGCACCCCGGACAGGAAGAGCGCCTCCGCCTCGCTGCGCGCCAGCCCCGTCAGCCGGGTCCGGTACCCGCCGATCAGGCGGTAGCCGCCGGCCCGCCCCCGGTCCGCGTACACCGGGACACCGGCCTCGGACAGCGCCTGCGCGTCGCGCGTGACGGTCCGCTCGGACACCTCCAGCTCCCGCGCCAGCTCCGCGGCGGTCATCGACGGCCGGGACTGGAGCAGCAGCACCATCTTGATCAGGCGGGCAGCGCGCATGCGTTCATGATGCCGGGCCCCGCCGACAGCGAAGGGGCACGGCGACCGCCGTACCCCTCCACCGCGAATCGAGCCCCTCGGCCCTACAGCCCGTAGCGCTCCCGGGCCTCCTTGACCGCCGAGGCCTTGACCTCGCCGCGGCGGGCGAGCTGGGCCAGGGCGGCGACGACGATCGACTCGGCGTCGACACCGAAGTGGCGGCGGGCCGCCTCACGGGTGTCGGACAGACCGAAGCCGTCGGCGCCGAGGGAGGACCAGTCCTGCTCGACCCACTGCGCGATCTGGTCCGGGACCTGGCGCATGTAGTCGCTGACGGCCAGCACCGGGCCCTCGGCGCCGTTCAGCGCCTGGCGGACGTAGGGCACCCGCTCCTCGCCGCGCAGCAGGGCCGCGTCGGCCTCCAGCGCGTCGCGCCGCAGCTCGGTCCAGGAGGTCGCGGACCACACGTCGGCGGCCACGCCCCACTCCTCGGCGAGCAGCTTCTGGGCCTTCAGAGCCCAGTGGATCGCCGTACCGGAACCGAGGAGCTGGATGCGCACCGCGTTGGCGGCGGGCGCGAGGCCGGCCGACTCGGCGGTGTTGAAGCGGTAGAGCCCCTTGACGATGCCCTCGTCGATGCCGAGGCCCGACGGCTTCGCGGGCTGCGGCAGCGGCTCGTTGTAGACCGTCAGGTAGTAGAAGACGTTCTGGTCCTCGCCCGGGGCCGCCTCGCCGTACATCCGGCGCAGACCGTCCTTGACGATCACCGCGACCTCGTACGCGAACGCCGGGTCGTACGTCAGCGCCGCCGGGTTGGTCGCCGCGATGACCGGGGAGTGGCCGTCCGCGTGCTGGAGGCCCTCACCGGTGAGCGTGGTGCGGCCGGCCGTGGCGCCGACCAGGAAGCCCCGGCCGAGCTGGTCGCCGAGCTGCCACATCTGGTCGGCCGTGCGCTGCCAGCCGAACATCGAGTAGAAGATGTAGAAGGGGATCATCGCTTCGCCGTGCGTGGAGTACGCGGTCGACGCGGCGATGAAGTCCGCCATGGAGCCGGCCTCGGTGATCCCCTCGTTGAGGATCTGGCCGTTCGTCGCCTCCTTGTAGTACATCAGCTGGTCGCGGTCGACCGGCTCGTACGTCTGCCCCTTCGGCGAGTAGATGCCGAGCGAGGGGAAGAGGGACTCCATGCCGAAGGTGCGAGCCTCGTCGGGCACGATCGGCACCCAGCGCTTCCCGGTCTCCTTGTCGCGCACGAGGTCCTTGATCAGGCGGACGAACGCCATGGTCGTCGCCACGTTCTGCGAGCCGGAGCCCTTGTCGAAGGACGTGAACGCCTTGTCGGCGGGGGCCGGCAGCGGCGCGAGCGCGTGCGTGCGGCGGGCCGGGGCCGGACCGCCGAGCGCCGCGCGGCGCTCCTGGAGGTAGCGGACCTCGGGGGAGTCGGCGCCGGGGTGGCCGTAGGGCACCACACCGTCGACGAACCGGCTGTCGGAGATGGGCAGCTCCAGCAGGTCGCGCATCTGCTTGAACTCGTCCGTGGACAGCTTCTTCATCTGGTGGTTGGCGTTCTTCGACGCGAACCCGGGACCGAGCGTGTGGCCCTTGACCGTCTGGGCCAGGATCACGGTCGGCGCGCCCTTGTGGGACAGGGCCGCCCGGTACGCGGCGTAGACCTTGCGCGCCTCGTGACCGCCGCGCGAGAGGTGGAAGCACTCCAGGATCTTGTCGTCGGACAGCAGCTTGGCCATCTCGACGAGCGCCGGGTCGGCGCCGAAGAAGTCCTGGCGGATGTAGGCGGCGTCGCGCGTCTGGTACGTCTGCACCTGCGCGTCGGGTACCTGGCGCAGGCGGCGTACGAGGGCGCCCGTGGTGTCGAGCCGGAACAGCTCGTCCCAGGCGTTGCCCCACAGCGACTTCACGACGTTCCAGCCGGCGCCGCGGAACTGGGCCTCCAGCTCCTGCACGATCTTGAAGTTGGCGCGGACCGGGCCGTCGAGGCGCTGCAGGTTGCAGTTGATGACGAAGGTCAGGTTGTCCAGGCCCTCGCGGCTGGCGAGTGCGAGTGCCGCCGTCGACTCGGGCTCGTCCATCTCGCCGTCGCCGAGGAACGCCCAGACGTGGGACTGCGAGACGTCCTTGATGCCGCGGTTGGTCAGGTAGCGGTTGAAGCGCGCCTGGTAGATCGCGGAGAGCGGGCCGAGACCCATGGAGACGGTGGGGAACTCCCACAGCCAGGGCAGGCGCCGCGGGTGCGGGTACGACGGCAGGCCGTCGCCGGCGGACTCCTGGCGGAAGCGGTCGAGGTGGTGCTCGGTCAGCCGCCCGTCGAGGAAGGCGCGGGCGTAGATGCCGGGGGAGGCGTGGCCCTGGATGTAGAGCTGGTCGCCGGACCCGTCACCCTCCTTGCCCTTGAAGAAGTGGTTGAAGCCGGTCTCGTAGAGCCAGGCGGCGGAGGCGAAGGTCGCGATGTGGCCGCCGACGCCGTGCTTCGCGCCGCGCGTCACCATGGCGGCCGCGTTCCAGCGGTTCCACGCGGTGATGCGGCGCTCCATCTCCTCGTCGCCGTCCACGGTGGGCTCGGCGGAGGTGGGGATGGTGTTGACGTAGTCGGTCTCGAGGAGCTTGGGCAGCGCGAGGCCGTTGCCCTCGGCGCGCTCCAGGGTGCGGCGCATCAGGTACGCGGCACGGTGCGGCCCGGCCGCCTGGGTGACGGCGTCCAGGGAGGCCTGCCATTCGGCGGTCTCCTCGGGGTCGCGGTCCGGGAGCTGGTCGAGCTCGCTCGGCTGGATTGCGGTGGGGTCGGTCATTACGCCGCCTTCCTCAGTCGAAGGGGGTTCCCTCATCGGCAAGGGTTCGGGGGTGCCCTAGGTCTTTGGCAGGACAGGGCGTGGGGCCTCGGTGGAAGCCCGTCGGTGACTGTAACTCCCTGATCGATGATCGATCAAAGGGTTGCGGGAGAAAACCTCTTCGAATCGACAAAGTCGGCACCCGGTGCCTTCAGCGCAGGCACCGGGTGCCTTGAAATCGAAGGTTCCCGCAGGTCGGAGCACGTCTGAGCGAGGGGACGCACATCCGTCACGGGCGCGGCGCGCAGCCCAGTACGTGCGCCTTGACGAGGTCCGCGATCAGCGGGTCACGGCGGCGGAAGGCGTCCACGAGGGCCTCGTGCTCCTCGGCGTAGGACTGCTGGACGGTGCCGAGCCAGCGGATCGACAGCGCCGTGAACACCTCGATGCCGAGGCCCTCCCAGGTGTGCAGCAGCACGGAGTTGCCCGCGGCGCGCACCAGCTCACGGTGGAACCCCACGGTGTGCCGCACCTGGCCGGTCCCGTCGGCGTTGCGGTCGGCCTCGTACAGGGCCGCGACGTGCGGCTCCAGGGCCGAGCAGTCCTCCGCCAGCCGCGCGGCCGCCAGCTCCGCCGCGATGGCCTCCAGACCCGCCCGCACCGGGTAGCTCTCCTCCAGGTCGGCGGCGGTCAGGTTGCGCACCCGTACGCCCTTGTTCGGCGCCGACTCGATCAGCCGCAGCGACTCCAGCTCGCGCAGCGCCTCGCGGACCGGCGTCTGGCTGACCTCCAGCTCGGTGGCGATCCGCCGCTCGACGATCCGCTCGCCCGGCTTCCAGCGACCGCTCACGATCCCCTCCACGATGTGCTCGCGGATCTGTTCGCGCAGCGAGTGGACGACGGGCGCGGTCATGAGAGCTCCTTTGGAACGCGCGGGCCCCGAGGGCGTTGACGTCTAGACAATAAGGCCGTGCCGCTGCGGGGGAGAGGCGCACGGGGGCGCTTTCGCGCAGGTGAGACGAGACTTACACGCGGTGACCGGCGGTCCGCCCCGCGCGTTGGGCGCGGTCCCGGGACCACGGGGCGGCAGCACACGGCGCCCCCGCCCGGAGAGCTCCGGACGGGGGCGCCGTACAAGCGGATGCGGACTACAGGCCGAGCTCGACCTCGAACTCGCCCGCCTCCAGGATGGCCTTGACCGCGGTCAGGTAGCGGGCGGCGTCGGCGCCGTCCACCAGACGGTGGTCGTAGGAGAGCGTCAGGTACGTCATGTCGCGGATGCCGATGACGGTGCCCTCGGCGGTCTCGATGACGGCCGGGCGCTTGACGGTGGCGCCGATGCCCAGGATGGCGACCTGGTTCGGCGGCACGATGATCGTGTCGAAGAGCGCGCCGCGCGAGCCGGTGTTGCTGATGGTGAAGGTCGCGCCGGACAGCTCGTCCGGGGTGATCTTGTTCGCCCGGACCTTGCCCGCCAGCTCGGCGGTGGCCTTGGCGATACCGGCGATGTTGAGGTCGCCCGCGTGCTTGATGACCGGGGTCATCAGGCCCTTCTCGGAGTCCACCGCGATACCGATGCTCTCGGTGTCGAAGTAGGTGATGGTGCCCTCGTCCACGTTGATCCGGGCGTTGACGGCCGGGTGGGCCTTCAGCGCCTGGGCCGCGGCCTTGACGAAGAACGGCATCGGGGACAGCTTGACGCCCTCGCGGGCGGCGAAGGAGTCCTTGGCCTGGTTGCGCAGGCGCATCAGGCGGGTGACGTCGACCTCGACGACCGAGGACAGCTGGGCCTGCTCGTGCAGGGCCTTGACCATGTTGTCGCCGATGACCTTGCGGATGCGGGGCATCTTCACGGTCTGGCCGCGCAGCGGGGAGGCCTCCAGCGCGGGAGCCTTCCGGCCGGCGGGGGCGGCGGCCGCGGCCGGAGCCGGGGCGGCGGCCTTCGCGGCCTCGGCGGCGGCGATGACGTCCTGCTTGCGGATGCGGCCGCCGACGCCGGTGCCCTTGACGGAGGACAGGTCGACGCTGTTCTCGGCGGCGAGCTTGCGCACCAGCGGGGTCACGTACGCGCCCTCGTCACCGGAGGTCGCGGCGGGTGCCGGGGCCGGGGTGACGGGAGCCGGGGCCGGGGCGGGAGCCGCCGGCGCCGGGTCGGGCGCGGGGGTGGTCTGCTGCTGCGGCGCGGGGGCCGACGGCGCCTGCGGGGCGGCCGGGGCCGGCGCGGGCGCGGCGGGGGCGGGCTGGGCCGGAGCCGGAGCCGGAGCCGCGGCGGCGGGCGCCGGGGCCGGGGTGGGCTCGGCGGCCGGGGCCGCGGGGGCCTCGGCGGGGGCCGCGGCCGGGGTGGCGCCGGGCGCGCCGATGACGGCGAGCTTGGCGCCGACCTCGGCGGTCTCGTCCTCGCCGACCACGATCTCCAGGAGCACGCCGGAGGCGGGCGAGGGGATCTCGGTGTCGACCTTGTCGGTGGAGACCTCGAGGAGGGGCTCGTCCTCGGAGACCTCCTCGCCGACCTCCTTCAGCCAGCGGGTGACGGTGCCCTCGGTGACCGACTCGCCCAGCGCGGGCAGGACCACGTCGGTGCCCTCGGCGCCGGCACCGCCGGTGGCGGCCTCGGCGGTCGGGGCGGGCGCCGGGGCGGCCTGCTCGGTGGACGGGGTGGCCTGCGGGGCCGGCTCGGGGGCGGCCTCGGGCTCGGGGGCGGCCTCGGGCTCGGGCTCGGCGGCCGGAGCGGCGGCGGCGGGCGCGCCCGTGCCGTCGTCGATGACGGCCAGCTCGGCGCCGACCTCGACCGTCTCGTCCTCGGCGACCTTGATGGAGGCGAGCACACCGGCGGCGGGCGAGGGGATCTCGGTGTCGACCTTGTCGGTCGACACCTCCAGCAGCGGCTCGTCGGCCTCGACGCGCTCGCCCTCGGCCTTCAGCCAGCGGGTGACGGTGCCCTCGGTGACGCTCTCGCCGAGCGCCGGAAGGGTTACGGAAACCGGCATGGTTTCTGTTGCTCCTTACGAATGTGCGGAAGTCTGTGGTCGTCGCGCCCGGGTGCGACGCAGTGACGGATCGGCCTGGGTCGGCTGATCAGTCGTGGGAGTGCAGCGGCTTGCCCGCGAGGGCCAGGTGGGCCTCGCCGAGCGCCTCGCTCTGCGTCGGGTGGGCGTGGATCAGCTGGGCGACCTCGGCGGGCAGCGCTTCCCAGTTGTAGATCAGCTGGGCTTCGCCGACCTGCTCGCCCATACGGTCGCCGACCATGTGGACGCCGACCACGGCACCGTCCTTGACCTGGACGAGCTTGATCTCGCCCGCGGTCTTGAGGATCTTGCTCTTGCCGTTGCCGGCGAGGTTGTACTTCAGGGCGACGACCTTGTCCGCACCGTAGATCTCCTTGGCCTTGGCCTCGGTGATGCCCACGGAGGCGACCTCGGGGTGGCAGTACGTCACCCGCGGCACGCCGTCGTAGTCGATCGGAACGGTCTTCAGACCGGCCAGACGCTCCGCCACCAGGATGCCCTCGGCGAAGCCGACGTGCGCGAGCTGGAGCGTCGGGACCAGGTCGCCGACGGCGGAGATGGTCGGCACGTTCGTGCGCATGTACTCGTCGACCAGGACGTAGCCGCGGTCCATCGCGACGCCCTGCTCCTCGTAGCCGAGGCCCTGCGAGACCGGGCCGCGTCCGACGGCGACGAGGAGGATCTCGGCCTCGAACTCCTTGCCGTCGGCCAGGGTGACCTTGACGCCGTTCTGGGTGTACTCGGCCTTCGAGAAGAAGGTGCCCAGGTTGAACTTGATGCCGCGCTTGCGGAACGCGCGCTCGAGAAGCTTGGAGGAGTTCTCGTCCTCGACCGGGACGAGGTGCTTGAGGCCCTCGATGACCGTCACGTCGGCGCCGAAGGACTTCCACGCCGAGGCGAACTCGACGCCGATGACGCCGCCGCCCAGCACGATCGCCGACTGCGGGACGCGGTCCAGCACCAGCGCGTGGTCCGAGGAGATGATGCGGTTGCCGTCGATCTCCAGGCCCGGCAGCGACTTCGGCACGGAGCCGGTCGCGAGCAGCACGTGGCGGCCCTGGACGCGCTGGCCGTTGACGTCGACGGAGGTGGGGGAGGAAAGACGCCCCTCGCCCTCGATGTACGTCACCTTGCGGGAGGCGACGAGACCCTGCAGACCCTTGTAGAGGCCCGAGATCACGTCGTCCTTGTACTTGTGGACGGCCGCCATGTCGATGCCCTCGAAGGTGGCCTTCACACCGAACTGCTCGCTCTCGCGGGCCTGGTCGGCGATCTCACCGGCGTGCAGCAGAGCCTTGGTGGGGATGCATCCGTTGTGCAGGCAGGTGCCGCCGACCTTGCCCTTCTCGATCAGGGCGACGTCCAGGCCCAGCTGCGCCCCGCGCAGGGCCGCGGCGTAACCGCCGCTACCGCCGCCGAGGATCACTAGGTCGAAAACGGTGCTGGCGTCGTTCGCCACGTCACGTCCTCCATGCATGTGCGCCGTACGCCGGTCTCCAGTGACCGGGCGGCGGCTGGTGTCCGGCCGCTCTTGGTCGGCCCTGTGGTGGGGGCCCTGTCCTGCCGAGAACCCATCTTCGCACTTGTCGGACGGAGGCGGGACGCCGGGCCGGGGTGTGGGACGTCTGTTCCATCACGTGCGGGGGGTGGGACTGCGCACGAATGTGCGGATTTCGTCGAGGGCGCGATCACCCTACGCCCGGACGGACGACCACGCCCCGGGCCGCACGGCCCGGGGCGCGGTCGTACGGGCCTCAGCCCAGGTCGCCCGCCGCCGTCAGCTCGGCGAGGCGGACCAGCGTGCGGACCGCGGAGCCGGTGCCGCCCTTGGGGGTGTAGCCGAAGGGGCCCTGCTCGTTGAAGGCGGGGCCGGCGATGTCCAGGTGCGCCCAGGTGATGCCCTCGCCCACGAACTCCTGGAGGAACAGGCCGGCCACCAGGCCGCCGCCCATGCGCTCGCCCATGTTGGCGATGTCGGCGGTGGGGGAGTCCATGCCCTTGCGCAGGTGGGCGGGGAGCGGCATCGGCCAGGAGTCCTCGCCGACCTCCTCCGCGGCCTCCACGATCGCGGTGCGGAACGCGTCGTCGTTGGCCATCACGCCGAACGTGCGGTTGCCGAGGGCCAGCACCATGGCGCCGGTCAGGGTCGCCACGTCGACGATCGCGTCGGGCTTCTCCTCAGAGGCCTTCCACAGGGCGTCGGCGAGGACCAGGCGGCCCTCGGCGTCCGTGTTGAGGACCTCGACGGTCTTGCCGCTGTACATGCGCAGCACGTCGCCGGGACGGGTCGCGGAGCCCGAGGGCATGTTCTCGGCGAGCGCCAGCCAGCCAGTGACGTTCACCTCCAGGCCGAGGCGCGCGGCGGCGACGACGGCGGCGAAGACCGCCGCGGCACCGCTCATGTCGCACTTCATCGTCTCGTTGTGGCCGGCCGGCTTCAGGGAGATGCCGCCCGAGTCGTACGTGATGCCCTTGCCGACCAGGGCGAGGTGCTTCTTCGCCTTGGAGCTGGTGTACGAGAGCTTGACCAGGCGGGGAGCGGCGGCGGAACCGGCGCCGACGCCGAGGATGCCGCCGTAGCCGCCCTTGGCCAGGGCCTTCTCGTCGAGCACCTGCACCTTGATGCCGTGCTCCTTGGCCGCGGCCTGCGCGACGGCCGCGAAGGCCTCCGGGGTCAGGTCGTTCGGCGGGGTGTTGATCAGGTCGCGGGCGCGGTTGAGCTCCTCCGTGACGGCGACGGCGCGCTCGACGGCGGCCTTGTACGCCTTGTCACGGGGCTTGGCGCCGAGCAGCACGATCTCGGCCAGCGGCGCCTTGCCGTTGCCCGCGGCCTTGCCGCCCTTGGCGGAGCCGTTCTCCTTGTAGGCGTCGAAGGAGTACGCGCCGAGGAGCGCGCCCTCGCCGACGGCGCCGGCGTCGGCCGGGTCGGCCAGCGGCAGCGCGAAGGCGGCCTTCTTGCTGCCGGCCAGCGCGCGGGCGGCGGCACCGGCGGCGCGGCGCAGGGACTCGGCGGTGTGGGCCTCGTCCTTCTCCGGCAGGGCGCCCAGGCCGACCGCGACCACCACGGGGGCCTTGAAGCCGGACGGCGCGGGCAGCTTCGTCACCTCGCCCTCGGCACCCGAGGCGCCGAGGGTCTGCAGGACGTCGGCGAGCCTGCCGTCGTACGCCTTGTCCACGGCCTCGGCGCCCGGGGCGACGACCGGGCCCTGGGCGCCCTTCGCGACACCGACCACGATGGCGTCGGCGCGGAGGCCGGACGCCGCGGAGGTGCTGAGAGTGAGAGCAGTCACGGTGGTGAAATCTCGCTTCCGTTGAAATGTGGACGGTCGAGCGGGGGTGGGTCGACCGGGCCTGTGCAACAGACCCTAGATCGGTGGGGGGCGGCCGCTCGGACCGGGCCCGGTGGTACCGGGGTCGAGCCTACGCGCGGGCCGGGCGTTCGCTCATTTCTGCGGGCGTTCACTCCTCGGTGGCGTCGTGGCCGCTTGCCGCCCCCGATGCTGGTGACCTGGGACACACTCGTCGGGTTCCGGCGAGTGGCCGACCCGCCGCTTTGCATCATTTCCACGGATCCTCCTCGGAGCGAGCACATGAGGATCTTTTTCTGGGGGAGGACGAACATGGCGCGAAGTGCGCCCAGATGGAGAAACACGACGGCGGCCCTGGCGGCCGCCGGTCTGCTGGCGACGGGCCTGGGGGCGGCGCCCGGAGCCTCGGCGGCGGCCGAGCCGCGCATCGACCTGAAGGTCCTGCTCGTGGACAACGGCGACAGCCCCGTCCAGGCCATCGCCGCCGAGCTGAAGAGCACCGGCGTCCCGTACACCACGGTGGACCTGAACGACCCGGGCCGCCCGACGATCGACGCGGCCTTCCTGAGCGACACGGCCGGCGGCGCGCCGCGCGCCCGGTACCAGGGGGTGGTGCTCCCCAACGAGGCGCCGTTCGGAGCCGGTTCGGCCGAGCAGACCGCCCTGGAGGCGTACGAGAAGACGTACGGCATCCCGCAGGTCGACGCCTACACCTGGGCCCACCCGGAGGTCGGCCTCGAATACACCAGCGACGGCGGCTACAGCGGGAGCCTCGACGGCCGGGAGGCGGCCGTCACCACGGCGGGCCGGTCGGGCCCGTTCGGCTACCTGGACGGCCCGCTCACCTTCGAGGACAACTCCCCGAGTACACCCGAGAGTTACGGCTTCCTGGCGAAGCCCCGGGCCGGCTTCACCAGCTACGTCGACGCGGCCGTGCCGGAGGGCACTGGACGCGCCAGCCTCGTCGGCGAGTACGCCCACGACGGCCGCCGCGAACTCGTGGTGACCTTCGCCTACAACCAGTACCAACAGCAGTTCCGCGTCCTCGCCCGCGGCATCGTCGAATGGCTGACCCAGGGCATCCACCTCGGCCGCAGCCGCAACTCCTTCGCGGTGCACGTCGACGACGTCTTCGCGCCCGACGCCCGCTGGGACACCGAGCGCAACTGCACCCCGGGCGACCTCGACTGCGTCGGCGGCGACGGACAGGAGACCACCACCCCGGTCCGGATGACGGCGGCCGACGCCGCCTACGCCGCCCAGTGGCAGCAGTCCAGCGGCTTCACGCTCGACATGGTCTACAACGCCGGCTCCGGCGAGGAGTGGAAGAGCGAGAACGGCGGCACGGACGCCCTCACCGACAAGCTGCTCGCGGACAAGGCCAAGTACCGCTGGATCAACCACACCTACACCCACGCCTTCCTCGGCTGCGTGCAGGACACCACCACGGTGCCGTGGACGTGCGCCCGGAACGCGGACGGCTCGACCCGGTACATGAGCCGCTCCGACATCTCGGCGCAGATCCGCGACAACCACTCCTGGGGCGTCGCCAAGGGCCTGCCGCTGGACCGCACCGAGCTGGTGACCGGCGAGCACTCGGGCCTCAAGACGCTGCCGCAGCAGCCCGCCGACAACCCGAACCTGGCCGGCGCGCTCTCCGACAACGGCGTCAAGTGGACGGGCTCGGACAACTCCCGCGAGCCCGAGCAGCGCCCGGTGGGCGGCGCGCTGACCGTGCCCCGCCACCCGATGAACGTGTACTACAACGTGGGCACCGGCGCCGAGATGGCCGACGAGTACAACTGGATCTACACGTCGAAGGCAGACGGCGGCAGCGGCGTCTGCGAGGACAACCCCACGTCCACCTGCATGCCGGAGCCCCTCGACACGGCCACCGGCTACGCGTCGTACATCGTCCCGCAGGAGGCGCGCACCGCCCTCGGGCACGCCATCGGCAACGACCCGCGACCGCACTACGTGCACCAGTCCAACCTGGCCGAGGACCGGCTGCTGTACCCGGTCCTGGACAAGGTGCTCGCCGGTTACCGGGCGCTGTACGCCGACAACACCCCGCTGGAGAACCCCCGGCAGAGCGCGATCGGCGCCGAGCTCAAGCGCCGCGCCGACTGGCGGACCGCCGTCGCGAACGGCAAGGTCACCGCGTACCGCGTCGGCAAGACCGTCACCGTGAGCGCCCCGTCCGGGACCCAGATCCCGGTGACCGCGCCCGAGGGCACCAGGAAGCAACTGCTCCTCGGCACCAGCGTGTTCGGGACGCCGTACGCGGGCAGGCGCTCGGCCTGGACCACGCCCGAGGCGCTGCAGACCGCCCTCAGGCTGACGCTGCCCTAGGCCCAGCAGCACGACGGCGCGGCGTGCGCCCCGGTCCGACCGGCCGGGACGCACGCCCGCCGCATGACCGGGGGCCCGGGGTGCCCCCGAAGGCACCACACCACAGGGGGGAACGCGCACGATGCGCACAGGCCGTCATGTCACCATGCTCACCGAAGGCACCTATCCGCACGTCCACGGCGGCGTCAGCACCTGGTGCGACCAGCTCGTCAAGGGCATGCCCGAGGTCGACTTCCACGTCGTCTCGCTCACCGGCAGCGGCCGCGAGCCCGTGACCTGGGAACTGCCGCCCAACATCAGCCGCCACACGACGGTACCGACCTGGGGCCCGCGCCCGGGACGCGGCCGGGCACCCCGGGGAGGGGCCCTCCGCCGCTTCACCGACACCTACGAGCGCCTCCTGCTCTCCTTCCTCGACCCCGACGCCCAGGGCGACTTCGGCCAGGCGCTGTGCGAACTGGCCGTCCTCGCCCGCGACGGACGGCTCTCGGCGGCCCTGCGCTCCGAGAGCGCGCTGCGCTCGCTGATGTGGATATGGACGATGCCGCACCTGCCCACCGCCACGGCCCGGCCCACCGTGCACGACGCGCTGACCGCCACCGACCTCCTGGAACACGCGCTGCGCCCGCTCGGCGTACGCGTCCCCGAGGAATCCGTGGCCCACGCCGTCAGCAGCGGTCTGGCCACTCTGCCCGCACTGGCCGCCCGCCACCTCGACGGGGTTCCGTTCCTGCTCACCGAGCACGGCATCTACCTGCGCGAGCGCTACCTCGGCTACCGCAGCGCCGAACAGCGCTGGCCCGTCAAGGCGTTCATGCTCGGCTTCTACCGCGCGCTCAACTCCTTCGGCTACCGCGCCGCCGACCTGATCACGCCCTGCAACCAGTACAACCGGCGCTGGGAGGAACGGGGCGGCGCCGACGCCGACCGGATCCGCACCGTCTACAACGGCGTCGACCCGCACGCCTTCCCGCACGCGGGACCCGAGCCCGAGGTGCCGACCCTCACCTGGTGCGGCCGCGTCGACCCGATCAAGGACCTGGAGACGCTGCTGCGCGCCTACGGCATGGTGCGCGCCGAGCTCCCCGAGACCCGGCTGCGGCTGTTCGGACCGGTGCCGCCCGGCGGGGAGGCGTACCTGACCCGGCTGGAGAAGCTCGCCGCCGAACTCGGCGTCAGGGACGGCCTGACCTTCGAGGGCCGTATCACCGAGGTGTGGCGAGCCTACGCGGCCGGTCACGTGGTGATGCTCTCCTCCATCTCCGAGGGCTTCCCCTTCTCGATCATCGAGGCCATGTCCTGCGGCCGTACGACGGTCTCCACCGACGTCGGCGGGGTGCGCGAGGCCGTCGGCGACACCGGGCTCGTGGTGCCGCCGCGCGAGCCGGAGAAGATGGCCGCCGCCGCGCTGACCCTGCTCCGCGACGACGAACGACGCCTGGAACTGGGCCGGTTGTCGCGCCAGCGGGTCATCGACCGCTTCACCCTGCGCCGCTCCGTCGACGCCTTCCGCACGATCTACCAGGAACTCGCGGGCCTGCCCGAGGTCTACGAGCCGACCGTCGAGACCGTCGCCGACTGGACCCTCGAACTGCGCGACCCCTGGTACCAGGCCGTCGCCACGGACGGAGCCGACTGGTGAGCGGTTCCCTCCGCATGCCGCCCGGGACCTACGAGGACGTCCTCCCGCACGTGCCGCGCCAGCGCCGCTCGCCCGGCCGGCCGCACCCCGACCCCGTCGACGAACTCGCCGAGCGCCTGGGCGAGTTCGTGGCGGCCGCCGTCCACCCGGACGAGATAGCCGCCCTCCTGGAGTCCGACGGAATGTCGGACGACCAGATCCGTGAGCGCTACGGCTGCCGCAACTCCTTCGCGCTCGCCGAGGAGCTCTTCGAGCGCGTCGAGCGCAGCCATCCCGAACCGGCCGGCCCGGTCCACGACCCATGGCAGGAGGGTCTGCTCGGCTGCCTCCTGCGCGGAGTCGTGTTCGCGCTGCCGGGTCTCGGCTACGTCCTCGGCGCGCCGCTCCTCGCCGGGCCCCACGACCGCCTCGGCCTCCCGGCCGGCACCGTGCCGCTCCTCGCCGGAGCGCTGTGCGGCTGGACCTGGAACCAGGGGCTCGCCCACCGGGCCTACCTCTGGCTGGGCCTCGGCGACCGCGCCGCCGCCCGGCGCTCGCTGCTCGCCGGCGCGCCCGCCGGGGCGGTGCTCGGCTCCCTGGTCGCCCTGGCCGCGGCGGACTCCGCCGACGCGGGCGCCGTCGTATTCGCCGCCGGCCAGTCCTGCTACCTGGGCGCGGCCACCGTGCTCCTGGTGATGGGCCGGGAACGGGCCCTGACCGCCGCCCTGCTGCCGATGGCCGCCGGCGCCCTGGTGGACCTCGCCCACCCCGTCCCCGGCGCGGTCCGGGCGGTGCTGCTCCTGGTCTCGCTGGCGGCGGTCGCCCTGCTCGCCCTTCGCGAGGTGGCCCCCGCCGTGCACCGGCCCGGCGGGGGCGGGTGGGCCGCCGGGCTCGCGGCGCTGCTGCCGTTCGGGGCGTACGGCGACGCGGGTGCGCCCGGCGTGCGTACCCCCGCGCCTCCGCTCGCCGGATCGCTGCCGTACGCCCTCTTCGGACTCGGCACCGGCGTCCTCGTCCTGTACGCCGGGCTCGGCGACGTCCTGGCCGGCGCGCACACCGCGGCCGCCGCGCCCGCCGCGGTGGCCCTGACGCTCAGCATGGGCCCGGCCGAGTGGCTGCTCTTCCGGTTCCGCAGCGGCGGCCTCGCCGGGCTGCGCTCCAGCGGCACGGCGAGGGACTTCCGCCGGACCACCGCCCTCACGCTGGTCCGCTGCCTCAGCGGCTACCTCGCGGCGCTGCTCGTGCTCGGCGTCGCCGCCTCCGCGCTGTGGCCGCACGCGCCCGGCACCGGCGGCACCCGCCTCGCCGGGCTCCTGCTGCTCGGCGTGGTGCTGTGGACCGGGCTGCTGCTGCAGTCCTTCGGTGCCGTGGTGAGCGCCGCCGCGGTCTGCTGCGCCGCGGCCCTCGCCCAGACCGCCGCCCTGGCCACCGGGGCCGTCGGACCGGACCGCGCGGCGCTCCTAGTGCACGGCGTCGCGGCGACCGTGCTGACCGGCCTGGTCTGCGGGCTGCTCGGGAGGGCGACGGCGCACCGATGACCGCCTCCGACCCGCGGGGCACGCTTCTCGTGCCCTACTACGAGCACCCTGCCGTCCGGCCCGCGGAGTGGCGGGCGCTCATCGCCGCGGCGCCTCGCCTGCACAGCGTCGTCCTCAACCCGGCCAGCGGACCCGGCGAGCGCCCCGACCCCGGTTTCGCCGAGGTCGCCGCCGGGCTGCGCGCCGCGGACGTGCGGGTGCTGGGGTACGCCGACACGGACTACGGGCGCCGCCCGCACGCCGACGTCGTCGCCGACCTGGACCGGCACCGCGACTGGTACGGCGTCGACGGCGCCTTCCTCGACCAGGCCGCCTCCGGTCCGGGGGAGCTCGGGTACTACCGGGGCCTCGCGGCGGCCGCCTGGGGCGCCGGCTGCCGCACCCTTGTCCTCAACCACGGCACGCTCCCGCATCCCTCGTACGCCCGTGTCGCGGACGTCCTCGTCACCTTCGAGGGCACCTGGCAGACGTACCGCGCGCTGCGCCCGGCACCGTGGGACGGCGCCGGGGCGAAGCTGTGCCACCTGGTCCACGGGGTGCCGCCCGGCGCCGGGTTCGACGCGCTGGCCCGGGCCCGCGGCGCCGACCTGCACTGCGCGGTGCCCGGCGCCGGAGACCATCCGTGGGGGACGCTGCCCCACGGGCTGGAGGCGGCCGACTGAGGTCCAGGCGTCCGCCCCCCGACAGGCCCCGCTCTCAGCCCAGCGACAGCACGACCAGCGCGGTCGTCGCCGCCGTCTCCGCCAGCCCGCCGAAGACGTCGCCGGTGACGCCTCCGAACCGGCGGACGCAGTGACGCAGCAGCAGTTCGGCGGCGGCACAGGCGGCGAGGACCGCGAGCGGGCCGCGCACGGGCCCGTACGTCCCGAAGAGCGCCCCCGTGGCCGCCGCCACGCCCAGGACGAGCGCCGCCACGAGCAGCGCCCCGCGCACCGGGACCACGCCCGCGACCGCCGCGCCCAGCCCCTCGGGGCGGGCCGGCGGCACCCCGGCGCGGGCGGCCAGCGTCAGGGCGAGCCGGGCGGCGAGTGCCGAGACGACGGCCGCGCACGCCCCGCGCCCCCACGAGTCGCCGTACGCCTGCGCGAGGGCGGCCACCTGGCCGAGCAGCACGAACAGCAGGGTGATCACCCCGAACGGGCCGATGTCCGACTGCTTCATGATCCGCAGCGCGTCCTCGGCGGGCTTCCCGCTGCCCAGCCCGTCCGCCGTGTCGGCGAGCCCGTCGAGGTGCAGTCCCCGGGTGAGCGCGGCCGGTACGGCGGCGGAGGCCACGGCGGCCGTCAGGGGACCCGCGCCCAGCGCCAGCAGCAGCACGCCGGCCGCGGCGGCGCCCAGCCCGACCACCAGCCCGGCCGCGGGCGCGCACAGCATCCCGCCGCGCGCGGCGTCGCGGTCCCAGCGGGTCACCCGGACGGGCAGCACCGTCAGGGTGCCGAAGGCGAAGCGGAGGCTGTCGGGAAGGGGGGTCCTGGGCACCGGCGCAGGTTATCCGCCGACCGGAGGAGCGAGGACGGCGGCCATGGATAAAGTTCGCATATGGGTCATTGGGTGTATCGCAACATCGTCGAGCCGGGCAAGCTGCCCCTGCTGCTGGCGCTCGCCTCCTTCGTGCTGACCTTCGTGATCACCCGTGTCGTCGTCCGGATGATCAGGGCGGGCAAGGGGCCGTTCGGCAACGTCAAGGCGGGCGACCTGCACATCCACCACGTCGTCCCCGGTGTCGTGCTGACCGTGATCGGCGGCTTCGGCGCGGTGGCCAGTGGCCGGCACGGCTTCGGCGCGGGCGCGTTCGCCGTGGTCTTCGGCATGGGGGCGGGCCTCGTCCTCGACGAGTTCGCGCTGATCCTGCACCTGGACGACGTCTACTGGACCGAGGCCGGACGCAAGAGCGTCGAGGTCGTGGTGGTCACCGCCGCCCTGGTCGGCCTCGTGCTCAGCGGGTTCCTGCCGTTCGGCGTCAACGACCTCACCAACCGGGAGCTCCAGGACCGCGGCGGCGTCATCATCAGCGTCGCGGTGAACTTCCTCTTCGCGCTGCTCGCCCTCAGCAAGGGCAAGGCCCGCACGGCGATCTTCGGGGTGATCGTCCCCGTGGTGGCCCTGGTCGGCGCGATCCGCCTGGCCCGCCCCGGCTCCCCGTGGGCCCGGCGCTTCTACCGCCGGCGGCCCCGCGCCCGCGCCCGCTCCAGCCTGCGCGCCTACCACCACGACCGGCGCTGGGCGAAGCCCCGGCGCCGGCTCCAGGACCTGATCGGCGGCAAGCCCGACCCCGAGCCGGTCCGCTCCCTGCCGGGCGGCGACTGACCGGCCGCCGACGGGCCACCGTGCTCAGCGGTGCGTCTGCAGATGCTTGCGGTGCAGCCACTTCGGCAGCCCCGGCGCCTCCAGGAACCCCTCGGCGCGCGCCGCCGCGACCCCGATCCGCAGCAGGTCCGCGCTCTTCTCGAAGAGCAGGAAACGGGGCTCCCAGATCGGCCGGTACTTGGCGTTGGCGCGGTACAGCGACTCGATCTGCCACCAGCGGGAGAAGAAGCTGAGCAGCGAGCGCCACAGCCGCAGCACCGGTCCCGCGCCGAGGCGGGCGCCCCGCTCGAAGACGGACCGGAACATTGCGAAGTTGAGGGAGACCTGGGCGATCCCGATCTCCCGGGCCCTGCGCAGGAGTTCGATCACCATGAACTCCATCAGCCCGTTGTCGGAGTCCCGGTCCCGGCGCATCAGGTCCAGCGACAGCCCGTGCGGCCCCCACGGCACGAAGGACAGCAGGGCCCTCAACTCGCCGTCCCGGTCGGTGCATTCGAGCATCACGCAGCGCCCGTCCTCGGGGTCGCCGAGCCGCCCGAGCGCCATCGAGAAGCCCCGCTCGGTGGCGCCGTCCCGCCAGTCGTCCGCCCGCCGCAGCAGATACGCCAGCTCATCGGCGGGGATGTCCTCGTGCCGCCGGATGCGGACCGTGTACCCGGCCCGCCTGATCCGGTTGAAGGCCTGCCGGACGGTGCGCATGGCACGTCCCTCCAGCGTGAACTCGGCGATCTCCACGAGTGCTTCGTCCCCCAGCTCCAGCGCGTCCAGGCCGTGCCGCGCGTAGATCGTCCCGGCCTCCTCGCTCGCGCCCATCACCGCCGGGATCCAGCCGTGCGCCCGCGCCTCGGCCAGCCACGGCTCGATGGCGCCGGGCCACGCCTCGGGGTCGCCGACCGGGTCACCGCTCGCCAGCGACACCCCGCCCACGACGCGGTACGCCACCGCCGCCTTGCCGGTCGGCGACCACACCACGCTCTTCTCGCGGCGCAGGGCGAAGTAGCCCAGCGAGTCGCGCTCGCCGTGCCGGTCCAGCAGGGCGCGCAGCCGCTTCTCGTCGTCCTCGGTGAGCGGGTCGACGGCGCGGCGGGAGCGGAAGGCCGCGTACAGGACGGCGAGGACCAGCAGCGTGCTGAACCCGTTGACGGCGACGTTGACCCAGTTGGGGGTCTCGATCCCGGGGAAACGGGCGTCGTCGGCGGCGACGGACACGAGCCGCAGGGTGCCGTAGCGCCAGCGGTCGGTGAACGTCGAGATCCGGGCGTCCGGCGCCTGGTTGGTGGCCGTGACCAGGAGCGCGGCGAGCAGCGAGGTGACCAGCAGCCCGCCGGCCCCCACGGCCGCCGCCAGCCTCGGGTTCGACCGGTCGCCCTTGGCGTAGAACTCGCGCCGGCCGACGACGAGCGATGCCACGAACGCCGCGGTCAGGCCGAGCGAGACCCAGTTCTGCGGGTACCGCCGGACCTCCGGGAAGGTCATGGCGAACGAGAACAGCAGCAGGAACGAGCCGCTGAGCACCAGGTTCAGGATCCAGGCGGCCCGCTTCCTGCGCCGCATGGTGAGGGCGAGGAACATCGTGAAGACACCGGAGGCGAATCCCGCCGTCAGCAGATACGGCGTGAAGTAGTTCTCCGTGTTGTGCCGCCGCACGTCCTGCCCCAGGGAGACCCACCCGGCACTCAGGAAGTTGACGAACGCGACACCCCGCAGATACCAGACGGCGAAGGCGGCGGCCCGGCGCGGGACGCCGGCGGGCCGGGGGTCCCGCTCGCCCTGACGGGCCGGAGCCCGCTCCCGACCCGTGGCAATTCGGACATCTCCCATGAGCCGGGATGATAGGTCCCCACACCCCCCACACCCCGCCGCCACCCACAAACCCCCCGGACCGCACCCGCTCAGGGGCCAAGAGGACCAACGCCCCCGGCCCCCACACACCCACGAGAAACGCTGTGGGTCGCCCCGCCAGGGGCGCGAGGAACGGCGCGCCCAGCCCCAAACACCCGCAGACAAAACCCAACGGGACCCGGTCAGGGGCGCGAGGAACGGCGCGCCCAGCCCCCACACACCCGCACGGAAAATCGCAACGGATGGCCCCGCCAGGGGCGCGAGGAACGGCGCGCCCAGCCCCCACGAACCGGCACAGGAAACTCAACGTCCAGCCCCGCAAGGGGCGAGGAATGCCGCGCCCAGCCCAAGTCAGGTCGCACCAAACCCCAGGTGAGCCCTCGTCAGGGGGCGAGAGACGCCGCACCCGGCGCCTACGCCCCCGCCCCCACCCCACCCTCAGGAGAGGACCCGAGCCCCACCTCGGGCAACTCCGCAGCCAAGGCCGCAGCAGCCTGCACCAACGGCAACGCCAGCAACGCCCCCGCCCCCTCACCCACGGTGACCCCGTGATCAAGCAGGGGTTCTAGCGCCATCCGGTCGAGAGCCTTCGCCTGCGCAGGCTCCCCGCTGCTCTGTCCGGCCAGCCACCAGTCCGGCGCCCGGAAGGCGACCCGCTGCCCGACCAGGGCGCACGCGGCGGAGACCACCCCGTCGAGAATGACGGGCGTCTTGCGCACCGCGCACTGGAGCAGGAACCCGGTCATGGCGGCGAGGTCGGCCCCGCCCACCGTGGCCAGCAGCTGGAGCTGGTCCCCGAGCACGGGCCGGGCCCGCCGCAACGCGTCCCGCACCGCCGCGCACTTGCGCATCCACGCGAGGTCGTCGATGGGCTGCCCGCCCCGCCCGGTGACCACGGACGCGTCGGTCCCGCACAGCGCGGCGACGAGCACCGCCGCCGCGGTCGTCCCGCCGACGCTCAGATCGCCGAGGACGACGAGATCCGTACCGGAGTCGGCCTCCTCGTCGGCGACGGCGACGCCCGCCAGGAACGCGGCCTCGGCCTCCTCGGGGGTCAGCGCGTCCTCGACGTCGATCCGCCCCGACCCGCGCCGCACCCGGTGCCGTACGACCTCGTCCGGCAGCCCGTCCGGGTCGCAGTCGAGGGACATGTCGACCACCCGCACCGGCACGCCGAGCCGCCGGGCCAGGATCGCGGCGGGTCCTGCGCCCTCCAGGAGGGAGCGCACGAGCCGGTCGGCGGTGCCCGCGGGCCGGGCCGACACGCCGAGCGCCGCGATCCCGTGGTCACCCGCGAACAGCACCGCGCGAGGCCGCTCGACGGGCCGCACCGGCACCGCCGACTGCGCCGCCGCGAGCCACTCGCCGAGTTCGTCGAGGCGGCCGAGCGACCCGGGCGGCACGGCCTGACGCTCCCTGCGCGCCTCGGCGTCACGGCGTACACCACCGTCGGGGCGCTCGATCAGATCGGTGAAGTCGTCGAGATTAAGCGAGCTCATTCGCCGAACAGTACCGGCCGCGATCGAACACGGCGGAGCCACGTCATTGCACCCATGATCGGGATCCCATACGTTCCGGTTTGCATCGAATTGCCTCCCGGGTCCAGGAGCCGCTCATGACCCCCACCCCGCGGACGAGCGCCCTGCGCCGAGCCGCATACCTCAGCGAACTCGCCCAGGGCACCGACCGCTTCCACGAACCGCGCCGGGAGGACTGCCCCTGGTGCGGTTCGACCCGGCTGCGCACCCGGCTGCGGACGCCCAACCTGCGCCGGCACCAGCCGGGCACCTTCGTCGTCGACGAGTGCCGGGACTGCGCCCACGCCTTCCAGAACCCCCGCCTCACCGCGGAGGGACTGGCCTTCTACCACCTCGACTTCCACGAGGGCCACGACGGCTTCGCGGAACGGATCCTCGCCGCCCGCGGCAGCCGCAGACGCCACCGCGCCGCCGCCCGCGCGATGCTCCGCTTCGGGGAACCGGAGAGCTGGCTGGACGTCGGCACCGGGCACGGCCACTTCGCGGAGACGGCCCGGCAGGTGCACCCCTACACCGCCTTCGACGGCATCGACGCCGGCGTGGCGATCGAGAAGGCGTATGCGGCAGGCCGCGTCGACGAGGCCCACCTGGGCCGTCTCACCGACCCGGGAATCGCCGCACGGGTGCGGGGCCGCTACGACGTCGTCAGCATGTTCCACCACCTGGAGCACACCCCCGACCCGCGCGGGGAACTGCGCGCGGCGCTGGCCGCGCTGCGCCCCGGCGGCCACCTCCTCGTCGAAGTCCCGGACCCCGCCTGTGTGTTCGGCAGCCTGCTGGGCCGCTGGTGGGTCAACTCGGGCCAGCCGCAGCACCTGCACCTGCTGCCGCTGCCGAACCTGCTGGCCGAACTGGAGTCCCTGGGCTGCGAGATCGTCGCCACCGACCGCCGCGAACCCCACATCCCGTACGACCTCACGGGCGCCCTCGCGCTGGCGCTCGCCCGTGTGCTGCCCGACGTCGACGCCCCCTGGCGGGCCAAGCCCCCCACCGAACTCCAGCGCGCCGTCCGCGCGGTCCTCATGAAGGCCACCGTCCCCCTGCTCGCCGCGGCCTCCGCCCTGGACCACGCCCTCGCCCCGCTGTTCAGCCGCACCCGCTTCTCGAACGCGTACCGGATCATCGCCCGCCGCGGGGCGTGAACCGGCGTCAGGGCCGCAGCGGCAGCGCCTGCCCCGCCACCACCAGCAGCACGTGCTCGCACTCCGCCGCGAAGGCGGCGTTCAGCCGCCCCAGCTCGTCGCGGTAGCGGCGGCCGGAGGCGGTCGCCGGCACGATGCCGGACCCGACCTCGTTCGAGACGGCGACGACGGTCCGGCGCGTGCGGCGTACGGCGTCGGTCAGTTCGCCGGTCCGCTGCCGCAGGGCCCGTTCGCCGCCGCCCGCCCACTCCGCGTCGTCCCAGGCGCCCACCGCGTCCATGGCGTCCGTCAGCCACAGGGACAGGCAGTCGACGAGCAGCGGGGGACCGTCCTGGTCGAGCAGGGGCACGAGGTCGCAGGTCTCGACCGTGCGCCAGGACCCCGGGCGGCGCTCGCGGTGCGCGTGCACCCGCGAGGCCCACTCGCCGTCCCCGGCGCGCGTGCCGCCCGTCGCCACGTACACCACGTCGGGGAACGCCTCCAGCCGGCGCTCCGCCTCGACCGACTTGCCGGAACGGGCGCCGCCCACCACGAGGGTGCGCCGCGGCACGTCCGGTACGTCCTCGTACACGCCGACGGTCAGCGTCGTGCCGTCCGGCACCGCCCGCGCCCCGGCCGCGGCGAGCCGGCGGCGCAGTTCGGCCCCCGGCGGCACGTCGTGGTCCAGGTGCGCGGCGACGACGTCGCTCGTCGGCCCGACGGCGCCCACGGCCCGCAGCCTCGCCAGCGCGTCCGGCCGCCCGGTCACGTCGGCGACGACCATGTCGTACGGCCCGCCGTTCGCGTCGAGCCCGGCCGGCGCGGCCCCCGGCGGCAGATACAGCAGCCGCTGCCCGTCGGGCCCCGTCACCGCGTACCCGGTGCCGGGCGCGTCCAGCGGCACCGCCCGCACCCGGTGCCCGGTCAGCAGCGCCAACTCCCGCCCGTCCGGCACCCGTCCGGGCTGCGGCAGCCCCGCCGGGACCTCGACCGCGGGCCCGTTGTGCGGATGCGAGAGCAGCACCTGCCGTACGCCGCCCAGCGAGCGGCCGGCGCGGGCGGCGGCGAACGCGGCACCGGGGGTGAGGTCGAGGAGCAGGGTCCCGTCCACCAGCAGCGCGGTCGCCGCCCGCGCGTCGGGGCCGAGCGCGGTGGCGCAGGCGGCGCAGGGACAGTCGGGGCGGGGGAGGCCCGCGGGGGCACCGGTGCCGAGCAGAGTCAGTTCCACGGAGCTGATTTTCGCCTGTCGGTGCAGGTCTTGCGCGTCCGGCTAGGCTTCGGGCAGGGGCTGGATCTTGTCCGGCCCCCGCTGTGCAGTGTGCTCATACCTTGGAGGCGTACATGGCGGCATGGACGTGGCGGTTCGAGAAGGCCGACGGGGCGGAGGTCCCGCCCGCGGTCGTGCCCGAGGAGTTCACCACGCAGGGGGACGCCGAGTCCTGGATCGGTGAGCACTGGAAGGACCTTGCGGACGGAGGTGCCGACCAGGTGCGGCTGTTCGAGGACAGCACGGAGATCTACGGGCCGATGAGCCTGCACGCCGAGGAGGCGTAGCTCCCCGGTGCTGCCGGGGGCCCGGCTCTCGGCAGCACCGCCCACCGCCCGTCCCGCGCGGGTCAGCGGGACCACCGCCCGCCCGGGGCCGTCCCGCCGGCTCACTGCTCGCCCAGCGTCACGTCGACGGTCTTCTCGTCGCCGCTGCGCGTGTAGGTCACCGGGACCCGGTCGCCCGGCTTCTCGGCGGCCAGCGCCTCGGTCAGCGAGGTGATCGTCCCGATGTCCGTCCTGCCGAACCGCGTGATGATGTCGCCCGGTTCGATGCCGGCCCGGTCGGCCGCGCCGCGCCTCTGGACCTCGACCACGGCGACTCCCGCGGCCCGGTAGCCGTCGTCCACGACCGTGCGGCCCGTGATGCCGAGCGCGGCCCGTCCCGAATCGGTGACCCGGCCGTCCTCGATGATCTGGTCGGCGACCGTCCTCACCATCGACGCCGGGATGGCGAACCCGATGCCGGGAGCCGCGCCGCCGCCCATGTTGGGATCCGCCGCGGCCAGCGTCGGGATGCCGACGACCTTGCCGTCCAGGTCCACCAGCGCGCCCCCGCTGTTGCCCGGATTGATCGCGGCCGACGTCTGCACCATGTTCGGGATCGTCGCGCCGGTCCCGCCGCCCGGGCCGCCCTCGCTGACGGTGCGTCCGGTCGCCGACACGATGCCCTGCGTCACGCTGGAGGACAGGCCGAGCGGCGAGCCCATCGCGAGCACGATCTGCCCCACGGCGACCTTCGACGAGTCGCCCATCGTCGCCGCCTTCACCCCGTCCGGCACCTTGTCCAGCTTGATGACGGCGAGGTCCTGCTGCGGGTAGGCGTAGACGAGCCGGGCGGTCAGCACGTCCTCGCTGTTGGCCGTCGTCACCTGGAACGTCTTCTCGTTCCCGACCACGTGCGCGTTGGTCACCACGTGCCCCTGGTCGTCGTACACGACCCCCGAGCCGAGGTCGTTGCGCGCCTGGATCTGCACCACCGACGGCAGGACGTCCCTGATGACCCGCTGGTAGTCGTCCTGAAGGTCACCGGCGGCCCTGGGCGCGGCGGCCCGCTCCGTCGTCGCGCGGCGCTCCGTGACCGAGGGCGCCGCCGCGGAGCAGCCGGCGAGCAGGGCGGCGGAGCAGACGACGGCGGCGGACAGGCGCGCACGAGTGCGGGCACGGAAGGCATCCATGCCCGAAGTGTCCCTTTCGGGAGGTGGTTCAGCCCGCGCTGCACACCCGAACAGGCGGTGTCACAGCCGCGTTTCCCCCGCCCGGACGGCCGCTCAGCCGCGCACTCCGCACAGATGCAGCAGCGCCGCCACCTGGCGGTAGGGGTCGGTGCGTCCGGCGCGTTCCTCGACAGCCAGCAGGGCGTCCACGTCGGAGGGGACCTCGGCCCCGTCCGCCGCCGTGTCCGTGAAGACCCGCACCCCGTACCAGGCGTGCAGCGGTGCCCCGATGCCCAACAGGGTCGCCGTCAGGGTGGCGAGCCGGTCGGCGCGGACGTCGAGACCGAGCCGGTTGCGGTAGGCGACGGTGTCGAACGCCCCGAGGGCACCCGTCCAGTCACCGGCCAGCCCCGGCCGCATGGCCAGCGCGTCCGCGTTCCGCACGAGGAGAGAGAGCAGCCCGCCGGGGGCCAGCATCCGCGCCATGCCCGCGAGCAGGGCGTCGGGCTCCTCGACGTACATCAGCACGCCGTGGCACAGCACCACGTCGAAACTGCCGGGCAGGAAGTGGACCCCGGTCTCCCGGCCGTCGCCCTCGATCAGCCGGACGCGGCTCTGGATGCCCTCGGGCTCGGCGGCCAGCGCCTCCCGGGCGACGCCCAGCATCCTCGCGTCCTGCTCCAGGCCGGTCACCTGGTGCCCGGCCCTGGCCAGCCGCAGCGCCTGCGTGCCCTGGCCCATGCCGACGTCGAGGATCCGCAGCCGCTGCCCGACCGGGAACCGCCCGGCTATCTGCTCGTCGAGCTGCCGGGCCACCAGCTCCTGCCGTACGACATCACGCAGCCCGCCCAGCCTGCTCAGCCAGGCGTCCGCCGCGCCCCCGGAGAAAGACGTCGCGCTCAGGGCCGCTCTCCGCGCTTGACCTGCGGCTTCGGCAGCCGGAGCCGGCGCATCTGCAGGGTGCGCATCAGCGCGTACGGGACCGCGCCCTTCTTGGGCGCGTCCGGGAAGCGCGTGTTGAGCTGCTTCTTGAGGCGGATCGCGATGCCGATCGAGTCGACCACGATCATCGCGATCACCACGAGCCACAGCAGCAGCGCGATGTTCTGCAGCGATCCCACCCGCACCATGCTCAGCACGAGGATGACCACGGCCATCGGCAGGAAGAACTCGGCGACGCAGAACCGCGAGTCGACGAAGTCACGCGCGAACTTGCGCACCGGGCCCTTGTCGCGCGCGGGCAGGAAACGCTCGTCGCCGCTCGCCAGCGCCTGACGCTGCTTCTCCAGCTGGGTCCGGCGCTCGTCGCGCTGCCGCTTGGCCGCCTCCTTCCGCGACGTCGGAGTGTTGGCGACGCTGCGGCGCTGGGTCTGTGCCTCACTGCGCTTGGGCGTGGGGCGACCCTTGGGGGCCTGCGGGTCGCGGGGCTGCTTGGAGTCGGTCACCTGCGCCTTGACGGCGGGGGCCTTCTCTTCCTTGGCACGGCTACGGAACACAAAACCCAAGGGTACGGGGTGCCGGGGCATGGACCGCGGCCGACCGGGGAACGATCCGGCAACACCGGACGTCTGTACTGGGACAAGGGGGACGTTGCGTGTCGTTCGACCCGGGAGTTCCGCCGGGACCTCCGGGGGACCCCGAGAGACACCTACTCCCTACGCCGGAGCGGGGTCGTACGCAGTCGTCCTTGGGGATGAGCGCATCCGTCCCCGAACAGTGCGGTAATGGATGCAGGGCCCGTACTGTGGGTTCTGTCGCAGGTGCTGGAGCCGTAGTCCGTCAGAAGGGGGCGCGCGAAGCCCATGAGCGGTGTCATGAAGCGTATGGGGATGATCTTCCGCGCGAAGGCGAACAAGGCCCTTGACCGGGCCGAGGACCCGCGCGAGACCCTCGATTACTCGTACCAGAAGCAGCTGGAGCTGCTCCAGAAGGTCCGCCGGGGCGTCGCCGACGTGGCGACCTCGCGCAAGCGCCTGGAGCTCCAGCTCAACCAGCTCCAGTCGCAGTCCTCCAAGCTGGAGGACCAGGGCCGCAAGGCGCTCGCCCTGGGCCGCGAGGACCTGGCCCGCGAGGCACTCTCGCGCCGGGCCGCGCTCCAGCAGCAGGTGACCGACCTGGAGACGCAGCACCAGACCCTCCAGGGCGAGGAGGAGAAGCTCACCCTCGCGGCCCAGCGGCTGCAGGCCAAGGTGGACGCCTTCCGCACGAAGAAGGAGACCATCAAGGCCACGTACACCGCGGCCCAGGCGCAGACCCGGATCGGGGAGGCCTTCTCGGGCATCTCCGAGGAGATGGGCGACGTGGGCATGGCCATCCAGCGCGCCGAGGACAAGACCGCCCAGCTCCAGGCGCGGGCCGGCGCGATCGACGAACTGCTCGCCTCCGGAGCACTCGACGACCAGTCCGGGCTCGCCAAGGACGACATCCAGAGCGAGCTGGACCGGCTCTCCGGTGGTACGGATGTAGAGCTGGAACTGCAGCGCATGAAGGCGGAGCTGGCGGGCGGCTCGCCGCAGCAGGCGATCGAGGGCGGCTCCGGCCAGTCCCGGTCCCAGCAGCAGCCGCAGGACACTCCGCGCTTCGACAAGCAGTAGGCACGCACCGGAATCCGCCGGGTCCCACGCCTGAGGAGGGCGACATGATCGTACGGATCATGGGGGAGGGGCAGGTGACGCTGGCCGACGGCCACCTCACCGAACTGAACAGGCTCGACGACGAGCTGCTCGCCGAGATGGAGCGCGGCGACCAGGAGGGTTTCCGGCGCACGCTGGCCGCCCTCCTGGACGCGGTCCGCCGCCTGGGGACGCCCCTGCCCGACGACTCCCTGGAGCCGTCCGAGCTGATCCTCCCCTCGTCCGACGCCTCCCTGGAGGAGGTACGGGACCTCCTGAGCGACGACGGCCTGATCCCGGGCTGAGCCAAGCCCGGCGCCCCGTCGGGGGCGCGGGGAACGGCGCGAGCAGCCACGACGGCGGTCCGGGGATTCCACGACCCCGGTGGTGCCCGGTCAGGGGCGCGAGCAACCACGACGGCGGCCCGGGGATTCCACGACCCCCGGTGGCGCCCGGTCAGGGGCGCGGGGAACGGCGCGAGCAGCCACGACGGCGGCCCGGGGATTCCACGACCCCCGGTGGCGCCCGGTCGGGGGCGCGGGGAACGGCGCGAGCAGCCACGACGGCGGTCCGGGGATTCCACGACCCCCGGTGGCGCCCGGTCGGGGGCGCGGGGAACGGCGCCCCCGGTGCCCGCACGCCGGACGAACCCGCACGAGCCCCCTCGGGCAGGAGAGAGGGCGCCCCCCGGAGCGCCACCCCCCGTACCTTTGGCGCGTGAGCACCCTCGAGCGCACCCGGTGCAGACTCCGGGCCCACCCCCTCGCCCTGGACGCGGCCCTGGCCGCCGGCGTCCTGGCCTGCATGGTGGCGGGCTCCTTCGTCGACCCGCACGGCGAGGACGGCGCGACCTGGGGCGCGCGCACTCCCGACGCCATGAGCCTGACCCTGATGGTGCTCGGCGCGGCGGCCCTGGTCTTCCGGCGCCGCGCCCCCATGGCCGTCCTCGCCGGGACCGTCGCCGTCTCCCTCGTGGAGCTCGTGACCGGCGACCCGCGCGCCCCGGTGGCGATGTCCGCCGTCGTCGCCCTCTTCACCGTGGCCTCCGCCACCGACCGCCCCACCACCTGGCGCGTCGGACTGCTCACCATGACCGTGCTGACGGCGTCCGCCATGCTCGCGGGCCCGCTGCCCTGGTACGCCCAGGAAAACCTCGGCATCTTCGCCTGGACCGGCATGGCCGCCGCCGCGGGCGACGCCGTACGCAGCCGGCGGGCCTTCGTGCACGCGATCAGGGAACGCGCCGACCGCGCGGAACGCACCCGCGAGGAGGAGGCGCGCCGCCGCGTCGCCGAGGAGCGGCTGCGCATCGCCCGCGACCTGCACGACGTCGTCGCGCACCACATCGCCCTGGTCAACGTGCAGGCGGGCGTCGCCGCGCACGTCATGGACAAGCGGCCCGACCAGGCCAAGGAGGCGCTCGGGCACGTCCGCGAGGCCAGCCGCTCGGCGCTCAACGAGCTGCGGGCCACCGTCGGGCTGCTGCGCCAGAGCGGCGATCCCGAGGCGCCGACCGAACCGGCCCCCGGCCTGAACCGCCTCGACGAACTGGCCGACACCTTCCGCAACGCCGGGCTGCCCGTGGAGGTCGCGCGGGCCGACCACGGCACCAGCCTGCCCGCCGCCGTGGACCTCGCGGCGTATCGGGTCATCCAGGAGGCCCTCACCAACGTCCGCAAGCACGCGGGCACCGACGCGAAGGCCGAGGTCAGCGTCGTACGCGTGGGGCCGAACGTCGAGGTGACCGTGCTCGACGACGGACCGGGCCAGGACCAGGGGCCGCGGGACGGCGGCGGACACGGCCTCCTCGGCATGCGCGAGCGGGTCACCGCGCTCGGCGGCACCTGCACCGCAGGTCCCCGCTACGGAGGCGGTTTCCGGGTCCATGCGATCCTTCCGGTCAAGAACCGCCCATCCGTCACGGGGGACCCCGCATGACCATCCGCGTCCTGCTCGCCGACGACCAGGCACTGCTGCGCAGCGCCTTCCGCGTCCTGGTCGACTCCGAGCCGGACATGGAGGTCGTGGGAGAGGCGTCCGACGGCGCGGAGGCGGTGCGCCTGGCGCGCGAGGAGCGGGCGGACGTGGTGCTCATGGACATCCGCATGCCGGGCACCGACGGCCTGGCCGCCACCCGGCTGATCAGCGCCGATCCCGGCCTCACGCACGTCCGCGTGGTCATGCTGACGACGTTCGAGGTCGACGAGTACGTGGTGCAGTCGCTGCGGGCGGGCGCGTCCGGGTTCCTCGGCAAGGGCTCCGAGCCCGAGGAGCTGCTGAACGCCATCCGGATCGCGGCGGGCGGCGAGGCGCTGCTGTCGCCGGCCGCCACCAAGGGACTGATCGCGCAGTTCCTCGCGCAGGGCGACCCGTCGGACGACGGGCGGGACCCGGCCCGCTCCGAGCGGCTGGACACGCTCACCGTGCGGGAGCGCGAGGTGCTGGTGCAGGTGGCCGGCGGGCACTCCAACGACGAGATCGCCGAGCGGCTGACGGTCAGCCCGCTCACCGTGAAGACGCACGTCAACCGGGCCATGGCCAAGCTGGGCGCGCGCGACCGGGCACAGCTGGTCGTGATCGCGTACGAGTCGGGGCTGGTCCGTCCGAGGGTGGACTGAGCTCCACCGCGGTGTACTGCGCCCGCAGTAGGCGCCGGACGAGGAAATGGACCTGGGGGCTACGGATCGGCTTCCGGCGATGGCTCAGGGTGTGACGTGGGGCGCTCACATGTGCCCCTCCTGCCGCTCACACCACGGAAGAGAGACCCGCCACCCATGTCCTGGCTGTCCAGATTCAGCCTCGCGCAACGGGCCCTGATCGGACTGATGTCGATCATCGCCATCGCCTTCGGGGCGATAGCGATCCCGCAGCTCAAGCAACAGTTGCTGCCCACCATCGAACTGCCCATGGTGTCCGTCCTGGCGCCGTACCAGGGTGCGTCCCCGGACGTGGTCGAGAAGCAGGTCGTCGAGCCCATCGAGGACAACCTCGAATCCGTCGACGGCATCACCGGTGTCACCTCCACGGCGAGCGAGGGCAACGCCGTGATCATGGCGTCCTTCGACTACGGCAACGACACCAAGCAGCTCGTCGCCGACGTCCAGCAGGCCGTCAACCGCGCCCGCGTCCAGCTCCCGGACGACGTGGACCCGCAGGTCGTCGCCGGTTCGACGGACGACATGCCGACGGTGGTCCTCGCCGTCACCTCCGGCAAGGACCAGCAGGCCCTCTCCGACCAGCTCGACCGGACCGTCGTCCCGGCGCTGAAGGACATCGACGGCGTCGGCCAGGTCACCGTCGACGGCGTCCGCGACCTCCAGGTCACGGTCACCCCGGACGACCGGAAGCTCGCGAAGGCCGGGCTCACCCCGGCGGCTCTCGGCCAGGCGCTCCGCGCGGGCGGCGCGACCGTCCCGGCGGGCTCCTTCGACGAGGACGGCGCCAACCGCACCGTCCAGGTCGGCGGCGGCTTCACGTCGCTGAAGCAGATCGAGGAACTCAGGGTCACCGGCGAGGGCGTGCGGAAGCCGGTGCGCCTCGCCGACGTGGCGACGGTCCGGCAGGAGCAGGCGAAGGCCGACTCCATCACGCGTACGGACGGCCGGCCCAGCCTCGCGGTCATGGTCACCATGGACCACGACGGCAGCGCGGTCGCCATCTCCGACGCCGTCCAGGACAAGCTGCCGGACCTGCGGAGCGACCTCGGCTCGGGGGCGACGATCACCGTCGTCAGCGACCAGGGCCCGGCGGTCTCCAAGTCCATCAAGGGACTGACCACCGAGGGCGCCCTCGGTCTGCTCTTCGCGGTCCTCGTCATCCTGGTCTTCCTGGCGTCGGTGCGCTCGACGCTGGTCACCGCGGTGTCCATCCCGCTGTCGGTGGTGCTGGCCCTGATCGTCCTGTGGACCCGCGACCTGTCGCTCAACATGCTGACGCTGGGCGCGCTCACCATCGCCATCGGCCGCGTCGTCGACGACTCGATCGTGGTCCTGGAGAACATCAAGCGCCATCTCGGCTACGGCGAGGAGCGCGAGGAGGCGATCCTCAAGGCGGTGCGCGAGGTCGCGGGCGCCGTCACCTCCTCCACCCTCACCACGGTCGCCGTCTTCCTGCCGATCGGGCTCACCGGCGGCATGGTGGGCGAGCTGTTCGGCTCGTTCAGCCTTACGGTCACGGCCGCCCTGCTGGCGTCGCTGCTGGTCTCGCTGACGGTGGTGCCGGTCCTGTCGTACTGGTTCCTGCGCGCCCCCAAGGGCACCCCGGAGGACGCCGACGAGGCCCGCCGCGAGGCGGAGGAGAAGGAGGCACGCAGCCGTCTGCAGCGGTTCTACGTCCCCGTCCTGCGCTTCGCGACCCGTCGCCGGCTGACGAGCGTGGCGATCGCGGTCGTCGTCCTCGTCGGCACGTTCGGCATGGCGCCGCTGCTCAAGACGAACTTCTTCGACCAGGGCGACCAGGAAGTCCTCACCGTCAAGCAGGAGTTGAAGCCGGGCACCAGCCTGGCGGCGACCGACGCCGCGGCGCGCAAGGTCGAGAAGATGCTCGACGGTGTCGACGGCGTCAAGGACTACCAGGTCACCATCGGCTCGTCCGGCTTCCTCGCGGCCTTCGGCGGCGGCACGGACACCAACCAGGCCTCGTACCAGGTCATGCTGAAGGACTCCGCGTCGTACGAGGACGTCCAGGACCGCATCGAGAAGGGGCTCGGCAAGCTCTCCGGGACCGGCACGACCACCGTCGCGGCCGGTGACGGCTTCGGCAACCAGGACCTCAGCGTGGTCGTGAAGGCGGCCGACGGCGACGTCCTGCGCGAGGCGGCCGAGCAGGTCCGCGCCGAGGTGGCGGAGCTGGACCACGTCACGGACGTCACCAGCGACCTGTCGCAGAGCGTGCCGCGGATCTCGGTGAAGGCCAACTCCAAGGCGGCCGCGGCCGGGTTCGACGACAGCACCCTCGGTGCCGCCGTCGCCCAGGCGGTCCGGGGCACCACCAGCGGCAAGGCGATCCTGGACGACACCGAGCGGGACGTCGTCATCAGGTCGGCGAAGCCCGCCGACACCCTCGCCGAGCTGAAGGGCCTGCGGCTCGGCGCCGTGAAGCTCGGCGACATCGCCACCGTGAAGCTGGTCGACGGCCCGGTCTCGATGACCCGGATCGACGGTCAGCGGGCGGCCACCGTCACGGCGAAGCCGACGGGGGACAACACCGGCGCGGTCAGCGCGGACCTGACGGCGAAGCTTGACAAGCTGAAGCTGCCGGCCGGCGCGACGGCGGAGATCGGCGGGGTCTCGCAGGACCAGGACGACGCGTTCGCGTCCCTCGGCCTCGCGATGCTCGCGGCGATCGCGATCGTCTTCATGCTGCTGGTCGCGACGTTCCGTTCACTGGTCCAGCCGCTGATCCTGCTCGTGTCCATCCCGTTCGCGGCGACCGGCGCGATCGGCCTGCTGGTCGTCACCGGCACCCCGATGGGCGTGCCGGCGATGATCGGCATGCTGATGCTCATCGGCATCGTGGTCACCAACGCGATCGTGCTGATCGACCTGATCAACCAGTACCGGCGGCAGGGGTACGGCGTCGTCGAGGCCGTGCTGGAAGGCGGCCGGCACCGGCTGCGCCCGATCCTGATGACGGCGCTGGCGACGATCTTCGCCCTGCTCCCGATGGCGCTCGGCGTGACCGGCGAGGGCGGCTTCATCGCCCAGCCGCTGGCCGTGGTCGTCATCGGCGGCCTGATCACGTCGACCCTGCTCACCCTGCTCCTCGTCCCGACGCTCTACGCGATGATCGAGCTCCGCAAGGAGCGCCGGGCGAAGAAGAGGGCGGCGAAGCGCGCGGACAAGGCCGGCGTCCCGCCGCAGTCCTCCGCGCGGTCCGACGCCGAGGACCCGGAACCCGCCCAGGTCTGACCCGTCAGTCACCGCACACGAACGGGGCGCCCCTCCACAAGGAAGGGCGCCCCGTTCGGCGTGTACGCGCAGTGCGAGGGCTACGGCAGGGCCAGCATCCGCTCCAGCGCCAGCTTGGCGAACGCCTCCGTCTCCTTGTCCACCTCGATGCGGTTGACGAGGTTGCCCTCGGCCAGGGACTCCAGGGTCCAGACCAGGTGCGGGAGGTCGATGCGGTTCATGGTCGAGCAGAAGCAGACCGTCTTGTCGAGGAAGACGATCTCCTTGCCCTCGGGGGCGAAACGGTTCGCCAGGCGGCGGACCAGGTTCAGCTCCGTACCGATCGCCCACTTCGAGCCGGCCGGGGCCGCCTCCAGCGCCTTGATGATGTACTCCGTGGAGCCCACGTAGTCCGCGGCGGCCACGACCTCGTGCTTGCACTCCGGGTGGACCAGGACGTTCACGCCGGGGATCCGGGCCCGTACGTCCTCCACCGACTCCAGCGAGAAGCGGCCGTGGACGGAGCAGTGGCCGCGCCACAGGATCATCTTGGCGTCGCGCAGCTGCTCGGCGGTCAGACCGCCGTTCGGCTTGTGCGGGTTGTAGAGGACGCAGTCCTCCAGGGACATCCCCATGTCGCGGACGGCGGTGTTGCGGCCGAGGTGCTGGTCGGGCAGGAACAGCACCTTCTCGCCCTGCTCGAAGGCCCACTCCAGCGCCTTCTTGGCGTTCGACGAGGTGCAGATCGTGCCCCCGTGCTTGCCGGTGAAGGCCTTGATGTCCGCCGACGAGTTCATGTACGACACGGGCACGACCTGCTCGGCGACGCCGGCCTCGGTCAGCACGTCCCAGCACTCGGCGACCTGCTCGGCCGTCGCCATGTCGGCCATCGAGCAGCCGGCGGCGAGGTCGGGCAGGACGACCTTCTGGTCGTCGGAGGTCAGGATGTCCGCGGACTCGGCCATGAAGTGCACACCGCAGAAGACGATGTACTCGGCCTCCGGGCGGGCGGCCGCGTCCCGGGCCAGCTTGAACGAGTCACCTGTGACGTCGGCGAACTGGATGACCTCGTCGCGCTGGTAGTGGTGGCCGAGCACGAAGACCTTGTCCCCGAGCTTCTCCTTGGCCGCGCGGGCGCGCTCCACCAGGTCCGGGTCGGACGGGGAGGGCAGGTCGCCGGGGCACTCGACGCCGCGCTCGCTGCGCGGGTCGGCCTCGCGGCCGAGCAGCAGCAGGGCGAGAGGCGTCGGCTGTACGTCGAGCTCCTGGGGCTGGGCGGTGGTCACCACACGCACCCTTTCTGTTCTGCGGCTCGCCGGATCGTTCGACCGTTCCGGCGGGACATGTGGGACAAGCCTTCTCGTCTAAATGACGCTATCTATGATAACCGCTTCACGTCACGTTGACGATGCCCATAGCGTCGATGTGACGTGAATCCCGGCGGGCGTTGTCCACAGGCGCTGTCCGCGTCCCCCGCGCATGTGCGAGCATGAAGAGCAGAGAAGCGAAAAGACACGCATCGGCCCGGAATGAATCCGCGGCCCCGCCGGTTGGAACCGTCGGCAAGCAGTCTCCGTACAACCCGGGAGAGAAGCAGATGTCCGTATCGGACGAGACCACCACCGTGAGCGACGGCATCATCCTGTCCGACGCCGCCGCGGCCAAGGTCAAGGCCCTGCTCGACCAGGAAGGCCGTGAGGACCTGGCGCTGCGCGTCGCCGTTCAGCCCGGCGGCTGCTCCGGCCTGCGCTACCAGCTCTTCTTCGACGAGCGCTCCCTCGACGGCGACGTCGTCAAGGACTTCGGCGGCGTCAAGGTCGTCACCGACCGCATGAGCGCCCCGTACCTGGGCGGTGCCTCCATCGACTTCGTGGACACCATCGAGAAGCAGGGCTTCACGATCGACAACCCGAACGCGACCGGCTCCTGCGCCTGCGGCGACTCCTTCAGCTAGCCGGCCTCCCGGCTGGGCGCAGCCGGTGGTGCGGCCCGGTCGTACGCCAGGACACATGACGAAGGCGGCGTCCCCGACAGGGACGCCGCCTTCGTGTGTCCGCGGACCGGTCTCCGGCCACGACCGGGACCTCCCGGTGCCGCGACCCGGCCCTGGCGCGTCACCCGGTCCTGCCGTCGTCCCGCGCCGGGCGTCACCGGGACCGGCCGGCCGTCACCGGGGGCTCGCGCTGCCCTCCGGTGTGGTCACCTTGCCCTCCCGGACCTCCTTGCCGTCCGTCCCGACGACCTCGCGGCCGTCGAGCGGCGCGTCCAGGTGGACCGTCTGCCGGAAGACCTTCGCGATCAGGATGCACGCCTTGCCCCGGTGCGGCTTCTCGGTCACGGCGACCTCCACCGTCCCCGAGGTCTCCTTCGCGGTGGCCGAGTAGTCGGCGCAGACCCCGCCCGTGAAGCTCACGGTCAGGTCCTCGCCCTTCGCGGTGTACCCCTGCACCCGCACGTCCCGCTCGGCCGGCTGCGAGGTCGGCTCGTCTCCGGGTCCGGTCGGCCGCGGACTCGGCTGCTCCGTGGGGGTCCCGGCCGGATCGGGCGACGCCAGATACCGCGGGTCGACGGCCGGATGCGTCACCGTGAACCCGTCCTTCGCCCCCTCGGTCCGCACCTCGAACAGCCAGGACGGCACCAGGGCCTGCCGGCCGTCCACGAAGTGCGAGGCGAGCCCGAAGACGGCCTTCTCGACGGTCACCGACTGCCGCTCGGGCGTCGCCGCCGACCGCTCGCAGGGAGTCTCGTCGCGGTCCTTCAGCGGTACGGGGCTCGCGCAGCCCCCGACGCCCTTGCGCCCGCCCTCCGGCGCCGACCCGTTCATCAGGTCCAGCGTCCGGCGCGCCCCGATCACGGGATACGTGTCGCCCTTCACCGGCGCCTTCAGCTGGCCGCTGCCGCCCACCACCCGGCTGTCCGTGCCCACCTGGATACCGGTCGTCCAGCCGTACGTCGGCAGGTCGTCGACCAGCGGCTCGGCGTTCACGACGCGGACGGCGCCCATGAGCTGCCGCGCGTCGAGCTTCGCGTCGTCCTGCCCGACCGCCTTCAGCACCGGCGCCGCGGCCTTCCTCGCGGCGGCCTCGCCCACCGGGTTCCCGTTCCCGGCGCCCCGCGCGCTCCCGCACTTGACGGCGCTCCCGCAGTCGTCGGTGCCGGGCGCGTACCGGCTGAACGTCCAGGTCCCCGGCGCCCGCCTGTTCACCTGGAGGCCCGGTCCCGAGCCGTCCTTGTCCTGTCCCACCTTCCAGGTCTCCCCGGCGAGGCTCGGTGTGCCCACGAGACCGAGAGCCTTCGCCAGCCGGGCTACCTCGCCCTCGGTGACCTGGCCCTTCGCCCGGTACACGGGCGCGGAGTCCGGGCCGCCGGGCAGCTCGCCGTCCGCGCGGTAGGTCACGCCGTACGGGTCGGGCTCACCGGGCGCGATGCCCTCGCTGTCCCCGGCGCCGCCCTCCGTGTAGCCGTCCAGGACCAGCGGCGGGGGAGTGCCGTCGCCGCCCGCGCCGGCCGTGCTGCGGTCGTCGCCGTCGGAGGCGGTCGTGGCGACGTACGCCCCGCCGCCGCCGACCAGCAGCACCGCGGCCGCGACCGAGACGACGGCCACCGGGGAGTGCCGGCGGCGCGTCCCGGCCGTACCGGAGGCGTCCTCGGTGGGTTCGGTCGCGTCGTTGTCGGGTCGCTCGGTGCTCACCGCATCGCTCCTTCGGATCCGCTGCTGTCCCTGATGACCCGGCCCTGTCAAAGGCGGATGCTCAGGGGTCGTATACCCCGTCCCCTCGACGGGGGACGGCGATGAGACGCAGCGGGGGAGCGCACGGTTCCCTCCCGGGCGCCGGGCCCGGTCCGGCCGGTGCCGTCAGTCGCCGTAGTCGGACATCGCGTCCAGCAGCCGGGCGGAGGTGGAGGGGACGGTCACGCCGTGGATCAGGGACGGGGAGACGGGCAGGGGGGCGGCCTGGTCGGGTGCCGCCCAGTCCCCGGCCATGCGGGCGCAGTCGCCGCGCAGCGACGCCAAACCGCCTTCGAGGTCGAGCGGGGCGGAACCGTGGACCTTGAGGTTCGTCATAGGGGCACCGTATGCACGGGCGCGGCACGAAGAAAGATCTACTATCGGGTAGTTTTGCCCGCTTCAGGGCGGCCGGTCCACCGGGTAGCGTGAACTGTCAGCCCCTCCCTCCCGCAGGAGCGTGTCCTCGCCGTGCGTATCGCAGTCACCGGCTCCATCGCCACCGACCACCTCATGACCTTCCCCGGCCGTTTCGCCGACCAGCTCGTCGCGGACCAGCTGCACACGGTCTCCCTCTCCTTCCTGGTCGACAACCTCGACGTGCGCCGGGGCGGAGTGGGCGCGAACATCGCCTTCGGAATGGGCCAGCTGGGTACGTCACCGGTCCTGGTCGGCGCCGCCGGCTCCGACTTCGGCGAGTACCGCGCCTGGCTGGAGCGCCACGGCGTCGACACCGCGTCCGTGCGCATCTCCGAGGTGCTGCACACCGCCCGCTTCGTCTGCACGACCGACGCCGACCACAACCAGATCGGCTCCTTCTACACCGGTGCGATGAGCGAGGCCCGCCTCATCGAGCTCAAGTCGGTGGCGGACCGGGTCGGCGGTCTCGACCTCGTCCTGATCGGCGCGGACGACCCCGAGGGGATGCTGCGCCACACCGAGGAGTGCCGCTCCCGCGGGATCCCGTTCGCGGCCGACTTCTCGCAGCAGATCGCCCGGATGAACGGCGACGAGATCCGGATACTGCTGGACGGCGCCACGTACCTCTTCTCCAACGAGTACGAGAAGGGCCTCATCGAGTCCAAGACCGGCTGGAGCGACGAGGAGATCCTCGGCAAGGTCGGCCACCGCGTGACGACGCTCGGCTCGCGCGGCGTGCGCGTCGAGCGCGCCGGCGAGGACCCGATCGAGGTCGGCTGCCCCGAGGAGGAGCGCAAGGCCGACCCCACGGGCGTCGGCGACGCGTTCCGCGCGGGCTTCCTGTCCGGCCTGGCCTGGGGCGTCTCGCTGGAGCGCGCCGCCCAGGTCGGCTGCATGCTCGCCACCCTGGTCATCGAGACCGTCGGCACCCAGGAGTACCAGCTGCGCCGCGCCCACTTCATGGACCGCTTCACCAAGGCGTACGGCCACGAGGCCGCCGCCGACGTCCAGGCGCACCTCGCCTAGCGGCCGCGGACGGGAGCCCCGCCGGATGACACCGTCATCCGGCGGGGCTCCCGTATGTCCTGCTGTTCCGTCACCCGGCGACCCCCGCGCGACCGGGCGTCACGACAGGCGGCGCACCACGTAGGCCGAGCCCCGGTCCGCGGGCTCCTCGCCGACGTACTCCTGCCCGCGCATCTCGCACCACGCCGGGATGTCGAGCCGGGCGGCCTCGTCGTCCGCGAGGACCCGGACGGTGCCGCCGACCGGTACGTCGCCGATGACCTTGGCCAGTTCGATGACGGGGATGGGGCAGCGCCGGCCCAGCGCGTCCACCACGACGGAGTCCGACGCGGCGGGCGTCTTCGTCGGTCCGGCGGGGGCGCCCAGCTTCTCGCGGACCGCGGAGACCGTGCCCGGCAGCACCGACAGGAAGCGCTCGACCTCCTCCGCTGAGGTGCCCGGCGGCAGCGACACCCGGACGTTGCCCTCGCTGAGCACGCCCATCGCCTTCAGGACGTGGCTCGGGGTCAGCGTGCTGCTCGTGCACGAGGAGCCCGACGAGACCGAGAAGTCCGCCCGGTCCAGCTCGTGCAGCAGAGTCTCCCCGTCGACATAGAGACAGGAGAAGGTGACGATGCCCGGCAGCCGGTGGACCGGGTCGCCGACCACCTCCACGTCGGGGACCAGCGCGGGGACCCGGGCCCGGATCCGCTCCGTCAGTTCCCGCAGCCGGGCCGCCTCCGCGGCCGCCTCGGCCCGTACGGCGCGCAGCGAGGCCGCCGCGGCCACGATCGCGGGGATGTTCTCGAACCCGGCCGCCCGGCCCGACTCGCGCTCGTCCACCGGCCCTTGGGGCGCGAACCGGACACCCTTGCGCACGGCGAGCACCCCGACCCCCGCGGGCCCGCCCCACTTGTGGGCACTCGCCGCGAGCAGGGACCAGGCGCCCTCCACGGGACCCCAGCCCAGCGACTGCGCCGCGTCCACCAGCAGCGGTACGCCCGACTCCCCGCACGCCTGTGCGACCTCGGCCACCGGCTGCACGGTGCCCACCTCGTGGTTGGCCGACTGCAGACACGCGAGCGCGGTGTCGGGACGCAGCCCGGCAGCGAAGGCCTCGGCGGAGACGGCACCGGAACGCCGTACCGGGACTCGGGTCACCGTCCCGCCGCCCGACTCGTGGAGCTCGGCCGAATGGAGCACCGAAGAGTGTTCGACCGCTGACACGATCAGGTGGCGTCCGACGCGCCGTCGGCCCCCGAGGGCGCCCGCGACCGCCGTGTGCACGGCCCGCGTCCCCGACGAGGTGAAGGACAGCTCGTCGGGGCGGCAGCCCACCGCTTCCGCGGTCGCCTCGCGGGCGGCGTCGAGCAGCAACCTGGCCCGCCGCCCCTCGCGGTACAGCCGGGCCGGGTCGGCCCACCCCTCGTCGAGGGAGGCATGCAGGGCCTGGCGGGCGACGGGGTGCAGAGGTGCGGACGACGCGGCGTCGAAGTAGGACACGCCCACACGCTAACTCTTCCGTGACCCGTCCGGAGAGAGCGTCAGAAACGGCCGGAGCGGGGCATTCCGGAGCTTCCCGGAGTGCTCTTCGGGGCGAACGACACCCCTTCGGGGTGCCCGACGGCGCGTTGGGCACCCTCCCCGCGCGACCCCAAATAGCGTCCAGTAGGGTTTGGTCCGCATAAACATCCAAACCCCTGCCCGACGCAGGGCGGCGACCGACCAGCGAGAAGGCCGCAGCCGACCGCGCGGGCGAGACTCTCGGGAAGGCGCTACGTGAGTCCCAACGGCTCCGACCGCTCGCCGCGGCGCCCGATGCGGCGGAAGCTGCTGCAGGCACTGACTGCGGGCCTGGTCCTGGCGACCGCCACCGGTTGCACATACAAGGACTTCCCCCGCCTTGGTATGCCCACCCCGACCACGGAAGAGGCTCCGCGGATCCTCTCCCTGTGGCAGGGGTCGTGGGCGGCCGCGCTCGCCGTTGGCGTGCTGGTGTGGGGCCTGATCCTGTGGAGCGCCATGTTCCACCGGCGCAGCCGCACCAAGGTCGAAGTTCCCCCGCAGACCCGGTACAACATGCCCATCGAGGCGCTGTACACGGTGGTCCCGCTCATCATCGTCTCCGTGCTGTTCTACTTCACAGCCCGCGACGAGTCGAAGCTCCTCAGTCTCGACAAGAAGCCCGACGTGACTGTCAACGTCGTGGGCTATCAGTGGAGCTGGGGCTTCAACTACATCGAGAACGTCGACGGTTCCACCGGGAACGCGAAGACCGACAAGAACCTGGCCGCGATCCCGCGCAAGTACAAGGACGACTTCCCGGCGAACGCCGGCGGCGTCTACGACGTCGGTACGCCCGGCACGGTGAACCCGCAGACCAAGAACCCCGGCCCGACCCTCTGGCTCCCCAAGGGCAAGACGGTCCGGTTCGTCCTCACCTCGCGTGACGTCATCCACTCCTTCTGGGTGGTGCCGTTCCTGATGAAGCAGGACGTCATCCCGGGGCACACCAACTCCTTCCAGGTGACCCCCAACAAGGAGGGCACCTTCCTGGGCAAGTGCGCCGAGCTCTGCGGCGTCGACCACTCCCGGATGCTGTTCAACGTGAAGGTCGTCTCTCCCGAGCGCTACGAGGCCCACCTCAAGGAGCTCGCCGAGAAGGGGCAGACCGGTTACGTCCCGGCCGGCATCGAGCAGACGGACCACGAGAAGAACCGGGAGAGCAACGTACTGTGAGCATCCTCAACGAACCTCAGGGTGCTGCCGGGGCGGACGCTGAGCACTACCAGAACGAGGTGCCGGTCCGGCGCAGGCAGCCCGGCAACGTCGTGGTCAAGTGGCTGACGACCACCGACCACAAGACGATCGGCTCGCTGTACCTGATCACGTCGTTCGCGTTCTTCTGCATCGGTGGCGTCATGGCGCTGCTGATGCGTGCGGAGCTGGCGCGGCCGGGTCTGCAGATCATGTCGAACGAGCAGTTCAACCAGGCGTTCACGATGCACGGCACGATCATGCTGCTGATGTTCGCGACGCCGCTGTTCGCCGGTTTCACCAACTGGATCATGCCGCTGCAGATCGGCGCGCCCGACGTGGCGTTCCCGCGGCTGAACATGTTCGCCTACTGGCTCTACCTGTTCGGCTCGCTGATCGCGGTGGGCGGCTTCCTCACCCCGCAGGGCGCGGCCGACTTCGGCTGGTTCGCCTACAGCCCGCTCTCGGACGCGGTCCGTTCGCCGGGCATCGGCGCCGACAT